>CBFGTW010000030.1:0-34863 GCA_965651855.1 uncultured Verrucomicrobiales bacterium
GTCCCCATCCGCGCATGATGTGGGCGGAGTGGAGGATGTCGCCGTCCGGAAGCTGACCCACCGCCTCGATCCATTCTCCGGGAGTGGAAATCTCCTGCCGCGAAACGGATGTGGTCACCTCCTGCCGAGCGAGAATCTCGCGCACCGCCTCACGATCCGCCTCCGACGAGACTAGAGCCAGCAGCGCCTCGGCCTGGTTCTTCTCGAGGGCGCGCATGCTGAAAATGTTCCGGATGACATTCTGCCTGAAAGTCTCATCGAGCGGAAGTTCCGCGAGGGCTCGCAGCGCTTCCTCAGGTGAAGTGCGTCCAATCTGAACGATCGCTTGGCGTTTGAGGTTGTTCGACTCGCTTTCGCTGAATCCTGACCCTTCCAAATCCCACTTCAGCCAGTCCCGGGCGTTTTGCTCGTTCACGAGGGCATGACTCATCGATACAAGCTGCCGTTTCCATGCTTGCGGCAATTCATGCAGCACTCCGACCAGCTTCTCGGCGAGGGCAGCGCGATCCGAGCTGTTCGGTCCCGAAAAAATGGGCCGCCACGGCCGCCAGCCGCTCCGCGGCGACGCGCGGGGCTTTTTCCGCTTTCGCCTGCTGCACCGCCGCCTCGGGATCGGTCGCGAGCAGTTGATTGAATGCGGCGGATTCGATCTGCCGGCGGAGTTGCCCCGCGGGAGTCTCCAACGCCAGCCGCTCGAGCGCGCCCGGCGATTCCGCCAAGGCCTCCAGAGCTTCGTTCGCCGCACTGTTGGCGTTTCCGTAGCGACCCAGGAGAGCTTGGTTTTCGCGAACCCAGTCCCAGGCCGCCCAAGGGTCTTTCCGGACGAGGGATTTGAAAAACCGGTCGTCGAATCCGCGGCCCTGTTCCTTGAGAAAGTCCAGCACCGCGAGCGGGTCCGCGGCATCGTCCCACTTGATCATGCCGGAGATCACGTTGTCGCGGCACGATTCCGGAAGGTCATCGAAGTTCTCCCGCGCCCACTCGCCATGGAACTCGCCGATGCCCCACGCGACGTTGTTCAGGCGGTCCGGGTTCTCCGCCAGCACCGCGGCCAGCGCCGCTTGCGGGTCGTGGCATGCCCACGCCCACCAGGCGTAGTGCTCGTCCGGCGTGCCCGCCGAGGCGGAATTGGCGGCCCGCGGATCGAGCCGCGTCCAGTTGATGAAAATCAGGTCGTTGATCTCGTTCGCGCGGATCGGCTGCTGGCGGTAGTGGATCCAGTAGGCCTCGATCTCCTCCTCGCTGGCGTCCAGCATCCAGAGCGCGAGGCGGCCGTAGAGTCCTTCGCCGTCCGCGGCCAGAATGGAATCGAGCGTCTCGGAGGATCTCGGCCCGGCGCTTGAAGTGACTGTCCGTCCCGCGGCAGGCAGCGGAACGGCCGGCCGCCGGACGCGGTCGGTTGTTGTGGTGCGGAAAGCCGCTCGGGATGATTCGTGAGCGACGGCCTCCTGCTCTGGCGGCGCTGGATTCGCGAACCGCTTGCCGCCGAAGCCGACGGCGAATCCAGAGGCTCCCAAGGCGAGAAGCAAGACGACGGCGCGCGCGTTCATGGGCAGCGTGAGACAAGCCGTCGCCCGGTCCTCCGGGTCAATCAAAAAGACATGGTTCCGACATGCACTATGCGGGCCCTTTGTTCAGCAGGTTCTCTTCTCCGGACGTTTCCAAATCTTCCGCGACTTGCTTGTCGAGGGTGTGGTCGGCCGATACGTCCACATCCTCCGCCGTCGCGGCCGGTCGCTCTCCGGATGGAGCCGCAGATTCCTCCTTCGAGGATGGCCGGTTCAGCACGACTCGATAGATCGGCTCCGGCATCTCGATCCGCGCCTCGTCGAATGCGGTCTTCACGAAGCGGATGCCTTCCCCTTTGGCCTTGAGGAAGTCGGTCTCGCGCTGGTCGATCCACGCCATGAACAGGACCAGGACGCTGCTCTCGCCGAGGGAAGTCACCGCCGCCTGGGGTGGCGGATCGGCGAGAACGCCGGGCATCCGGCGGAGGGTTTCCACCCCGAGCCGCCTCGCTTGCAGGAGATCGGCGTCCACCGCCACACCGACGGTGAACTCGAAGCGCCGCAACGGGTTGCGGGTGAAATTGGTCATCGGCGAGGTGATAATCACGCTGTTCGGGATGCGGAGGTGATTGCCTTCGGGAGTCATCAGCACGGTGTCCCGCGAAGCGAGACGGATGACATTTCCGAGGAACTCGCCGACCTTAACCTGGTCGCCGATGGCGAAAGGATTGCGGGCGCTGAGGAGCACGCCGGCGAGGTAGTTTTCGACGATGTTGCGAAAAGCGAAGCCGAGGGCGATGCCGGCCACCCCGGCCACGCCGAGCAGGGCGCTGACGATCGCGGTGGCATCGAGAATTTCGAGGGCAATGAGGAATCCGCCGAGGGTGACGACGGTGCGGACGACGCGGCGGCCGAGGTTGGCGGCGAGTTCGGAGAGGCCGAGGCGGCGGAGCCAGGTTTCGCGGTTGCCGGCCCAGATGCCGAGGAACCACGCGACCACGGCGACGAGCAATGCCACCGCGGCGACCGGCAGGATGCGCACGGCCGCAGCACCCAGTTCGCGGACTTTCCGGGTTGCCGGCCGCAAGCGCGCCTCGAGGTCCACGATTTCCTCGAGCTGGTTCTGGACGTGGACGACACCCTCGGTGCGGTTGGCGATTTCCTCCGCCGAGCGGCTGGCGCGGGCGTTCGGCACCTCGCCGGAAAGCGTCGCCACCCCGGAACGGATGGAAACTTTCACCGATTCGAGCGACTCGATCTGTGAGAGCACGGACGAGAGACGGCGCTGGATTTCCGCGTCACCGGGCGCGTCCTGCACGGAAATCTCCGGCGCCGGCTCCGCGGTTTCGGGGGCGGTGCCCGGGATTTCCTGGCCGACGGAAGCCGTCAGCCAGAGAATCGAGAACAAGAGCGCGCGGGAAAGGGATCGGTTCATGAACGAGCGAGGGAAACGTAGCGCCTGAGGCAGGAGTTGGCCAACGATCGGGCTTATTGCCTCGCGAGGTCGTGGAGCTTCCCGTGGCGGCATGGGGGCACTGGAGTTACTCTGTCGGATGCCTGAAAAATCACGAAGTTGGGTCTCCTCGGTCGCCCGAGCCGGATACGGCGCAAAGGCCGTCGTCTATGTCCTGGTCGGTTGGTTGGCCGCGAAGGCAGCCTTCGGTGCCGGAGGCCGGACGACCGACGCGCAGGGCGCGCTGCTCGAGCTGGACGACAGCCCGCTTCAGATGACCCTTCTGGCGTTGGTCGCCCTCGGCCTCGCCTGCTATGGCATCTGGCGCTGGCTCAGCGCCTTCCTCGATGCGGAGAACGAAGGCAAGGACGCCAAAGGCCTCGCCACCCGCGCGGGCTACTTTGCCAGCGGCGCTGTGCATTTCGGGCTTTGTGTGGCGGCGGCGCGTTTGCTGTTGGGTGACGGAGGCGGCGAGGGCGAGGGCGAAGCCGCCGGGTGGACCGCGCGGCTCATGGCGCAGCCGTTCGGCCGCTGGTTGGTCGGCGCGGCCGGCGCGGCGGTCGGCGTGGGCGGCATCGGCCAATGGATCACCGCTTTCAAAGGCAGCTACCGGCGGAAATTCGAACTCGACGGCATCGCGACCCGAAAGCGCGGATGGATCGACCGGATCGCCAAAGCGGGCCTCGGCGCGCGCGGCGTGGTTTTTCTCATGATCGGCTTTTTCCTGGTCCAGGCGGCGCTGCAGGCCGATCCCGATGAAGCGAAGGGCATGGCCGGAGCCTTCCGCGAGATGGCGACCCAGCCGTACGGGCCATGGCTGCTGGGCCTCACCGCCATCGGCTTCGTCTGCTACGGCATTTATTGCGGCGTGCTGGCGATCTACGGTCACTTCTCCGCGCCGGAGGTGGAGTGACGGGCGCGTTTTCCCTTGGCAGGTTTTCGTGCAGGGCCTACCGGTCCCGCTCGTGTCGCGCCGATTCCTCATCGCCCCGGACAAGTTCAAGGGCTCGCTCTCCGCGTCCGAAGCGGCGGCGGCGATGGCTGAAGGCCTGCGGCGGAACCGCCCGGACGCCGAAATCGACCTCTGCCCGATCGCCGACGGCGGCGAGGGATTCATGGAAACGCTGGCCGCGACGTTGAAGGGACGCTGGATTTCCTGTCCGGCGGTGGACGCGCTGAACCGCCCGATCGACAGCCGCTACGTGCTCGCGGAAACCGCGCACGGCCCGACCGCCGTCCTGGAAATGGCGGAAACCGCCGGCATCTGGCGGATCGCGGCCGACGAACGCGATCCGCTGCGCGCGACGACCAAGGGCGTGGGGCAGCAAATCGCCCATGCCATCCGCGAGCATGGCGTGAAGCGCCTGATCCTCGGCATCGGCGGCAGCGCGACGAACGACGGCGGCAGCGGCATGGCCGCGGAGTTGGGCGTGCGGTTCTTCGACGAACGCGGGGAGACCGTCGAACCGTCGCCGGAGCGGCTGGCTCAGGTGACGCGGGTGGATTTCACCAGCCGGATCGCGCTCCCCGAGATCATCGCGGCGTGCGACGTGGACAACCCGCTGCTCGGTGCGAAGGGCGCGACGGAAATTTTCAGCCGCCAGAAGGGATCGACCGAGGAAACCCGGCCGCGGCTCGAGGCGGCGCTCGCGCGATTGGTCGAGCTGAGCGACGGCCGGATGGCGGCGGAGACGCCTGGAGCCGGCGCGGCCGGCGGCCTGGGTTTCGGCTTGCTGCACTTCGCCGACGCGAAACTCGAACCGGGCTTCGACCTGCTGGCCGATCTGCTCGACCTGAAATCCCGCGTCGCCGCGGCCGATCACGTGCTCACCGGCGAAGGCGCGCTCGATCACCAGAGCCTGCTGGGCAAGGGCCCGGTCGGCCTCGCGCGGATGGCCCGCGAGGCCGGCGTGCCGGTGACCGGCTTCTGCGGGATGACGGACGCCGCCGCCCGCGACAGCGGACTTTTCCGCGAAATCCACGCGCTGGCCGACACGGGTCTGCCGCTCGAAACACTGATTTCCGAAGCCGCCCCGCTGCTCGCCGAGATGGTGGCGCGGGCCGATTTTTGAAACCCCCACGATCATGAAACCCGCATTCATCACCGAAGCCGAAGCCCTCAAGGAAGATTTCAAAGGCCGCACCAACTACTGGATGTGCCGCCCGGAAGTCACCAATGCCAAGGACCTGCAAGTCTGCCGCGCCGTCCTCCCCGCCGGCGAAGGACATAACTTCCACCACCATCCGGAACTCGAGGAAGTTATCTATGTCCTCCAGGGCGAAGTGGAACAATGGGTCGGCGAGGAAAAGCAAATCCTCAAGGTCGGCGAGGCCGCGCACATGCTCCCCGGCGTGGTGCACGCGACCTTCAACGACAGCGGCAAGGACGCCGTCATCCTCGCGATCCTCTCGCCCGGCTCGCAGACCGGGCCGTTCCTCGTGGACGTCAGCGGCGAAGAGCCGTGGGCGTCGCTGCGGAAGTGAGGCAAGCCGGAGGCTTGCAGCCTGATACTCGATGGGCTAGCGTCGCGGCATGAACGCGACTCCGCGAAAGCCATCAATTCGCTCTCTTCAAGAGGACTGGGCGCGGCGCGTCGCGCGGAAAGTTATGAGGAGCCGCAGGCCTGCGGCTCCTCCATCTCGCATTACCGATAACAGCGAGCCTTGGATGGAGAATCCTTCTTCGGTCGCGGAGTTTTGGCAAATCGCAAGCCGAGTGAACAAGACCGTGGCTGCATGGCAATCACCACAAAAGAGTTCATCCGAGAGCTGACGGCCGATCACGATCTCATCGTGATCGGCGGCCTTGCCGTGATCGGGCACGGCTTCAGCCGTCCGACCAAAGACGCCGACGTATGGCTTGACCCGAAGCTGGATTCCCGCAGCTGGGCGGAAGTTTTGCAAGAAGCCTGCGCGAGGTATGAAGGCCTCACGCTGCATGCCCTCCCCGGCTGGCGGTTTGTCGCGGATGAGGATCTGGTCGATGCCGTGGCCGAAATCGGCATGGTGCGGGTGCACGGCCTCGAGTGCCCGCTTGACGTGTTCCGGAAGCCGACTGGCTTTTCCGCGGAGGATTTCGCGGAAGTTCTCTCACGATCCAGTCGGAACGAGGACGGCTCGTGGCTACCCGACCCGATCGACCTTGCGATCAGCAAGGACAATACCGGCCGGACGCAGGACGAGCACGACATCCGCTTTCTCGAGGACAAGGTCCGACGCAAGTGGATGGGAGCGTTGCCTTCGGCCAATCTCGCTGAGGCGGAATCGATGTTTGGCAGGTTCGTGGATTGGCAGGTCCTCCGCACCGCGCTCGAAAACCCTGAGCCCGCCGTCCGCGAGCTGGCGATGACGCACCTCCGCGAGTTCGCCGACGCGGGCGATCCGTTCTCGCTGGCGATCCTCGAAGGCCGCGAGATTCCCTGAACGGGCCGCTATTTGCGGAAGTCCGAAGGCCGGTGGCCGGTCCATTTCCGGAAGGTGTTGGAAAACGTGAACGCGCTCTCGAAGCCGACGCCGCGGGCGATCGTTTCCACCTTGTCATCGGTGGTGGAAAGCAAGTGCCGCGCGCGCTGGATGCGCAGGTGCGTGAGGTGCTGCATCGGGCTGCGGCCGAGTTCCTTCCGGCACAGCCGCCGCAGGTGCTCGCCGCTCAGGCAGGCGATCGCGGCGAGATCCTCGAGCGACCACGGCCGGGAAAGCTCGGCCTCGACCCGCTGCCAAACTCGCCACAGCCGATCGTCGCTGCCGTGGGGCTGGGCGAAGCGGAGCACGTAGTGATGGACCAGCTCGGTCCAGTGGTGGAGCGGCGCGGCGGCGTTTCCAGCAAGGCATTCGGCGTGCAGGCCCTCGATGGCGAGCTTGAGCGGGACGCCATCGAACGCGCCGCTCACCGGCGAGATCGAGGAGACGATGGGTCGGGTCTCGCGTTCCTCGAGGTAGCGAACCCACGCGAAGGCCCAGGTTTTTCCCGCGGGGCACTTGAGCGCGTTGGCGACGAAGGGCGGCAGGAGACAGGCTTGACCGGAGCGGATGCGTTTCCACCGGCCGTCGGCGAGCACCACGCCCTCGCCCGCGAGGCAGGCGAGCATGAACGTCCCGCTCTGCTCGGCGCGGACGATCTCAAACGGCGGCGCGGCGCGCATGATCCCGCAGTGGGCGATGTGGTGTTGGCCGAGCAGCGGACAGCAGGGACCGGACTGGATCCAGCCGCGCGGGTCGTCGCCGCCGCGAACCACCTGCCAGCGTGTCCCGCCGCCGAGAATCTCCCGGTCGGTCGCGGGCGGGGCGGTATCCGGTACATCCATCGCGGCCCGAGATTCCGCCGCGGGCGGGGCGGAGTCGAGCGGGTTTCGGACTCGGAGCAGGATGGTCCGACGGCGCTCCCATGTGGACCTTGAATAACCGCTGGTGGATGCGCGGCATGCGCCGGTGCTGGACCGGACCGGGGGGCGGCGGTTTAGGCTCTCCGCATGCCCAACCCTTGGACCGGAAAAGGAAATCCCTACACTCGCGCGGAAGTCATCGAGCGGCTCAACGACACGCTCTCGAAAGGCCAGGCGATCATCGCCGCCGGCGCGGGCACCGGGATTTCCGCCAAGTTCATTGAAAAGGGCGGCGCGGACCTGATCATCATCTACAACTCCGGCCGCTTCCGCATGATGGGCCACGGCTCGACCGCCGGCATGATGGCCTACGGCGATGCCAACGCCATCGCCATGGAGATCGGCGAATACGAGGTGCTCCCGGTGGTCGATGAGATCCCGGTGATCTGCGGCGTCCATGGCACCGACCCGCGTCGCCGGATGTGGCACTGGCTCGGCAAGGTGAAGGAGATGGGCTTTTCCGGTATCAACAACTTCCCGACGCACACGATCGTGGACGGCCACTTCCGCGGCGTGCTCGAGGAGACCGGCATGAGCGTCGAGAAGGAATTCGAGATGGTGAATCTCGGCCACCGCATGGACCTGTTCTCGATCGTCTATGTCGGCTCGCCGGAAGAGGCGAAGCGCATGGCCGAAAACGGCGCGGACGCCATCATCGCCCACGTCGGCACCACCGTCGGCGGCTCGATCGGCGTGACCAACGCGGTGGTGAGCTGGGAGGACACGATCAAGCGCACCCAGGACATCATCGATGCCGCGAAGAGCGTGCGCGACGACATTTTCTATCTGTGCCACGGCGGCCCGATCAACACGCCGGAAGACGCTGACCGCGTCATCCAAGCGACCGATTGCGTCGGCTTCGTCGGGGCCTCGAGCCTCGAGCGCATGGGCGTCGAGGAATCGCTCACGAACCTGACGAAGGAATTCAAGCGGATCTCCGTAAAACGAAAGTGATCTCCAAGGCGGCCTGAAACCCACCGCCCGCGAGAAAACCCGCGTCGAATTCGTTCGGCGCGGGTTTTTTCCCGAGAACCCGAAAACTGAAAATCCCAACGATGAAACTCCTGAATTCCGCCTTCGCCTTTTTCGGCGCGGCCGCGCTCGCCGTGCTTCCCGCCTCCGCCCAAGCCCCGGATTCCACCGAGCCGATGGGCCAGGAGTTCGGCGAAGAAGCCGACGACACCCTCCGCGTCTTGCTCGCCGGTGCCGGCAGCTCGCATGATTTCCCGAAATTCTTCCTCGGTGCGGACGCCGAGACATTGCGCAAGGCCGGCGGCCTCGATGTGGCCGCGACGCCGAACCTCGAGGAAGCACTCGAACTCATCAAGGACGCGGACGTCATCGTCTTCAGCGGCAACCACCCGCAGTGGGGCGGCCGCGAGTTCCAGCGCGCGCTCAAGCGTCACGCCGACGCGAAGAAGGGCGTCGTGATCCTCCACGCCGGCGCGTGGATTCATCCGTGGGACGGCTACAACGAGCGCTACGTCGGCGGCGGCTCCACCAGCCACGGCTACGGCGAATTCGAGGTGAACGTGAAGAAGCCGGACCACCCGATCATGGAAGGGGTGGACGGCAGCTTCAATATCACCGACGAGAGCTACCGCCAGCAATTCGGCGACCGCGCGAAGTATGAAGTCCTCGCGGAAAACACCGACAACGGCGAGACCCACGCCAGCGTCTGGGTGATGGATGACCGGCGCGCGCCGATCGCCGTAATCACCCTCGGCCACGCCGCCGAAGCCCACGACAACGAGAACTACCAGAAGATCCTCGTGAACGCCGTGAAGTGGGCGGGCTCACAGGAGTAAATCCGAAAGGAGCCACGCCGTTTCTGTTACGAACGCCGCTGCCTGGCCACGGGTAGCGGCGCTTCTTTGTCTATCGTTCAAACAAACTTCGGAACATCCGCTCCGGGTTCGAGAGGAAGCTCCTGGTGATCTGATAGTGCTCGGTTTCCTCGAAACTGACGCGCCGGATTCCTTCTGTTCCGAACTCATAGATGATGGCGTCCGGATAAGCCATGAGGATCGGCGAGTGGGTCGCGATCACGAACTGCGAGCGCTCGGCGATCAGGTCGCGCATTCGCGTCAGCACCGCGAGCTGCCGCTTTGGCGATAGGGCCGCTTCCGGTTCGTCGAGCAGGTAAAGCCCATGGCCGCGGAAGCGCTCGAGCACCAGCGCGAGAAACGACTCCCCATGGGACTGCTCGTGAAGCGAGAGGTCTCCGTAGGCCGGCCCCACCGGCGGCCCGCCAGGACCCTCATCCAGCTTCTCGATCTCGGTCGCGACGTTGAAGAAGCTCTCGGCGCGGAAGAAGAACCCGTCCCGTGGCCTCGGCAGGCCGCGGGAGATCCGGAGAAATCGATGCAATTCCGAGTGCGACTCCCGGGTGGCAAAGCGAAAGTTCCGCGATCCGCCCTCGGCGTTGAAGCCACAGGCCACCGCGAGAGCTTCCAGCAGCGTGGATTTTCCCGAGCCGTTCTCGCCTACGAAGAAAGTCACCGCCGGGTGCAGCTCCAGCCGGTCCAACACCCTCACCGCGGGCAAGCAGAACGGGAATCCATCAAAGGAGTCGATCTCCTCCCGCTTCAGCGAGATCTCGGCGACGAACTGCTTGGAAACCAACACCGCGGATCATCTCCGCGCGCAACTCTCACCAGCGCAAGTCATTTCCCCCAGCGCTCGAGCAGCGTGCTCGCCATGTCGCTGGGCGTTTCCGCCACGGCGATGCCGCACTCGGCGAGGATGCGTTTCTTCGCCTGCGCGGTGTCTTCCTCGCCGCCGACGATCGCCCCGGCGTGGCCCATGCGGCGACCGGGAGGCGCGGTGGCTCCGGCGATGAAGCCGGCGATCGGCTTCTTGCAGTTCTCCTTCGCCCAGCGAGCGGCCTCGACTTCCGCCGTGCCGCCGATCTCGCCGATCATGATGATCGCCTCGGTCTCCGGGTCGTCGTTGAACATCCGGAGCACGTCGAGGTGCGACGTGCCGTTGATCGGGTCGCCGCCGATGCCGACGCAGGTGCTCTGGCCGTAGCCGAGCTGCGTGAGCTGGAAAACCGCTTCGTAGGTGAGCGTGCCGGAGCGCGAAACGACGCCGACGTTCCCGCGCTTGTGGATGTAGCCCGGAGCGATCCCGATCCGGCAGCCGCCGTGGCTTTTCTCGCCGCGGCCGGGCGTGACGAGGCCGGGGCAGTTCGGGCCGACGAGCCGCGACTTCGAGCCCTTCATCGCCTCCTTCACCCGCATCATGTCCATGACCGGGATGCCTTCGGTGATCGCGACGACCAGCTCAACGCCGGCATCGACCGCCTCGAGGATGGCATCCGCGGCGAACGGCGGCGGGACGAAAATCGCGGATGCCGTCGCTCCGGTTTCCTTCACCGCCTGCTCCACGGTGTCGAAGATCGGCACGGTGTTCTCGAACTTCTGGCCGCCCTTGCCTGGCGTGACGCCTGCGACGAGCTTGGTGCCGTATTCGAGCGAGAGCGACGCGTGGCGCGCGCCGAAGCTGCCGGTGATGCCCTGCACGAGGACCTTGGTGTTTTCGTCAATGAGGATGGCCATGGGATTATCGCAGTCGGTAATTCAAATACTTGGGGTCGCGGGCATCGTGAACAACGGCGATGACTTCGCATCGCGCTTCCAGAAGGCGAAAGTGTAGATTCCATAGGGCCACTTCTCGGGCCGGCAGCGTCGTATATCCCGTCTACCGCGGACCCGATACAGCTCGGGGGTCTGACGGATTCGCTCGAACGCGCGATCGAGCGCCAACTCGAACTTCCGCCCGACACCCGGCTCCATCTCGTCATACCACTGGCTCGCTTCCGCGATGTCCCGTCCTGCTTCCGCGGTGATGACGAGGGCGCGGCTCATCAGACGATTCCCCGCTCCTTCCGCCACGCTTCAAGCGTCATGGTTCCCGAGGGATCTTTCTCATGAGCCTCGATCCTCCGCTCCAGCTCCGCCATCAGCTCCGGCGAGATGTCGTCATCTTCATCCCCGACGACCTGCGGCAGCAGGAAGTCGATCACCTCCGCCTTTTCCTCGCGGGAGAGCGCGGTCGGTTCGTTTTGCAAAGTGGCTTTCACAGCGGAACGCTAGGTTCGGGACGGCACCAAGTAAATTCAGCCGTTCTCCGGATGATTCGCCTTCTTCTGGTGGAGGGCGACGGTGTTGCCGGACGGATCGGCGATGAGGGCGAGGCGGCAGATCGGGTAGTCCTGGATACCCATGGGGATCGTGACGCCGGCATCCTTCAGCTTTGCAACCGCCGCATCGAGATCCTCGACCTCGAAGCAAAGGCCGCCACCATTGGCATTCGGCTGCCATTGATCGCTGGCTTTCGTGATGGCGAGCGTGTGCCCGCCGGGAATGTCGTATTCGACCCAACCCACCTCGCCCTCGTGCTCGAAAACGGTGGCTTCCTCGAGGCCGAGGAGATCTCCGTAGAATGCGCGCGCCACCGGGATGTCGGTGACGGGATAGCCGGTGAAGGCCGCTTCTTTGATTCCGATGCCTTTCATAGCGGGAGCACGATAGGCTCTCACGCGACGGCCGCGACCACCTTTTGCGCGGCGTCCGACATGGTGTCGGCGGAAAGGATGTTCAGGCCGCTGGCGTTCAGCGTCGCCTTGCCCTTGTCGACGTTGTTGCCCTCCAACCGGACCACCAGCGGGATCGGCAAGCCAGTCTCCTGAGCCGCGGCGATCACGCCCTCGGCGATGACGTTGCAGTCCATGATGCCGCCGAAAATATTGATCAGGATGCCCTTCACGTTCGGGTCTCCGAGGATGATCTTGAAAGCCGCCGTCACCTGCTCCTTCGAGGCGCCGCCGCCGACGTCGAGGAAGTTCGCCGGCTCGCCGCCGTAGTGCTTGATGATGTCCATCGTCGCCATTGCGAGTCCCGCGCCGTTGACGAGGCAGGCGATGTTGCCGTCGAGGCCGATGTAGTTCAGATCAAATTCGGACGCCGCCACTTCGCGCGGGTCCTCCTCGTCCTTGTCGCGCATCGCGACGATCTCCGGATGGCGGAACAGCGCGTTGTCGTCGAAGCCGAACTTGGCGTCGAGCGCCAGCACGCGGCCGTCAGGCGTGGTGACCAGCGGGTTGATCTCGACCATCGAGCAATCGAGCGAAACGAAGAGCTTGTAGAGGTTCGCGAGCAGCTTGCCGAACTGCTTGCCGAGGTCGCCGGACAAGCCGAGAGCCGCGGCGATTTTCCGGATCTCGTAGCCTTGCAGGCCGAGCAGCGGGTGGACGAACTGGCGGACGATCTTCTCCGGCGTCTCATGCGCCACGTCCTCGATGCTCATGCCGCCTTCCGTGGATGCCACGATCACCGGCCGCGAGGTGGCGCGGTCGAGCAGGATCGCGAGGTAATACTCGTGGGTGATGTCCACGGCCTCGGCGATCATCACCTTCCGCACCAAGCGGCCGGCCTCGCCGGTCTGCACGGTGACCAGCGTCTCGTTGAGCATTTTCCCGGCGAATTCCGCGGCTTGCTCCGGCGAGTGGATGAGATGCACGCCGCCTTGGAAGCCGTTCTTGAAATGCCCCTTGCCGCGTCCGCCGGCGTGGACCTGCGCCTTGATCACGAGCTTCGAGCCCTCGAACTCGCGCGCCGCGGCAGCCGCTTCCTCGGGACTGGACGCCACCTTGCCCTGCGGGCTGGGAACATGGAAACGGTCGAAAAGCTCTTTGGCCTGGTACTCGTGGATGTTCATGGGAAGCGCCGGCGGGAAAATTGCCGCGCGGACCCTAGGCCCCGCCCCCCGATTGGGTCAAGCGGTGCCTCGCCGCTGCCGACGAACTCCCGCATGCCGCACATGAAGCGTGCGCATGAATCACCCCGGCCGACGCATTTCGAAGAGGTCGCCCGTGCGGCAATACCAGTCCGGCACCGCCATCCGGCCGACCGGGTGAAACCGCTCGCCGCGGATCCGCAGCGTCTCCGGATCGATCAGCTCGTCGCGCACCTGCACGCGGTGGACAATGCCGAGCACCAGCCGGTTTTCGCCGATCTCCTGGATCGAGTGGACGCGGCACTCCAGTGCGGCCGGCGCGGCGGCGATCCGGGCCGGGGCGACCACCGATGACGGAGCGGTCGCGAGCTTCTCGCGCGTCACCTCGCTCTCGCCGTATGGCAGGGTCGCCGAAGTGCGGTTCATGGTTTCCGCCAGCGCCTCGTCCACGAGGTTCACGACAAATTCGCCCGTCCGCCGGCAATTCCGCGCCGTGTCCTTCGGCGTCTCGTCGTCCTTGTTTCCCGGCGCGAAGATCACCAGCGGTGGCTCGCTGCCGAAGACGTTGAAAAATGAAAATGGCGCCGCATTCACCGAGCCGTCGTGGTTGAGCGTCGTCACCCACGCGATCGGCCGCGGCGTGACCAGCCCGGCGAGGATCGGATAGGCGCGGTCGGCGTGGGTCGTGAGGAGGTCGAGTTCCATGATTCAATCGACCCGGCTGGCGATGTCGCCGTCGCGGACTTTGGTGATGAGTTTCATGCCGGGAGAAACGTCGTTCACCGACCTCACCGCTTTTCCATCCTCGCCGAGGGTGATGGAAAACCCGCGCTGGAAGGCGGAGTCGGGGCCGAGGGCGCGGAGGAGGAGCTTCACTCGCTGGAGGCGGTCCGCCTTGCGCTCGAGCTGGGTTTTCCCGAGTCGCTCGAGCTGGGTGCGGAGGCGTTCGAGGTGCTCGAGCCGGCGCTCGATCACGCGGGCCGGATGCTGCGCGCGATGGTGCGCGCGGGCCTCGGCGAGGTGGAGCTCGTGACGTCGGAGCGCGGCGGCGGTGCACTTGGTCATGCGTTCGCGCAACGAATCGACGCGCATCGTCGGTTCCCGCAGGACGCGCTCGGCATCGCGCCGGAGCGGGCCGCGCTTGATCGCTTCCACCACGGAGATCGCACGCTCGAGACGTGAAGACGAAAGCTGGACGAGCCGGCGGCGCAGGCGGTTGAGCTTCGCGACGATCTCAAGGCCATCGGGCACCGCGATCTCCGCGGCGGCGCTCGGCGTGGGCGCGCGCAAGTCCGCGACGAAGTCGGCGATGGTGAAATCGACCTCGTGCCCGACTGCGGAAATCACGGGAATCGGACAGGCCGCGATCGCACGGGCGACGACTTCCTCGTTGAAGCACCACAGATCTTCCAGCGAGCCACCGCCGCGGCCGACGATCAGCACGTCGCAGCGCGGGTAGCCGAAGTCCTCGGGCCGGCCGAGTTTTCCGATGGCTTCCGCGATCTCGAGCTCCGCTCCCCTGCCCTGCACGCGGACCGGGAAAAGCACCGGCTGGACCCACGGCGCGCGGCGATCGAGCACGTGGCAGATGTCGCGGATCGCCGCTCCTGTGGGGGAAGTCACGATGCCGACCACGCGTGGAAACGTCGGGATCGGCCGCTTGCGCGCGGCGTCGAACAGCCCCTCGGCCTGGAGTTTGCGCTTCAGCGCCTCGAATTTCGCCTGCAGGTCGCCGAGGCCGGCGCGCTCGGCCTTCTGGACGATGATCTGGAGCTGGCCGCGGGCTTCGTAAACGCTCGCCTCGGCGAAAACGCGGACCTTCACTCCGTCCTCGAGCGTGTTCCAGCCGGGCTTGCGGCGCGCGCTGAACATCGCGCACTGGATCTGCGCGGAATTGTCCTTGAGCGAAAAATACCAATGCCCGCTCGCCTGGCGCTTGAGGTTCGAAACCTCGCCCTCCACCCAGATCTCGCCGACCTCGATCTCGAGCAGGTTTTTCATCCGCCGCAGGAGCTGCGTGACGGAGAGCGCCTTCGGTCCTTCGGCCGGGCGGTTCTGGGAGAACAAATCCATCAGCGAAAATGGCGGCGGATCTCGAAGTCGTCGGTCTTCAGGATGACTTCGGTTTTCGGGAAATCGCTCTCGAACGGCGAAAGGAAGGTATCGCCGGGATACGCTTTTGAAACATGCGTGACGAGCCAGTCGTCGATACAGGGCTTGAAGGCATTGAAGACCTCGGCGCCGCCGATGATAAAAGCTTGCTCGCCAAGATCCGGGAGATCGAAGAGCGCGTGGGGCGTGCGGATCACTTCGACGGGCGGACTGAAGTCCGCGCTCCGTGAGAGGATGATGTTGCGGCGCTTGGGCAGCGGCTTGCCGATGGATTCGTAGGTTTTGCGGCCCATGACGATCGGATGCCCGAGCGTGGTTTTCTTGAAGAACGCGAGGTCCTCCGGGAGATGCCACGGCAGCGCGCCTTCGCGGCCGATCACGCGGCCGGGAGACATGGCAACGATCGCGGTGAGATGCGGCTTTTTCATACCGCCACCTCCGCCTTGATATGCGGATGGGAATCGTAATTCTCGAGCCGGATGTCATCGAAAGAGAAACCGTCGATCGATTTCACCGCGGGGTTGAGCCACAGCGTCGGGAGCGGCCGCGGCTCACGCGCGAGCTGGATCTCGGCCTGCTCGAGATGGTTGCTGTAAAGATGGACGTCGCCGAACGTGTGGACGAAGTCCCGCGGCTCGAAGTCACAGACATGGGCGACCATGTGCGTCAGCAAGGCGTAGGAAGCGATGTTGAACGGCACCCCGAGAAACAGGTCCGCGCTGCGTTGGTAAAGCTGGCAAGACAGCCCGCGGCGGCCGTCCGGGTCCGGCGCGTGGACGTAGAACTGGAACAGCAAGTGGCACGGCGGCAACGCCATTTGGTGGAGCTGGCCGACGTTCCATGCGGAAACGACGTGCCGGCGCGAATCCGGGCTGCCCTTGAGACCGTCGATGAGCAGCTGGATCTGGTCGATCGAGCGGCCGTCGGGCGTCGGCCAGGCGCGCCATTGCCTGCCGTAGACCGGGCCGAGCTCCCCTTCCTCGTCGGCCCACTCGTCCCAGATGGTGACGCCGTTTTCCGCAAGATAGCGAATGTTCGTCTCACCCTTGAGGAACCACAGCAGCTCGTGGACAACCGATCGCAGGTGGAGCTTCTTCGTCGTCACGCAGGGAAAGCCCTTGCGGAGGTCGTAGCGGGTCTGGCGGCCGAAAAGCGAGAGCGTGCCGGTGCCGGTGCGGTCGTCGCGGCGCTCGCCGTTGGCCAGCACGTCGCGCATGAGATCGAGGTAGGCGTCCACGTCACAAGAAAGCCACGGGTCGCGCTCGCGGGCAATGTCGAATCAGCGGGTTGACAGCGGCGGGCGTGGTCCGTCTGCTTTGCGGCGATGCAGCGTTTCGAAAACAAGGTGGCGGTGGTGACCGGCGGCGGCCGCGGGATCGGCCGGGAGATCGCGAAGCGGCTCGCCGCGGAAGGCGCGCGGGTCGCGGTGGTCAGCCGCAGCGAATCGAGTTGCGGCGACGCCGCCGCGGAAATCAACGCGGAGTTTCCGGATCGCGCGCGGGCGTACGCCGTGGACGTGGCCGATCACGGCGCGGTCCAGGAGATGGCGAAGCGCGTGTGCGAGGACTTCGGCACCGTCCACATCCTGGTCAACAACGCCGGCGTCACCCGCGACGGCCTGCTCATGCGGATGAAGGAGGAGGACTGGGACGCGGTGCTCGACACCAATCTCAAGGGCGCCTTCAACTTGGTGAAGGGCTTCATGCGCGTCATGATGAAGGCCGAGGACGCGCGGATCATTAACATCGCCTCGGTGATCGGCCTGATCGGAAACGCCGGCCAAGCGAACTACTCGGCGAGCAAGGCCGGCCTGATCGGCTTCACCAAAGCCGTCGCCCGCGAGCTGGCCGGCCGCAAGGTGACCTGCAACGCGGTGGCCCCGGGATTCGTCACCACGGACATGACCGACGAGCTACCGGAAAACGTCCGCGAGGCGGTGTTGGAAAAGATTCCCCTCGGATCGTTCGGCGAGGTGCGCGACATCGCGGAAGCGGTGGCCTATCTCGCGAGCCCGGCAGCCAGATACATCACCGGCCAAGTGCTGGCGGTGGACGGCGGGATGACCATGTGAAATTTTCGACGATGGAACTTCTGCTCCTGCGCCACGGGAAAGCCGAATCGCACGGACATCCGGGCGGCGACGCGGCGCGGGCGCTGGTGGCCAAGGGCATCGAGCAATCTCAGCGCGCCGCCCGCCTGCTGAAGGCGGCGGACCGCCTGCCGGCGATCGTGCTGACCAGCCCGCTGGTCCGCGCGCGGCAAACGGCGGAGGAATTCTGCGCCATGGCCGGCATTTCCGCGCCCGTGGTCCAGCGCTGGCTGGCGTCCGGCATGCAGCCGGAAACGGCGCTCGCCGAGCTGGCGGTGTTCGAGGAATTCGGCCGCGTGATGATCGTCGGCCACGAGCCGGACTTTTCCGCGCTCGTCGAACACCTGCTCGGCGGCATGTCCGTCGAAGTGAAAAAGGGCGCGCTGGTCGGCCTCCGCGTCCAGCCACCGGCACGGCGGACAACGCTGGAATTCCTCATCCCGCCGAAACTCGCGGGCGGATGGATGTAAGCCTGAAGAGCCTCAAGTCCGGCCCCTTTTCAAATCTGCGTCAGTCCGCGTTGATCCGCGGTTCAACTCTCTTCTCCAGAGCAACGGCTTTCCTCCGGGCAATCCGGCGCAGGATGAGCGGGTGCAGGACGTTCGCCGCGATGATGCCGGCGGCGCCGAAGTAGAAGCCAGGGTGGAGTTCGCGGTGCTCGCCGAAGATGAGCGCGGCGGCGAGAATCCCATAGAGAGGCTCGAAATTGATCGCGAGATTCGAGGTGTAGGCGCTGAGGTGGCGCAAGAGCTGGATATGCCAGCCGTGCGCGCCCACGGTGCACAGCCAGCCGAGCGTCAGCAGCCACAGCCAGTCGAGGCCGTGCCATCGCCAGAGCGAGGCGTAATCGGCGAAGAGCGGCAAGGCGGCGAGGCAGATGGCGGCCGCGCCGAGCATCTCCCAAGCCACCATCGCCAACGGGTCGAGCCCGCCGCCGCGGACCAAGCGGCGGTTCAGCACGGGAAAAACCGCCGCCAGGAAGGCACCGAGAAGCGCCACGCCCAGGCCCGCGAGGTAGCCGCGTTCGAAGCCGGCGATGAGCAGGATGCCGGCGAGCACGAGCAGGCCGAGCGCGACCTCGACCGGCCGGACCCGCCGCTTTTCGAGCCACGGTTCGGTGAACGCGGTGAAGATCGAGATCGTCGCCATCCCGGCGAGGCAGATCGAGATGTTCGCCAGGCGGATTGCGCCGAAAAAGCACATCCAGTGCACGCCGACGATCACGCCGATGCCGAGGAGCGCCGCGATCTGCCGCGGCGCGGGCAGCAGCGGGCGGCGGCGGACGATTCCCACGAGAAACGCCGCGCCGGCCGCGGCGAGCACGGTGCGCCAGACCACCAGCGCCGGCACCGGCAGCGAGATCAGCTTTCCGAGGATCGCCGTGGCCGCGAACAGCAGCACCAGCAGGTGCAACTGGAGGTAGAGGAACCGCGGCATGGCGGTGCGGCTACAGCTCGCCCGCTATCAGATCTTCCATCGTCTGGCGCTTGCGGACGAGCGTGGCGCTGTCGCCCTCGACCAGCAACTCCGCGGGGAGCGGCCGGGAGTTGTAGTTCGAGGCCATGACAAATCCATACGCGCCGGCGGACATCAGCGCGACCAGCTCGCCCGGCTGGAAGTCCGGCAGCGGGCGGTCCTGGCAGAAGAAGTCGCCGCTTTCGCAGATCGGGCCGACGACATCGACCTTCGGCCGCTCGTCGTCCTGCGGCTCCTTCACCGGGACGATCTCGTGGTGGCCCTCGTAGAGCGCCGGGCGGATCAGGTCGTTCATGCCGGCGTCCACGATCTTGAAGGTCTTCGCCGAGCCCTTCTTTTCGTAAAGGCAGCGCGTGACGAGAATGCCGGCATTGCCGACGACATATCTTCCCGGCTCGAGCAGGATCTTGAGCCCGAGGCCCCGGAGGCGCGGGACCAGCTCGCGGCCGTAGCGCTCGATGGTGAGCGGGCGCTCGCTTTCCGGCTTCGATTCCCACCAGTCCGGCTTTCCGGATTGGAGCGACTCTTGATAGATGATGCCGATGCCGCCGCCGATCGACCAGAACTCGATGCCGTGCTTTTCCTTCAGCCGCACGGCCATCGGCGCGACCTTTTCCACCGCCTCGATGAACGGCTGGATCGACGTGAGCTGCGAGCCGATGTGCATCTGGAGGCCGCGGAGTTTCACGTGGCGGAGCTCCTTCTCCGCGCGCTCGTAGAGGTCCTCGATCTTTTCAAAATCGACGCCGAACTTGTTCTCGGACTTTCCGGTGGAGATGTACTTGTGCGTCTTCGCATCCACGTTCGGATTCACGCGCACCGCAGCGGGCGCGACGAGATTCAGATCGCGGGCGACATCATTGAGGTATCTCAACTCCGCCTCGCTTTCGACATTGAACGAGTAAATGCCACGCTCGAGGGCGAAGACGATCTCCTCCCGCGTCTTGCCGACGCCGGCGAAGGTGCAGTGTGCGGGATCGCCGCCGGCCTTGATGACGCGGAACAGCTCGCCGCCGGAGACGATGTCGAAGCCCGCGCCTTCCGCGGCCAGCAGGCGGAGCACGGAGAGATTCGAGTTCGCCTTCACCGCGTAGGCGATCTCGTGGTCGACGCCCGCGAGCGCGGCGTCGAGCCGGCGGTAGTGGTCGACGATCGTCCCGGCCGAGTAGATGTAGAGCGGCGTGCCGTGTTCCTCGGCAAGATCGGCGACGGACACGTTCTCACAGTGAAGCGTGCCGTCCTGGTAGGCGAATCCGTGCATGGCGGGCCGGATGTAGAGGGGAAACCGCGGCGGGTAAAGATAAGATCCGGCCGCTCACGGCGGGCTGGTGACGCGCAGCCGGAGGAAGCGGATGCCGAGCAGCCCCGCGGCGGCGGGAGGGCCAGCGGGAACAGGAGGGTCGCGAGCGGAGGGAGAGCCTGGACCTGCGCGACCGGACGGGATTGCCGGGATCGGAAACTTAACGCAGCGGCCCGCCGTTCCTCCCGCTCCCCGTCCGGGTTATCCGGCGGAGCAAAAAAACGGCGCGCGGATTTCTCCGCACGCCGTTTTGCATCAACCGAAGATCGGCCGGAAATCAGAAGAAATAGCGCAGGCCGAAATTGATCTGGCTGCCGAAGTCGTCGCCGTCCGGCAAGCGGTCGGTGTCCCAGGTGCCAACCATCGAGGCGGTGATCGCCATGTTCGGCCGCATGAAATACTTGATGCCGAACTCGCCGCTGAACTGGACGGAATCCACGCTGGTATCGCGGCCCTCGAGGTGGTTGTAGCCCACGCCGATGCCGGCGAAGGGCACCCATTTCGTTCCGGTGAGGAAGTTGTATTCAGCGAAGACGCCGAGGGCGTAACCGGCGTCGCTGTTCACGCCGTCGACCGACAGGCGGCCGCCGACGAGCCAGTTGTCGGTGACGAAGCGGCCGTAGCTGAGGTTCAGCGTGTAGACGGTGTCGTCCTGCCAATTGAGCCGGCCGTTGAGACCGAATTCCTGCACGCCGCGGGCGATCATCGGCAGACCCGGATCGGTGAATCCGGCGGATTGCTGCTGGTAGGTCGTCGTCTCCATGCCTCCTTTGCCCGAGTAGCTGGCGGCCAGGGCGGAGCTGGCGGTGACGAGAGCGGCTCCGGCGAGCGTGGCGAAGATAGCGGATGTCTTGGATCGGTACATGTCGTTGTATGTCGGTCGTTTCAGGAATGGGAGACGGGTCGCATCCCCGTTGTCCCGGAACCGGTAAATGACATCCACCCGATGTCAAAAGAGCGCCCGACGGCGAAGCCTGCGGATTCCGGCCCGCGCAATCCCTTCCGCATCCGCCGTCGATCCGCGCGAACCCCTTTCAGATCAAGAAAAACCAAGCATCCCACCGCCGGGACGGGCAGCGTGAAAAAGGCGCGAACTGTGGCAATAATGCGAAGTTTTCGCCAGACAAAAGCCCGGCGGAACGCGGTGGTGCATACATCTGACATACCATCTTCTTCCACATCATCCGGCCCGGCTTGTTTTCCCCCGTTCATCTTTCCCTCCGACCCCGGAGCAATCTTCCGGAATGATCGGGCAAGACCGGCGAGGCGGGCGGCGGCTCGCCGGCGAGTTCGCGGGTCAGCCGACCGGCCTCGGCGAGGAGCGGCTCCCGGTCTCGCGCGAGGGCCACTGTATCGGCCACCGCCTCGGCGATGGCATCGCATTCGGCGGCGAGGGCGTGGCGGCGTTCCGGATCGTCCGTGAATCCGGCGATGGTGCGCAGCGAGCCGAGCAGCCGCTCGAAGAGCGAGACGAGGCCGCCGCCGCTGTTGCGGATGCCGCGGTAGGCGTAGGCGAGCAGGTCGCTGAACGCGCGCTCGTTGCTGATCACCCGCAGCGCGTCGTCCCGGAAATGGTGGCGCGGCGGCTCGCGGCGCGCTGCCGCCAGCGCGAAGATGCTCGTCAAGTGGTCCACCGCTTCCACGGCGGTGTGGACGTCGTTCACGCCGGGCGAAAGTGCTTTCAAGGCGATGTCCACGACCTGCCGGATGCCGAAGGCCGGGTCCTGCTCGATCGTCCGGACGGTGGAAAACGCGACGTGCTCGCTGAGGGCGCGCCCGAGTGATTCCGGCGGATCTTCGAGCGTCACCGCGGCGAAGGGGCCGCCTTCCACCACATAGTCGCCGGGAGCGGCGTGCAGCCGGACGATGGCTCCGTGCTTCGCGGCGAGCGCCGCGATTTCCCGGTAGTTGATGGTCATCACGTAGCCGCCGGTTTCCGCCGGGAGCATCCACCACCGCTTGGCGGCCAGGGCGTCGTCCGGTTCCGGGGCCACCTCCTCCTTCTCCGGCCACAGGTCACGGATCACCGCCGCGGTCTGGCAGACGATGGAGCCGAGCACGTGCGTCGCCTGCACGGAGGAGGCCGTGTGATGGATGAAATAGATGAAAAACCCGACGCCCACCAGGGCGAGCGCGAGGCCGACGACGATCGCCAGGGAAGGCACGAAGGCCTCCTGGTCCTCGACCTCGTGGATCGCGCGCAGGACGACCAGGCAGTAGGCGAAGATGCCGACGAAGACGCCGAGGACCGCTTGGTTGCCGCGGTCGCGCATGAAGTTCCGGAGAATCCGCGGCGTGTATTGGTTCGAAGCGAGCGAGAGCACCACGATGGTGATCGAAAAGGCGACGCCGGCGATGGTGATCATCGAGGTGGCCACGGCAGCGAGCATGTGGCGCGAGCCTTCCGCGTCCGCGGCGAAGAGCAGCTCGCTGCCGGGCCAGCCGTCGAGGCGCGAAGCCACATCCACGTTCACCAGCCAGAACGCCAAGGCCACGGCCGCCGCGACCATCACCGCGGGGAGAAACCAGAAGCTCGTGCGCAGGCTGATGAGGAGTTTCCGGATCAGGGAGAGCGGCATCCCCCAGTTTCCGGCAGCAGCCGCAACCCGTCAACGTGACGGGGGCTCGCGCGGCCGGCCGGGATTTCGGGTTTCCCGGGCTCCGGTTCCGGAGTTATCGCTGGCGCGTGCTCATCCGGACCCGCCTCGAGGAATTGGCCGACTTGGAATGCCCGCTGCATCTGGCGCTCGGCGTTTTCGACGGCGTCCACATCGGGCACCAGGCGGTGATTTCGCGGGCGCTCGAGGCGGCGGCACGCCACGGCGGCCTCGGTGGCGTGCTGACCTTCGATCCGCATCCGATCCAGGTGATCGCTCCGGAAAAGGCCCCCGCCGCCCTGTTGGCAACGGTCGGCCACAAGGCGGAGATCGTGCACGGTCTGGGAGCCGGGGTCTTCGCGCCGGTGCGATTCGACGCCGCCCTCGCCGCGCTTCCGGCGCCCCGGTTTCTCGAACGCCTCGCGGCGGCCGGCGTGCGGACCATCGCGGTGGGCGACGACTGGCGGTTCGGCCGCGGCCGGCACGGCGACGTGGAATTGCTGCGCGGCGAGTCCTGCCGGCTCGGCTACGAGTTGATCGCCGTGCCGCCGGTGATGCTGGACGGCGAGCGCGTCAGCAGCACGCGCGTCCGCCAGGCGATCCGCGACGGCAACCTCGCCGCGGCCGCCCGGATGCTCGGCCGGCCGTACACGATCACCGGCGAAGTGGTGGCCGGCCGCAAGCTCGGCCGGGAACTCGGCTTCCCCACCGCGAACGTGGACTTCGGCGCCCTCCAACTTCCGCCTGACGGCGTCTGGGCGGTGCGTGCCCGCTGGGGCGGAGATGGGTGGCGGCCCGGCGTGGCGAACCTTGGCGTTCGGCCGAGCGTTCCCGATGCAGGGCGGGCTCTCGAGGTGCACCTGCTCGACTTCACCGGCGATCTCTACGGGCGGGAACTCGAGGTGGAGTTCGTGAGATTCCTCCGGCCCGAGCGCAAGATGGAGTCGCTCGAGGCGCTGCGGAGCCAAATCGCCGCCGACCGCGACGAAGCGGCGCGGGTTCTCGACGAACCGGCCGCTTGACAGCCGGAAGCTGTTCAGGCAAACAGCATCCAGATGATGACCCTCTGGAAACGCCTTCGACTCTCCCGGCTGGCGGCAGCCGTGCTGGCAAAGCTCGCCCGCCGCGGCGCGCGTCGGCGGACCCCGCCACCCGTGCAGCTCGAACTGCCGCTGCGGACCGGCGGCTGAAATTTCCCGGATTTTCGGCTTACCCTCTCCGCGAGGGCTCTCTATAAGCCGCGAAACCTTCGCAATGGAGACCGCTTCCCGCTTCATGCTTCCCTGTGGCCGTGCCGCGCTTCTGGCCACGGCTTGTCTCGTTTTCCCGCTCGCCGCCGGTGAACCCGCCACACCGCCATCCGGTGCCAGCCGGGAGGTGGCCGCTCGCCAAGAAGCGGTGGAAGAAGCCCGGCTCCTCCTCGCCAAGGGCGACGAAGCCTACCACGCGGCGAAATTTTCCGAAGCGGCCGAGGCCTACGACGGCGCGCGCGGCTTGCTGCCGGCCGCCCCGGTGGTGGCGGACCTCCGCGCCGCGGCGACCGAACGCTACGCGCTGGCGTCCGTCGCCCTCGCCCGCGAGTTGGCCCGCGGCGGCGACGTCCCGGGTGCCCGGGAGGCGATCGACAAGGTCTTGGCGGACGGGGTGGCGCCCGACCACGCGCTGGCCCGCCTGGTCCGCGCCGAACTGGACGATCCGATCCGTACGAATCCGGCGCTGACCCGCGAACATGCGGCCGACGTGGACCGCGTCCGCCGGCTGCTCTACACGGCCGAAGGCGCCTACAACCTCGCCGATTTCGACCGCTCGAAGTTCTACTACGAGGAAGTTCTCAAAATCGACCCGCACAACCAAGCCGCCCGCCGTGGCATGGAGCGCGTGGCCGCGGCGAAGTCCGGCTATTACCAAGCCGCCTTCGATCACACGCGGGCGGAGATGCTCGCCCAAGTCGACCAAGCTTGGGAGCTGCCGGTGCCGCTGCCCGCGGTGGATGTGCCCCGGGGCACGGAGGACGCCGGCCAACTGGATTTCGTGCCAGTGGCCAACAAGCTCGACCGGATCGTCATTCCGCTGGTCAATCTCGAACAAGCTTCCCTCGAAGAGGCACTCGAGTTCCTGCGCGTCCGCGCCGCGGAACACGACACGGTGGCGCTCGACCCGGAACAACGCGGCGTGAACTTCGCGCTGAATCTCGGCACCAGCGACTCGGAAGTCGCCAACCGCATCCGCAACGCGCGCTTCGACCTGCAACTGCGCAACGTCCCCCTCTCCGAGATCCTCCGGTATCTCACCGCGCTGACCGAGACCGAATACCGCACGGACGACTACTCCGTCATCGTCCGCCCACGAGGCGGCATTTCGGATGCCATGATGACCCGCAGCTACCGGGTGCCGCCGGATTTCCTCAGCACCCTCACCGCCGGTGCCACGAGCGACGCCGGAGCGGACGCCGATCCCTTCGCGGAGCCGCAACGTCGCGGCCTGCTCGCGCAGCGGATGGGCCCGCAGCAAGCCCTGCAGAACATGGGCATCACCTTCCCCGAGGGAGCCTTCGCCCGCATGGGCGCCGGCAACGTGCTGGTGGTGAGCCAGACGCAGGCCAACCACGACATCATCCAGCAGATCGTCGATCAGGCCGCGCAGGCCGAACCGGTGATGGTCAACGTCAAGGTGCAGATCCTGCGCTTCGAGGAACGGATGACGCAGGAACTCGGCTTCGACTGGTTGCTCGCGCCGACCGGATTCGGCGGCGAAGGCTGGGTACCCGGAACGAACCCGATGTACCTCCACGGCGGCACCCAGGGCAGCGGCGGGGATCTGACCGACATCGCCGTGCCCTTCGGCCAGATGGAGCGGAATCCGATCACCGCCGGAAACCGCAGCGGCACCGGCGCGATCCTGTCGAACTCGATCGACGGGGTGCTCGGCTTCGAGCGGCCCACCGGCGCCGGCGTCCGCGCGCCAGGCGTCTTCCAACTTTCCCGCGTCGCGCCAAGTTCGAGCATCCAGATGCTGATGCGCGGGCTCGACCAAAAGAAGGCGGTGGACCGCATGGCCACGCCCTCGGTGGTGACCCGCAGCGGCCAGGAAGCCACGATCAAGGTCGTGCGCGAGTTCATTTACCCCACCGAATACGAACCCCCGGAATTGCCGAACAGCGTCGGTGGCGGCGAAACGATCATCATTGACGGCGAAATCCTGCAGACCGGCTCGGCGAACTTGATGCCGGTCACGCCGGCCACCCCGACGGCTTTCGACACCCGGGACGTGGGGATCACCCTCTCCGTCCTGCCCACGGCCTCGCCGGACAAGCGCTACGTGGACGTGACGCTCAATCCCTCTTACATCGAGTTCGACGGTTTCATCAACTACGGGACGCCGATCAACGGCGCTGCCCAAAGCACCACCACCGGGGGCCAGCAGACGGTGGAAATCACCGACAACTCGATCCTGATGCCCGTGTTCTCCAACATGAACACGCAGACCAGCCTGACGGTGGCGGACGGCGCCACGCTGGTGTTCAGCGGCTTGATCCAGGACACGATCCAGGATGTGCAGGACCAAACCCCGGTGCTGGGATCGCTGCCGGTCGTCGGCCGGCTGTTCCAGTCGAAGGCGCGCCAGCCGATCTCCACCGTGGTGGTGTTCCTCGTGACGGTCGAGCTGACCGATCCCGCAGGGCGGAAGTTCCGCGAGCCGTGAAAAGCGGCTGCGAAGACTCCGATCCCGTTTACCTTCACCCTTACGTTTCCCTTGAAACAGACCATGTCACGCGCTTCCCACGAGCCGGAAAAGTATTCGATCGACGAGATGATGGAGCGGCTGAAGTCGAAGCCGCAGGATTCGGAACCCGTCGAGGGTGAGCTGGTGACACGCGCGGACGGCAGCCAGGCGATCCGGGTCCGCAAACGCAAGCGCCGCTCGCGCCAGCCCCACAAAGAGCAGGAACAGCGCGCCAAACGGCTGCGGACCATCCGACTGACCGTCGGCTTGGCGGGAGCCTTGGCCGTGGCGGTGGCCGCGGCAGTGCTGATCGTTTACGCCAACTCGTCGCCCTACCGCGAAGGAGTGATCGCGAAGACCACGGCGGCGACCGGCGCACAGGTCGGCCTGCGGCAGTTCCGCGTCAGCCCGGTGGCGGCAAACGCCGCCGCCGCCAAGTTCGAGTGGCCGGCGGGCAGCCCGTTGGACTCGCTTGAAATGCAGTCGGTCGAGGCGAGCATCCATCCCTCGAGCTTCTTCGGAAAATCCTGGACCGGCGAGGAGCTTCGGTCGCGCCAAGCCCACCTGGTCCTCCGGCGTCCGGTGGCGGGCGAAGCGGTGGCTTTCCAGCCGGAGGAGCCGGCATCCGGCACCGTCGATTTCGATCGCGTCACATCCCCTCGGTTCCGCCTGACGATGGGCGACCCTTCGCAGCCGGCCCTCGATCTGCGCGACGCCGAGGCGACGTTCTACCCGACGGGCGGAAGCGGGCTGCCGCAGTTCCAGGTCGCGCGCGGCGAACTGACGATTCCCGGCTGGCCGAAATTCCGGCTCGACCGGGCGTTCATGGAGTTCCGCGGCCCGGAGGTCGACATTTCCCGGGTGATGTTGCTCGCCCCCGACGACAGCAAGGGCACCCTACTTCTTTCCGGCGTGGTCGCGCCGATGGTTTCGGACCGCCCGAGCACCCTGGCGGTCAAGGCGGAGAATTTCCCCTTTGCGGCGCTGGCAGGCAAGGAAACCGGTGCGCTCGTCGCCGGCCGGATCGACACCCGCGAGGCGGCGAACTCGAACTTCCTCACCGTGCCTCCGGCAGGCGAGGCGGCCGCGATGCAGCTCGCGTTCCGACCTTCGTTGAACGACTCGCTGGTCCTCGGCAATTTTCCGTTCCTCACGGTCCTTTCCAAGCTGCTCAACGACAAGTGGTTCGAGTTTCCCGAGTTCGATTCCAACGCGGCCGGCACCCTCCGCCGCCAAGGACAGGCGGTCCGCATCGGCGACCTCGCCCTGGTGTCGAAAGGCCGCATGGCCGTGGGTGGGGAGATCCACGTCGCGCCTGATCTCACGCTCGGCGGCACCCTCGAGGTCGGCTTGGCGGACGCGGTGGTCGCCGCGGCGGAAGACCCGCGGCTCGCGGAGGTGTTTTGGCGGAGCGAGGAAGGTTTTCGCTGGGCGTCCATCACCCTCTCGGGCACGGCCGCCATGCCGGCGGACGATTTTCTCAAGGTGCTGGACGGCGCGGCGCCGGATGCTGCCGCGGCGCCCCGGCGGGACGCGGGTATCCCGACGTTCGAGGACCTGACGCGCGAGCGCTGAAGTGGCGCGCACGGCAGGCCGCGCGCGATTTTTCTCAAGATCAGCGTGGCATTTCGCCGCGGAACCCCCCAGAGTATCGGTTGGATCAGGCGGAGCATCCGTCTTTTCCGTTCACCTGAATCCAAACCAGAACAACGAACATGCAAACTGCGAACGTCAATCTGCCGATCACCGTGACGGTGAGGCATGAGCAAGTGACCGATGCCCTGCGGGAGCACGCCCAGAAAAAGATCGAGAGCCTGCATCTGGACTACCCGCGCATCATCGAGGCCAAGGCCATTCTCGACGTGCAGAAAAACCGGCACATCGCCGAAATTATCCTGTTTTGCGCCAACCACATCACCATCGAAGCCCACACGGAGGGCAAGGACATGTATGTGGCGCTGGACGAAACGATCGAAAAAATCGCGCGGCGCATGCGGAAGCACAAGACGCGCCTGATGAAGAAGAACCGTCCGCACCGCAACGAGTCGATCCGCCATCTCGAGGAGCGGTACTTCACCGAAGAGGCGCTCGACCATCCGGAGGAATCCGAAGCGGACCCGGTGCCCTTCATCGTGCATCCGGAGAACTACGCCGTGCGCACGATGTTCAAGGAGGACGCGATCATGGAGCTGGAATTGTCCGACCGGCCGTTCGTCCTGTACAAGAGCGCCCGGCGCGGGTGCCTGACGATCGTCTACCGCCGCAAGGACGGCGAGTATGCCGCGCTTGACGTTCGCGACTGACCGGGGGGGATTCCCTCGGATGAAGCCGCCAAAGCCGGACGGGAAACCGCCCGGCTTTTTTCGTGCGAAGTGGCGGGAGGCGGTCCCAAGCCTTACCCGCGGCGGCACACGACCGGCACGAGGCACACGCCGATGAATCCAATCACGCCGACGACCGCCCACCACGGCAGTCCGGAACCGGATGACAGGTCGTCGTAGCGGGACGGGGCCGCGGGGGCCGCGGCCCGGGCGGCCGAGGCCGGAGCGGACGGTGCGGCCGATGTTTCCGGGCCGGCCGCGGGCGCGGGCGGCGGCGGGAGGAGTTCTCCGGCGGTGAGCTGCGGTTTGCCGACCTCGCCGCGGAGTGCGGCGACGTCTTCGGGCGAGACGGCCGCCCCCTCGTTGCCGAAGGAATTCCGGACAAAGGTGAGGACCGCGGCGATCTGCTCGTCGTTCTGGTAAGCCATCGGCTGCATGCCACCGGGGAAGTCGTACTGTTGGCCCTTCACTTCGATCGGACCGATGAGACCGCGGAGCTGGATGCGGATCAGATTCTCCGCCGGACCGTTCACCCATTCCGAGCCCGCGAGCGGCGGCCCGGCGGCGGTGCCTTCGCCGTTCTGGCCGTGGCAGGCGCCGCACATCAGGTATTGCTGCTGGCCGAGCTTCATCATTGCCGCGGGGTCCGCGCCGGCCTCGTCCCCTTCTCCGGCAGCCGGCGCGGGCGCGGCCGGTACGGGAAGAGTGTCGGGATCGAGAAACTCCGGCTCCCCGGCTACCGCCGGGACATCCCCGCCTTTGTCGAGAGTCGCGAGCCACGCGACGAGGTCGCGCATTTCCCGGAGTGAGAGGAGATCGGCCATCGGCGGCATCGATGAGACCGGCTCGCCCATCGAGGCGATCTTCCCTCGGGGCACGCGGACGAGCTTGCCCGAAACGTCCAGATCGAGGTGGTCGTCGGTCTCCGCCACGAGGTTTCCGCCGAGGGTGGCTCCGTTGGCGAACGTCAGTGAAACGAGGCCGAACCCCGGAGCGATCGTGGCGCTGGGGGCGACCATCGACTCGATGAAGTAGCGGCGGTTGTGGCGCTTGGCGATGCCGGCGAGATTCGGTCCGGCGTCGCCCCCGGCCGAGTGGCCGTCCTCGGCGGTGTGGCACCGCATGCATTGGCCTGCCGGGTGGGAGGCGAAGAGGGCGGCCCCGGCGGTGGCGTCCCCGCCTTCCAGCGCCGGCATCCATTGCGCCAACGGATCTTCATCCGCAGCCAGCGTTGACTGGAGCTCGGCGAGCGCCTCGGTGATTTCGGGTTCCGGGCGCTTTGCGGCCGCCTCCATCAGTTCGATGGCGGACGGCGAAACCCCGCGGGCCTGCTTGAGCGCGGCGAGGTTCCGGACGAACACCTCGACCGCCGCTTCGCCCGGCACATCCGCAAGCACGGACCAAGCCTGCCGCGCACGGGCGGGACTGGAAGCCACCGCCTTTGCGAGAGCGGGCAAGGCGCGCTGCGGTTCCAGCGCCGCCAAGCCGCGGAGGGCGACGAAAGCAATTTCATCCGCAGGACTTTCCGCGAACTCCGCGAGAGTCTCGGCGAGGCCCTCGGGCCGGGCGGCGACGAGCAGCTCGAGCGCCTTCGCCCGCGCGTCGGCGGGAAGATCGCCGCGCCCGACGAGCGACTTGAGATTCGCCGGGTCGACACCCTCGACCTTCAGGTCGTGGCGCGCGATCAGGCGCAGCGACTCGGTGAGCGCGAATCCGCCGGCGCTCATCACCTTTGGCAGCGCCTTGGCGAGCGGCTCGCGGATCGTCGCGGGATCGCGTTCCCCGAGCGGGCTCCATTCGCCGGTGAGTTGGTCGGCCGGGTGGGGCTCGGTCCATTCGCCGAGCAAGCGGAAGGCCTCGCGGCGGATCGCTTCGGGCAGCTGGTCGTTCGCGGCGACCGCCAGAACGCGTTCCGCGGCCTCGGCCGTGCCGTGGCGGAAGGCGTTGTGGATCAGCCGGCGGAGCATGAACGGCCGCCACTCGCGCTGGGACAGATCCTCGAGCAGCGAGACGGCGGCACCCCGGGCCTCGTCGAGCGAAAGATCGGTGACGGCGCGGATCGCCTCGTCCGCCACGCGCGGATCGCGATCCCGGAGGAACGCGGCGACTCCCGGCGACCCCAGGCGGCGGAGGGCGACAACCGCGGCGAGGCGGACGTTCGCGGAGTCGTGGCTGCTGAGCGCGGTGAGCTGCGACGGCTCGCGGACGAGGTTTTCCAACGCGAAGATTCCCGCATGGCGGAGGTAGCGGTCGTCACCGCCGCCATTGCGTTCGATGAAGGCGAGGACCGGCCCGTACAGGCCGAAGGCGTCGAGCTTGCCCGCCGCGATGGCGGCAAAAAACCGGACGCGGGGCGACTCGTCCACCAGCAGGGGCGCGAGCGGGAGAGCGTCGCCGGCCGCCTCGGTCTCGGCCACCGCGCGCAACGCTTGGGCGCGGACCTCGACGTCCTCGTGCTCGAACAATGCCACGAGTTTCTCCACCGCCTGGGCGCGGAGAGTGGCGTCCGGCAGGGCGGAGAACTCCTCCTTCACCGGCAGCGGGACGCCCCCGCCGCGACGGGCGAGAATGCCGAGCCCCCAGATGCCGTGGAGACGCTCCATTTCGTCGGCTTCGGAGGCGGCGGCGGCGGTGAATCGATCGAGCGCGTCGGATTTCCGTGTGAGCGCGATCTGCGCGCGCAGGCGGACGCGGGCGTCGGCGTGGCGCATCAGCGCGGCGAGTTCGGCGGAGTCGCGCTGATCGAAGCCCTCGGCGATGAGTTTCGCGGCCTCGGCGGCTTCTTTGGCGCGCCAGGTTTTTTCCCCCGCGTCCAAGGCATAGACGCGGCCGTCGTCATGGGAGACCCAGCCGCCGATGAAATCGGTGACGAAGACGCGGCCGTCCCAAGAGTATTCGACGTCGGTGGCCGCGGCTCCCCAGTTGAAGCGCCGGGCGTCGCTCATTTTCATGCCGCCGCCGTCGGTTTCCACGGCGAAGGACCAGATTCCGGAAACGGCGGCGCCGCCCTTGTAGTCGCAGATCAGGAAGCGCCCGTCCTCTTCCTCGAGGAAGCCGGTGCCGGGATGCACCGTCAGTCCGGAAGGCCCGGAGGTGAGCAGCGCGACCGGCGGGAGGACGAAGGCGGGTTGGGCGTCGTTCGGCATTTCCCAGATCCGCTCGTCCATCCAGCGGTTCATCGGCCGTTCCTCCAGGCCGATCTGGCGGTGGAAGGTGTGCATCGTCTGGTGTTCCATTCGCCAGCCGCTGTCCGCGCCCTCGACGAGGTAGACGATGCGCGCCGCGTCGCCCTGGTCGGCGTTGTTGTCCACGGTGATGGCGTTGCCCCACTTGTCGAAGGCGATTTCCTTCGGGTTGCGCAGGCCGGTGTGGAAGATCTCGAAGCCGCTGCCATCGGGCTCGAAGCGGAAGGCGGCCCCTTCGTTCGGGTAGCGGTATTCGACGCCTTCCTTGGTGGTGAGGCTGAGTCCGCGGTCGCCGATCGTGCCGTAGATCCGGCCGTCCGGGCCGAGCGCGAAGCCGTTCATGTCATGCCCGGAGAGGGAAACGCGGACGCCGAAGCCCTCCTCGATCACCTCGCGGACGTCGGCTTTTCCGTCGCCGGTGGAATCGCGGAGCATCCAGAGCTTCGGGATGCAGGCGAAGTAGACGGTGCCGTCGAAGACGAAGACGCCGGCACCCGTGCCATCGAGCGGATCGTTGAAGCCGGCGGCGAAAACGGAGGACTCCTGGAAGACGCCATCGGCACCCGGAGCCGAAAGCCGGCGGATGATCTCGGATTTCTCCGTGAGCCGCTTCATCGGCACGCGGTGGTCCCATTTTTCGTGGAGCGCCAGGCGGTCATCCGTTGTCCGCGCCGCGAGGTCGTCGAGGTACCAGAAGAGATTGTCGCGGTTGTCTTCCACGCCGTGGCGGAAGCGGTGTGTCTCGGAGATGTAGAGATCCCCGTTTTCCGCGAAGGCGAGCGCCGTCGGGGAAATCACTTGCTGTTCCTTGCCGGCGACGACCTTGAGGGTGACGTCACCCGGGATCGTCACGCCGGGGAGCGCCGGGGACTCGACGAGTCCGGCGGTGTGAAGGCGGCCGCCGCGGGTGGTGGCGGGGAATTTGTGGTTCGGGTAGTCCGTGAGCAGGATGTGGTCGACGGCGATCCATCCCCAGGCACCGCGCTCCTCGTCCACGATGCGGAACACCGCTTTTTTGCCGAGAAGCCCGCTCACGTCCCAAGTGGCGGGCCGGAGTTCCAGATCGCGCTCGCCCACCGCCTCGCGCACCACTTCGCCGTCCACCAGCAGCTGGGCCGCCGTCTTCCCGGGGTAGTCGCCGCCGGCGATCAGGAAACGGATGTGCGGCTCGGTGATCTCGAATTCCGGGGAAACGAGCGCGCCAGTCGTCGCGTCGCCGCCGTGGGCCGAGCAGGCGGCGGCATCGTCCGCGTAGCCGCTCAGCTCGCCGTTCAAGCCATCGAGCCGCCCGGGTGCCGGCGCATGGCCGAAGGCGCCACCTTCCACTTTCCAATCGTCGAAGCCGTCGCCTTCGAAGGCTTGCAGGACTTTGGTTCCGGCCGCGGCGGGAAGGGCGGCGGCCAGGGAGGCGGCGATCAGCGGATAAAGCGGGCGATTCATGGCTGGGGGCGGGTTTCGGAGAGGCCGATACGGCATCCACCGCGGGGAGTTATCCCCGGGCCTCGCCATTGCCAACACGGAAAGCCGCGATTCCCCCGGCCACGGGAGACAAAAAACACCCGGAACGGTGGCAAGCGCTCCGGGTGCGGACAATCCGGCGTCGAACGGCCGTCAGAACCGCCAGACCTAGTCGACGGTCACGCGGTCTTTCATGATGCCGTCGTGCTCATTGGTCAGCGGGATCTCGTAGGCGAAGCCCAGGTCGACGGACTCGGCCAGCCGCGAGCGGAAGCCGAAGGCGGCGGTGACGAAGTTGCGGTTGCGGTCGGAGTTCGCGGCCCCGAAATTGAGGAGGTCACCGCCTTCGAACTCAGCGACCACCGGGACCAGCCCGCCTGCCTGCGAGGAGAAATTCGGGCGGCCGTCGCCGGGATCGAGCACCCGGAACCAGTTCAGCTCGACCAGCGGGATGAACCACGGCGACACCTCGTAGCTGACGTGCGTGCTGAGCCAGGCGCTGGTCGATTGTTGGTCGGAAAACGGCAGGTGGGCGCCGGTGCCGGCGGCGAACTGCCACGGACCGCACATTTTCAGCCGGAGAGGATGAGATTCGCCGCACCGTCTCCCTCGCCTTGGAAGACGTCGTGGTTTCCGGTCGGCAGCTCGAAAGTCAGCGTGCCGCTCAAGGCGTGGCCGGCGGCCGGATCGAGCAGGAACGCGTATTTCAAACCGGCGCCGAGGTTCGCGAAGCCGGACTCCTCGGACCAGAGCGGCTTGGTGTCCGGGTCGATCTCCACGTAGCCGTCCTTGGTGGCGACGATCGAGAGCCGCTCGCTGAGCGCGATCTCGAACTGGAGCGCGTAAACCTGCACGTCCCCGCCCATCGGCACGCGACCAATGGTGGTGTTCACCTCGTCGGGCAGGCGGTGGAACATCACGATCGGGTGGATGTTGGTGCCCGGCAGCGCGAGGTCGAAGAGCGTCGGATTGCTGATCGGCCGGCGGGCGTTGGCAAGCGCGTCGACCGCGCCCCCGGCGTCGGGGACGAGCACGCCGGCGTGGGCGGTGGTGGCGAGGGCGGAGCCAGCGGCAAGCAGGCCGGCGAGGCGGAGTGTTTTCATGGTGTTTGGTGGGATGGGTTGCCGGAGAAATTTCCGCTCCGGCCCGGAAGCGCCCGCAGCATCCGGACAGCGGCGGTTTCCGGCTACCCGCCCGCTCGCCGAGACTCCGCGTAGTTTGCTGATGCGCCGCTCCGAAGGGGCGCGGGGCGCCTCCTTCTCCCACCACCGGGCACCGCGGCGGCCACCCGCCGCCGTGCGGAAAACACGCATGTCCCCGCCCCACCCCTCGAAACCCGGTACTTGCAAGCAGCGGCGGCCACGGCTACGGGTCCCGGGGCACGCGCGTGGGAATCCCCTCATCCAAGCCCGGCCGCAAGCTTCACAACAAAACCACTGCCTCACCGGGCAACTCATCCACCTCATGCTTTCCCGCATTCCTTTCGACCGCGTCAACTGGATCACCAGTTCCTTTCT
>CBFGTW010000031.1:0-34176 GCA_965651855.1 uncultured Verrucomicrobiales bacterium
GCGCTTGCATCTGCTCCGCCAACTCCGCGGCCTCGGCGGCGGCTTGTTCGGCGGCTTCATTTCCCGAATCCTGCTCCGCCAGCGCGTCTTGGGCGGCGGCGACTTCGCGCGCTTTTTCCGCGAGCGCGGCGGCTTGCTCCGCCTGCGCCCGCAGCGCCTCGGCGTGGGCGTCCGGCCGCTGGCGGACCTGCTCGCGGAGGGCGTTCTCCATCTGGCGCTGGCGGTCCTGCCAATCGTCCGGCGCCTCCGCCTGAGCCTGCCGCGCCAGCTCGCGCTGACGCTGCGCCAGCTCCGCAATGTGGGCGAGGTCCTCGAGCTTGCGGTGATCCTGGTCGATCTCGCGCCGCATCTCCTCGAGATTCGCCAGCGCCTCGTCCGCCTCGCGCTTCGCCTCGTCGAGCATCGTCTCGCGCTGTTCGGGCCGGTCGTGCAGCGGCGATTGTTCGGCGGCTTGGCGCGCGCGCTCGAGCATCTCCGATGTTTCTCGTACTTCGTCCGCCTTCGCCGCGTGGACGCCTTGGTCCATCCGCTCGGCCAGTTCCGCGAGGGCTCGTTCCGCCTGCGCCATCCGGTCCGCCGCCTCCTGGAGCTGCTGCCGCGCCTCAGGCCGGAGATCGTCCTGCCGCACTTCGTGGCGCTGGCGTTCCACCTGGTCGCGCGATTGACGGACGTCCCCGATCGCCCGGTCCAATGCCTCGCGCGCCTGGTCCTGCTGACGGCGGATGTCCTGCCGCACCAGCGACTCCGCGTCGTCGTCGATCCGCAGGTTCAGCCACTCCGAATATCCCCTCCCCGGCCCGCCGAGTGACTCGGGCCGCGCGTCTTCCGCAAGGATCCGCACGCGCAGCTCGGGGCCGCCGAAGCGCTCCCGCAACTCGCCGACGGAAACATCGAGCTCGCCGCGAAAGCGGGGAGGCAAGAGATCCCCGAGCCGCTCGGGCAGCGGCCGCTCGACCACGCCGCGCTGCTCCCGGCCTTCCACTTCGAGGGCCGCTTTCACGATCCCGAAATCATCGTCCGCCTCGTAAACCACGCGCAGCACCTCGTCCGGGCGCACGCGCAGATCGCGGTTGGTCGGCGCCGTGATCGCCACGGCTGGCGGCCGGTCGTCGAGCACCGAAACCTGAAATCGCAGCGCCTCGATTTCCCGTCCGAGGCGATGGCGCAGCATCACGCGGGCCTCGCCGGAGCCGCCCGCCTCGAGCGTCCAAGCCAGCGGCAGCTCGCCGGCGCTTTCGGCGACGCGGGTTCCATCGATCGACAGCCACGCCTCCTCCACCGGCGTCGGCAGCTCGCCCAGAATTGCCACGCGCGTGCCGGCGACCGCCTCCATTGCGGCACCGAGCGGTCGTTCTTCCGGTGAAACGCCGGCATATTCCGGAAACTCCAGCCGCACCCGCGGGTCCGAGACTTCCGGCAGCGGCCAAACGGTCGCGCGGAACGCATCGCTCTCCGCCCGGCCGGCGCGGGCGCGGTAGGTGAAGCTGTCGCGCGCCGGATCGAGGATGTAGCGGAACGTGCCATCCGTTCCGCTGAGCCGCTGCGCCACTTGCGGGCCGTTTTCGAAATCCATCCGCAGCTCGACGTTCTCCGCGGAGCCGTCGTAGCGGATGTCGATCTCGATCGGATCGCCTGCCAGCACCTCGAGGTTTCCAGGCGCGATCTCGAACAACCCGGCACCGGCATTTCCGGTGGCGGAAAACGGCGCCACCGCGCGCACCAGCAGCCGCGAGGTTTCCGCCGGCCAGACAGCGAAGGCGGCCAGCAACACCACCAGCGCCGCCAGTGCGGGCCCCGCCCAGCGGCGCGTCGTGCGGGCGGCGCCGACTTCCTTCCGCGCGTCGAGTTTTCCGGCATCCGCTTCGGCCGCACGGGCGAGTTCCTCAAGCAGGCCGCTGCCGGGATCGGAAACTTCCATCACCGTGCTGAGGCGCTCCTCGAGCTCCGGGTGGCGGACTTCGAGCCAGCGCGCGACCTGCACCAGCGAAATCTTCCGCCGCAGCGGCCGGCTGCCGAGCACCAGCGCCGCCAGCACCGCCAGCAGCCAGAGGACGAACATCGCCACGCGCACGCCCGTCGGGAGCGGGGCGAGCAGCCAGTCCGCCGCCATCATCGCGAGCAGACCGCCGAAGAGCGCAGTCGCGGCGATCGCCAGGAACCGCCAAGCCTGCACGCCGCGGATCGTGCGGCGGACGGCGGCCAGGCGGGGTTCGACTCGTGAGGCGTGCGGTGTGGGATTCATCGATGGCGTGGAGGTTCCGTTACGGCAGGCCGGCCGATCTTCTCGCCACCCACTCGCCGCCGAGCAGGAGGCCGAGCAGGCCGAGCACCCAGGCATTGTCCCAGAGCGAAGTCTCGCGGATCTCGTCGCGCTCGTTGCGCTCGGTCACGAAAAGTTCGGCCAGCTCCCCGGCGCGATACGGCGTGACCACTTCGCCGCCGGATGATGCGGCGATGGTTTCCAGCAGCGGCAGATTCAAAGTCGTGTCCGCCAGCTCGAGCGGACCGTGCGAGGAAACGACGCGGAAGGTGGTGGACAGCGGACCGTTCCCGTCAGCCGCGATCAAGGCCTCGGCGCGTTCGCCGGTGACGCGGATCTCATAAGATCCCGTCGCGGAAAGCGGGCCGAAATTCGCCTCGTGCAGACCTTCGGAATCCGCCACGGCTGTCATCGGCGCGCCGCCGACCGGCTGGCCGTCGCGCAGCACTTCGACGCGCAGAGATTCATCGGTCACCGGCGCGAGCGAGTCATCGCGCAAGCGGGCCGTGACCTTCACGCGGTCGTCCGGCGTGTAAACCAACCGGTCGGTCCCGAAACGGGCGCGCTCGCCGCCGGAGCGGAGCGTGGGGCCAGCGCCCCAGCGGACCAGATTTCCCCAGAAGCGATGGTGGAAGACGTCGCCCGCGCCCTCGCGGAGCCGCCAGGTGCGGTCGGTCAGCAGCAGCGCCACCTTGCCCTTGCCGGTCTGGCGGGTGACAAGCAAGGCCGCCTCGGCCTCGCGCTGGCGCCGCTTCGCCAAGGCATCGAGCGCCGCGGAAAGCGCGGCCGCATCGGCCGGCCGGTCGGCCGCGTTCGCGTCGCCAGCCGCCGTGAGCAGCACCTCGGCGCCGTCCTTCACGCCGGCGATCGGGTGCCGCCAGCGGATCGGCGGAAACGCGGACCACGTCGCTCCATTCGCGCCGGTGCCGGGCGATTGGCGCGTGACGGGATGGTCCGCGCCAGCGGTTGTTAGAGAGAAGCGGAACGGTTCGCCGCCGGCATCGAAGAACATCCGCCGGCCCCAGACCACGTTCGCGGGGACAAGGGCACGGCCGGTTTCCGATGCGATCGCGTGCGGCATGAAACGCGGCCCCGAGATGAGCACGAGCAGGGCGCCGCGTTCGTTCACGCAGCGGGAAATCACCCCCCAACTCGATTCGTCGAGCGCGTCCGGGCTGAGGTCGCCGAGAATGATGACGTCGAATTTCCGCCATTCCTCCTCGCTCGCCGGCAGCCGCGTCGCCTGCGCCTCGCCGAAGGGCCGCGCCGCGGACGCGGGCACCGCGGGATCGTCCTGGCCCGCCACCCGGTCGGGATGCTGCAGCACGTATTGCAGGTGCACCGACTTGTCGCGGCCGTAGAAGAGATTGCGCAAGTAGCGGAATTCCCAGCGCGGAAAACCCTCCACGAGCAGGACGTTCGTCCGCGCGTCGGTGATCGACGTCTCGAACTGCCACGCGTTGTTTTCCGCGAAACGTTCGTCCTCGAGCGGCTCGATCTCGACCCGGTAGCCGTCCACGCCGCCTTCCTCGGGGAGCACGGCGAAGCGCAGCTCCTCGCGGTGGCTTTCGCCCGAGATGCGAACTTCGCGCCGCTCCAGGACTTCCTCGCCGCGCATCAGGCGGACGGCGGCGGTCCGGCCGGCATAGCCGTCGAATTTCACCTCCGCGGAAACGCGCATGCGGTCGCCCAAGTGGATCGCATCCGGCGCGCTCACCGCGAGCACCGCCGCGTCGCGCGGCGGCCGCGAGCTGCCCACGGCGACGATCCCGACCGGCGCGTCGAGAATGCCAAAGCGCCGCGCGGCCTCCTCGACGCGGCCCGGGCGGTTGTGCCGGCCGTCGCTCACGAGCACCGCGCCGGCGAGGTCGTCGGGCGGGACTTGTTCGAGCACCGTTCCCAACGCGGCGGAAAGATCCGTGGCTCCGGACCATCCGTCGGTCGCATGTTCATCCTCGGCCCGCACGCTGCGCGCCGCCCGCAGGACGCGGACGCGGAAATGCTCCCCAAGCCGCTCGACCAAGCGCGCCTGCTCCAGCGCGGACTCGGCGATCTCGCGGCGGCTCTGCGTTTCTCCCTCGTCGACGAGCTGCATCGAGCCGGAGTCGTCGATCAACACGACCACCTCCCGCTGCCGCTCGCGCTGCACTTTCCGCACCCACGTCGGATCGAGCAGGATCCACACGAGCACGGCGAGCGCGGCGAGCCGCAGGCCGATCAACCACCGGGCGCGCCGCGGAGTGACAGTGCCGGCTTCGTAGCGGTAGAGCCGGAGGATCGCCTCGGCCGCCAGGGCCGCGATCGCGGCTACCAGCCACAGCGGCCAATCGCCGGAAAGCCGGACGACTTGCGCCAGCGCGAACAGCCCGCCCCAAGCGGCGAAAAACACGAGCGGCAGGCGCAGCCAGCGGATCACGACCGGACCTCCTTCATTGCTTGGCTGCGCGGCTGGATCACCCGCACTTCAACGCCGCCCCGGGCGATGGCATTTCAGCATCGGGCGGCTCATTTCTCGCGGGAATACGTCTTCCACGCCGCCTCCGAGGCCTCGGCATCCGGACCGCCGTCGGCCACGACCAGGCGGAACTTGGCGACGTAGGTGTCGCGCGGACCGATCTCCATCTTGCCGAGCTGCTGCGGCGCGTAGCAGAAAAACGGCTCGCTCGGATGCGCCCGGACCGGCTGGGGCGCGCGGAAATTCTCCGGATGGCAGAGGATCGTCACGCCGCAGCTGTCGCCGTCCACCTCGCCGCCGACCCAGCACCACGGCTCGCGGCTGGTGTTGATCGCATTGCGGTCGGTCTTGCCGGACGCGGCGAGAAGTTGCCAGGCGCGCGTGCCGTTCCACTGGCGGTTGCCGCGGAATCCGAGGCCGCCGTAGTGGTATTCCGGCAGCTCGAGCGGCTCGTCGGTGGCACACTTCTGCGTGATCGTGATGTCGATGACATGCCGGTCGTCCTCGGCCCAAGCCGCGACCTGCCAACGCTCGTGGAGGACGACCTTCGGCTCGCCCGAGGTAAGATCGACGAACTGGTGGCGCGCCTCGAAGCCGGCCTTGCCGTCCTTTTCCCAAACCTCCTCGAGTTTCACGAATTCCACGCGGCCCTTGCCCTGGCCCATGTTCCAGAAGTCCGTGTCGCGGCCTTCGAAGCGCACGCGCGTCCACGGGCTCCAGACGCCATGGTGGTGGCGGTGGTCCGGCGGGAAGTCGTCGGTGACGAGCTTTCCTTCGGGTGTGAAGATCGACTGGATGTAGCCGCCGCGCTCGTAGATCGGCGGCACGCCGTTCGGCACGTCGCCGGGCTCGGCTTGGTAGCGCAGGATCACGTCGTCGCCAGCGCGGACCACCACCTGGCGGTCCTCGCGTTTCGCGGTCGCGGGCTCGGCCGCGTTCGCGAGCGAAGCGGCGCAGATCATGGGCATGAGAAAGCGTGTCATCGGAGGAAACATGGAGGGATGGGGTTTGGCTGGCACTTCAAAAAACGTTCACCGCCCGACCTGACGCGCGTGCGGCAAGGTGAAGTCCACCGGCGCGACGTCAGCCGCGCGCCGCGAGCGCGAGACCCAGCGGGCGAGCGCGCTTTCCAGCAGAAACAAGCCGAACGCGGAAACGGCCAGCCATTTCCAGATCTCGCGGCCGAAAGCCTGGCCGCGCATCACGCCGACGATGTCCGCCACCGAACGCGGCTCGAGCAGATCGACGCGCGAGCGCATCGCGGCGCGGTCGGCCTCGTTCATCGCAGCCCGGACACTTTCCTCGGGATCCCCGACCACGGCCAGTGGGACCGTCTCCCGCGCGTCCGGGATGACGGTGGCCAGGGCCGAGCTACTGGAAATCCCGTAGATCCCCGGCACGGCGGGGCCGTCCACCGCCAGCTCGAGGCCGCCGGCCTTGCGGTGCAGGCGACCGGTCCGGCGCTCGCCGCGCGGGTCGAAGACGGTCATGGCTTCGGCCGGTCCCGCGCCGGCCGGCGAAAAGGCCGCGGGCGGCACCACCTCGCGGCGACCGCCCGGCGGCGTCCAGAACAGCCGCGCTTTCGCCGCTCCGCCGTTCTGCTCGAGCTCGATCGTCACCGCCACCGGCTTTCCGGCCTCCATCACGAAGCGCCCGATCTCCTTGATGCCGCCGTAGTCGATCGGCCGGCCGCGCTTGCCGTCCAGCTCGAGTTCCAACCGGTCGTCGACATCGCCTTCGATCACCCACTCGCCGGATCGCGACGCGGTGAGGGTGCCGGTCCAGCGGACCGAGAAGCCGTCGTTCGCGACGCCCGGCATCGGCTCGTTTTCGCCCCAGTCGAAATCGACCGCTGGATCGATCCGCCGCACCGCGGGCTCGTGGCGGCGGTTGTGGCCGCGGAAATACTCGGCGCTCAGCCCGCCACCGCCGCCGGGCAGGGCGACGGACGGATTCCACGAAGCCTCGACGTTCAGGTCCACGCCACCGCCGGCGAGCCAAGCGGTCAGCTCGTGCATCAGCGGCACGAACGAACGCTTCGCCGGGAGATTTCCGGCCCGGGCGTCGAAGGCGCAGCAGGCGAGCAAGGTACGGCCGTTCCCGTACTTCCGCGCCACCAGCCACGGGTCGCCGCTCGAGAACATCGCCGCCTGCACCGCGCCCGGCGCTGGATCGGAAAGGGTGCGCCAGCGGTTCACCCGCGCCTCGTCGAGATCGCCCGCCTCCGCGAATAGCGCGAGGGCCTCGTGCGGGAAAGCCGAGGGCACGACGCCTTCCGCGTCCACCACCTCGTCGCCGAGCCGAGCGGGCAACACGCGACCGCCGGAGCCGCTCCACGCATTGTAAAAGGCCGGCTCGGCCCGCGGACCGGCGATCACCAGCAGGCCCGTGCCCGCCGCCGCTTTCGAAGCGATCCGCCGCGCGAGGCGGTCGGGCAGGCGCGGAACGTCCGCCAGCACGATGACCTCCGCCTCGTCCAGATCCGCTTCCGTCAAACTCGTGGCGGGCACGACGCGCGGGTCCATGAGGAATTCGCCGTCGGTCGATTCTCCCGCGAGCAACCCGGCGGCCGGAGCCAAGGCGAGCGCGGGATAGCCAGCGGCGCGCTCGAAGAAGGTGCCTGACGGGTTCCCGTCCACCAGCAGGACCGGCAAGGAGCGACGGACGAAAACCACCCACTCGAGCCGGTCGTCCGCGGCGAGATCGTCGCCACCGGCGATGCTCGCGCGGACCACCTGCGGCCCCGGGCTCTCAAAGCGATGGCGGAACTCGGCGACCTCCGACTGCCCGGGGACCAGCAAACCGACACGGCGCTCGCCGATCGTCCGGCCGTCGATGTCGAGCATGACCGGTTCGGGCGTCAGCAGCGTGGTGCCGGTGTTCTCCACCGTCACGCGCAGCGTCACCTCGCGATCGGTGCCGATCAGCGGGCGCGACGTCTCGAAGCCGGTGAGCGCGATGTTTCCGAAGCCGGCCGGCGTCTCGAGCGACCGGAGCAGCAGTTTTGGCTTCGCCGGAAGCGCGGTCCACGCTTCCGCCAGTTCGTCCCAGGCGGAAGCGTTGTCGAAACGCCAACCGTGCCGCTGGCCGTCGGTGAAAACGACGACCTCCTTCGCCGGGTTCGTGCCTTCGGCGAGGCCGAGCGTCGCCACGCCGAGCGCCTCGTGGGCGCGGAACGATCCGCCGATTGGCTCGAGTCCGTCGAGGATCCCGAGCACGTCCGCGCGATGCGTGAGCGGCGCCGCGGATTTCGCTTCGGGCGCCGGGCCGCCGAGAATGACGAGAAACGCCGTACCTCGCGGGGCCTCGTTCACCACCCGTCTGGCTTCATCGACGGCGTGTTCGAACAAGGTCCGTCCGTCGCGCGCGATCTCCATGGAAGCCGAGGCGTCGATCACGAGCGCCACGTCGCGCTCGCCGGTGGCCTGGAAGCGCCGCAGGTTCAGCCATTTCTCGAAGACCACGAGCCCCGCCGCGGCGAGCAACAAGACCAGCGCGCCGAGCCGGACCAGCCAGCGCGCCTTCGCGCCGCCGAGGACGAACGAGCCGCCTAACAAGGCGATGCCAAGCAGGCCCGCCGGCAGGACGAACAGCCACGGCACTTGCGAATCCGGCGTGACGAACGGCCGCGCGATGGCCAGGGCGAGCAGTCCCAGCAGCAGGCAGCGCGCCGCCATCAGCAGCAGGTCCTCCCACTCCATCTTCCGGCGGCGCAGCGAGAGTGTGTCGATCAGGAAACGCATCGCTCCCCAGTCCACCGGCTTGGCGGCCTGGCGGCGGACGAGGTGGATCAGGATCGGAATCCCGACCCCGGCCAAACCCGCGAGCAGCCATGGATTGAGGAAAAGCACGGGAAGAAAATTCTAATTTTAAAATCTAAAAATCCAAAACTCCCATTCATCGCCCACCGAGATATTGGAGAATCGTATCCCGGAGGGGTGTTTTGGTATTTACGGGGATGTAGTCGGCGCGGAGTTTGCCGCAGGTGGATTCGATGCGTTTAACGAACTGGCGGAGGCGTTCGAGATAGGCGGCGCGCACGGCCTGGGGATCGATGCGCAGCATTTTCTCGACGCCTTCCAGATCGCGGAAGCGCTGGAAGTTCTTGAAGGGAAACGTCAGTTCCTCTTCGGCAAGGAGGTGGAAGACGACGAGTTCGTGCTGGCGGAAATCGAAGTGGTGCAAGGTTTCCACGATCTTCTCGGGGTCGTCGAAGAGGTCGCTGATGAGGACGATCAAGCCGCGGCGCGGCAGGCGCTCGGCGACTTGGTGGAGCACGGCGGCGAGGTCGGTGTCCGCGCCGGCTTCGGTGGCGTGGAGTTCCTCGAGAATCCGGCGCACCTGGCTCGGCCGGCTGCCGCAGCGGAGATAGGCGCGCTCGGCGGAGTCGAAGGTCACGAGACCGGCGCCGTCGCCTTGTTTGACGAAGAAATAGGCCAAGGCGGCGGCAAGATGTTTGGCATATCCGAGTTTCGACAGCGGCGCGCCGTCGATGCCCGCGGCGGCCTCCCCGGCATAACTCATCGAGCCGGAAACATCGACGAGCAAGGTGGCGCGGAGATTGGTTTCCTCGATGTATTGGCGGATGACGTGGCGGTCGCTTTTCGCCACCACGCGCCAGTCGAGGTTCTTCGGGTCGTCGCCCGGCGTGTAGGCGCGGTGCTCGGCGAATTCGACGGAAAACCCCTTGTCCGGCGAGGAATGCCGGCCGCTGAGCGTGCCAAGCATCCGCCGCCGCGCCAGCCATTCCAGCCGGCGCATCACCGCCATGGTCTCCTCCGGCAGGAGGGCCATGCAGGGCGGAAGCTTGAGCGAATCGGACATGCTCCGGCTTCAGACCACCAGTTCCTCCCGCGGGGCGAGCACCTTCACGAGCCGCGAGATCACCTCGTCGCTCGTCACGCCCGCGGCCTCGACATTGAAGGTGGTGAGCACGCGGTGGCGCAGGACCGGCGCGGCGACCGCGGCCACGTCGCTGGTGGTCGCGTGGAAGCGGCCGCGCAGGACGGCGTGCGCCTTCGCCGCGGAGATCAGGCTGATCCCGGCGCGCGGCCCCGCCCCCCAGCCGACCATTTCCTTCACGAAATCCGGCGCGGACACATCTTTGGGCCGCGTCGCCCGCGCGAGCTTGGCGGCGAAGTCGATGACGTGGTCGCCCACCGGCACGCGCTTCACGATTCCCTGGAGGTGCAGGATTTCCTCCGCGTTCATCAGCGCAGAAACCTCGCCGGACGACGGGCTGGTCACGCGGCGGATGATTTCCCGCTCCTCGGCCTCGCTCGGGTAATCGACGACGATGTTGAAGAGGAAGCGGTCGAGCTGCGCCTCGGGCAGCGCGTAGGTGCCCTCCTGCTCGATCGGGTTCTGGGTCGCGAGGACGAAGAACGGACGCGGCAGCGGCAACGTGTGCTCGCCGACCGTCACGTGGTGCTCCTGCATTGCCTCGAGCAGCGCGGACTGGGTCTTCGGCGGCGTGCGGTTGATTTCGTCGGCGAGCACGAGGTTGGCGAAGATCGGCCCGTGGACGAAGCGGAACCCACGGCGGCCGGTCTCCGGATCCACCTCGAGGACGTCGGTGCCGGTGATGTCCGCGGGCATCAGGTCCGGCGTGAACTGGATGCGCTTGAAGGAAAGGTCGAGCGCCCGCGCGAGCGTGGAAACGAGCAGCGTTTTCGCCAAACCCGGGACGCCCACGAGCAAGGCGTGGCCGCGGCAGAAGATCGCCATCAGCGTCTGCTCGACCACCGCCTCCTGGCCGACGATCACGCGGCCGACTTCGTCCTTCATTCGCTGGTAAACCGCGTGCAGGCGTTCCACCGCCGCCTTGTCGTCCTGAGGGAAGCTGTCCATGTGCGAGTGGGCGATACGGCGGTGGGCGGCGCGGCTTCTCAGCGGATTTTCCGGCGAACGTGATCCCGCGGATCAACCACCTGCGAGCGCGCGGTCGAGTTCCGCGCGGGCCGGCTCGTCCAGCGGTGTCGAATGCTCGCGCAGGATCGCGGCGAGCGCCGCGCCACGTTCGGCCGTGTCCACCCCGCGGCGCCCGGCCTCTTCGATAAACTTCGGGATGATCTGGCCGAGGAGCTCGAGGTGGAGGCGGTCGTTGCTGGTTTTTTCAGGATCGTCCCGGTGATGCCAGGCGTGGAGTTTGCCAATGAAGAGGGAAAGGGGGTCGAGCAACGGAATGCCGTCGATCATCACGCCAAAGCCGTAGGGACGATCAGGGCCGTCATCGACCCACGGTAGAGCCTCGAGAACCTCGACCACGGTGGATCTTCCATCTGCAAGATCGACCGGGACGATGAAATTCATGCCGAGACCTGGAGGTTCTTTGCGTTTGGCGGCCACAAATCCCTTCACCTTCGCGCCCCGCAGGCGAAGTCCCTGTGCCAGCGATTGTGCGACGAGCCGTGTTCCTCGCAGATCGATCCTTGCTGAACATCGGGCCAGCCGCGGGGACCTGAAAGTACTGCGCCCAAGCACCGACGGCCAAACCTCCGATCACAACGAACTCGCCTCCGGCGGCCTTCGCCGTCTCGGAGACGACCTCCGCAAAGTCTTCCAGCGATACGATTTTCACCAGTGGTAGATCGGCGTCTTGCGGGCGGCACGGGCGGGTGTCGTTATCCCCTGCCACTCCAGCGGCGGAGCCTCCCTCAGCCGCCGCATCTCTTCGCGTGCTTCCGGCGAGTTGCGCCACTCGACCCGCGCCTTGGCTTCGAGCGCGATCAGCTTCCAGTGAAGCTCGCTGCCCCACTCCGTCTCGATCACCTCGATGCCGTCCATGCGGAGACGCTAACACGCGCCGCGGACGGCGGAAATGCCGGACGTTCCTTTCCGGAAGGCGTTATTCCTTCACCAAGGCAGCGGCATAGAAGCCGTCGAAGCCGAGCTGCGCCGGGGAAATGACGCGCTCCTCGAGCAGGGTGAAGCCGCCGTTCTCCAGCAGCCGGTCGATCTGCGCGCGGTTCTCGGAAGGCAGGATCGAGCACGTGGCGTAGACGAGCCGGCCGCCACTTTTCAACATCCGCGGGTAGGTCTCGAGCAGCTCGGCCTGGATGCCGCGGACGCGCTCGAGCTGGGCGGGCTTGAGCCGCCATTTGAGGTCCGGCTGGCGTTTGAGAGTGCCGAGGCCGGAGCAAGGGGCGTCGATGAGGAGGCCATCCCCGATGTTCGCGAAGTCATCGGGCGTGCTTTCCATGATCGGTTTCGGAGCGACGCAGCGCGCGCCGGCGCGGGAGGCACGCCGCTCGAGCTCGGCGAGCTTCCTGCCGTCCACGTCCATCGCGTAAATCTTGCCCTCGTTCTGGATCAGGGCGGCGAGGTGGAGGGCCTTGCCGCCGGCGCCGGAGCAGGCGTCGATGATCCGCTCGCCCGGCTGGGGATCGAGCAGCGGCGCGATGAGCTGCGAACCGGCGTCCTGGATCTCGAGGCGGTTGTCGTGGCGCAGCGGCTTGGGCAGGACCTTGCCCGGCGGCAGCATCAGCGCGTCGGGAACGCCGGGGACTTCGGCGGTCTCGATGCCTTCCTTGGCGAGGAAGTCGGCGACTTCGCGGCGGCTGGCCTTGAGCGTGTTCACCCGGAGGAAAACGTTGGCCCGCTGGTTCAGCGCGGCGATTTCGGCGGCCCAGGCGTCCTCGCCGAGTTCCGAAACTCCGAGTTCGTCGAGCCAATCCGGGATCGACTCCCGCACCGCGCGCGGTTGGGCGGACAGGTCGGGCTCGCGGCTGAGCATTTCATCGGCGGACGCACCGGCGTGGCTCCACCAGTCTGGGATCTCGTAGCCCATCCGCATCCACTGCGCGGCGCAGAGCGCCGTCGTCTCTTCGCTGTCGGCCAGGAATCCCAAAGCCCGCCGCCAGCGCACCACTTCAAAGACCGTCTCCGCGACGAACGCCCGGTCGCGCTTTCCCCATTTCGGATTGGTGGAAAACGCCGCGGCCAGCTCGTGGTCCAGCACCTTGTGCTCGCGGAACACGGTCTTGGCGAGGGAAGCGGCGGCTTCAGCGAGGTGGCGGTGCATTCTCATGGGAGGCGCATCGTTCGCTTCCAGCGGCCCGGGAAGCAACCGCGGATCGTTCGGCCCGGATTTTCGCTTCAGGTGGACGCTGCCATTTCGGTCGACAAGCCGCGGGAGCTGCCCCGAGATTCCGCCCGTGCCGACGGTCCAGCTCAAATACCAGACGTTCCACCCCTCGATCTGGCCGAAGATGATCGGCGAGGCTTCTCGCGACGCGAAACCCGGCGACCTGGTGCAGGTGCTGGCCAAGGACGGCTCCCCGTTCGGCTGGGGCTACTGGAACCCGAAAGCCCGCATGCCACTGCGGATCGTCCGGCACGGCGGCGAGGCGCTCGACGAGTCGTTTTTCACCGATGCCATCCGCCGCGCGGCGTCGCTGCGCCGCGAGGTGCTGAAGCTGGATGCGGAGACGGACAGCTACCGCGCCATCCACGGCGACGCGGATTTCCTCCCGGGGATCGTCGCTGACAAATTCGGCGATGTGCTTTCCGTGGAACTGACCGGGCTCGCCGCCTGGCAGCGTTTGCCGGAGTGGCTGCCGCTGCTGCACGAGTGTTTCGGCACCCAGCGGGTCGTCGTGCAGGTGGACCCCGATCTGGCGCGAATCGAGGGTATCCCCCGCTCCGGCGGCGCGGAATCCGACGACGTTCGCAACGTCAGGATCCGCGAGCACGGCATCCGCTACGAGGTGAACTTCAGCGAAGGCCACAAAACCGGCTTTTTCTGCGACCAGCGCGACAACCGCCGGCGCGTCGGCCAATGGGCGGCGGGCAGAACGATGCTCGACCTCTGCTGCTACACCGGCGGCTTCGCGGTCTCCGCGGCGCTCGGCGGCGCGAGCGATGTCACGGCCGTCGATCTCGACGAAAACGCCGTCGCGATGGCGAAGCGGAACGCGAATCTCAACCAGACGCGCGTGAAGTTCACCCACGCGGACGCCTTCACCTGGTGCCGCACCATGATCGAAAACGGCCGCACCTGGGAGCTGGTCGTTTGCGATCCGCCGAAGTTCATCCACGGCCGCGACGACGAAACCGGCCGCGCGAAATACCACGACCTCAACAAGCTCGCGCTCCAGCTCGTCGCGCCGGGCGGCTTGTTCGTCACCTGCTCGTGCTCCGGCCAGCTCGGCGCGGGCGACTTCGAGCGAATCGTGGTGAACGCCGCGCACCGCCAGAACAAGCGCCTGCAAATCCTGGACCGAACGGGCGCCGGACCGGACCACCCGACGCTCTCGAATTATCCGGAATCGAGATATCTGAAAGTCCTCTGGGCGCGGGTGATTTGATCACTCCGCCTCGCGCTTCGCGTGGCGTTTCCGGATTTCCTCGATGTGGGCGCGGTCCGATTCGCTGAGCCGTTCGAGCGGCACGACGAATGCCTTGCCGTCGACTTGCAGGCGCACCTTTCCATCGCGGACGACCGTCGGATGTTCCGGCGGCTGCGGCGGTTCCGGCTGCACGCCTTGCGGCGCTTCGGTCATGAGATCCTCGAAGGCGATCAGCTTTCCGGTCAGCGGCCTGCCGTCCGCGCTGGTCCACTGCCGGGCGTCCGAGAGCACGAGCCAGGTGATGTGACGCACGAGGGTCGGCCGCTGGGGATCCACGGTCGCCCCGCCGGTGGTGCCGGTGTTCCGCCCGTCGTTCACGCGCGGATTCGGCGGGATGATGAGTTGCTGCGCGGCGGCCGAGGCTGCGAACGCCGCCGCCAGCAGCCAGTGGACCGGGATTTTCATCGCGGCAGCCTAGCGGCGGGTCGGGCGGAATGAAAACGGATTCTCCGCGGGCCGCCGGTCACTGGCGGACCGGCGCGGGGATGTGGACCGCGTCCGGCCCGGCCGGCATGTCGGCCGGCAGCTCGCGCACCGTGCCATCGCGCATCAGCACCACGCGGCGGTCGCCGATCGGCGGCGCGGCCAGCAGTGGCGCGGCATCATCGGCGCCTTCCGGGAAATAGATCCAGTCCCCGGACTGGCCGCGGCGCACCGAGAGTTCATCCTGGAGGCTGTAGATGTTGCCCGCCATCTCGAGTTGCTGGAGCACATAAGGGCCGCCGAGTCCTTCCAGGCCCGGCTCCGAGGTGAGCGCGTCCGAGGGAAAGGCACCGTAGAACTCCTTGAACTCGAGAAACGCCCCGCCGAGTTCGCGCAACTCGGTCATTTGCTGCATCCGGTCCGCCTTCATCTTCTGCCGCATCACCAGAGGCGCGGTGAGACCGGCGACTATCGCGATGACAATCAGGCTGAAGCCGAGATAGCCGGTGACCAGCCCGGCGATCGCCATCCCGCGGCCCGCCAGCGCGCCGCCGGATTTCTTGATCGAGGAGAGACCCAGATGGCCGGTGATGATCGCGGGCAGACCGGTCAGCCCCAAGGTCGGCAGCGCGAGAATCCCGCAGACGAGGCTGGCGATGGACAAGCCGGAAGTCCGGGGAGCGGCGGCGGGTGGTGCGGTGGCGGTCATGGTGAGCTTGCCGCGCAGGTTGCGGCGCGCCCCGCCCCATGGCAAGTCACCGCCGGCTCAACTTCCTCGCTTGCGGCGGAGCAGGAGAAACACGCCCGAAAACGCCAGCAGCCCGCAGGTCCCCGGCTCCGGCACCAGTTCGATCTTCGAGATCTGGATTTCCGTGGGCCACCAGAGACGGGCGGCATCAATCTCGAGCCGGCGGATTTCCGACAAGTCGATCCGAGTGAACATTGAGAGTGGAACATCGACCACCGTCGTCGATTCCACCGGTTCTGAGATGAAATTGTCCAGCCGCACCGAGTGGTAAGGCGACCCGGTGGATCCGGTCGATAGAGTCAGGTCGAGGAGGAAAGCGGGCTCAGGCTCCGAATGGAGTCGCTCGAAAGTGATGCGGATCGATGTGAACCCGGATGCGATCAGATCCACCGGCGCGGATGTCTCGTACGAGATGGAGAAATATCCACGCTTGTTTCCGGAGTTCGGGATCTCAGGCGGGAAGAGCCGATACTCGAGCAGGCCCCCGGCAACCGTCATCGTCTGATCGCCGAAGCCGAGCCATAGGCGACGCGTTTCGAACAAGCCCCCTTCCGTCGCTCGGATCTCGTTGCTGCTCCCCGGAAGCCTCAGGCTGACAGGCTCTCCCAGAAATGCATCGACCACGGCGGCGCGGGTCGGGGTGATGGCGATCGTCAGGAGGGAGCCGAGCAAGCACGAACAACACAAACGGGCGGCAACGGACGAGCGGGTGGGGTTTTTCATGGGCTTGTATGACGAATGAGCCGCTAGATAAACACCCTGTAACTACATACGCAATACGAAACGAAGCAACATCGCCGTCTTCCCGCGGCGATCCTCCCTTCCCTCCGCGCCTCAGCCCGCCTCCGCGCCGTCGAGTTGGCCGGCCACGGGTTTGGGATCGGCGCGGTGTTTCCTCCGGTCGAAGCGGCCGCCGATGCGGTGGAGCCACTCGAAGCCGAGGTTGAAGAGCAGCACGCCGCCGAGGGCGGCGCCGAGGCCGGAGAGGCCGAGATGTTCCCAGTCCTGGGAGACGGTCCAGACGAACTGGCCGATGCAGAGGATCGAGACGACGAACAAGGTCGGCGCACGACCGATCTTGTCCACGATGAAGGCACCGAGCGGCGCTCCGAGCGCGACGACCGGCGCGGCGGCGAGCCAGTTCTCGAAGACGCCGGCTTGCAGGCCGTGCGAGAGGTTTTTCGTCGCCACGCCGACCAGCGAGGTGAAGGCCATGATGATCACCGAGCTGGGGATGGCGATCTTGAGGTCCGCCTGGCAGAGCAGGACGAGCACCGTGTAGAGCACCATGTCGATGCCCACGCCGGTGATCGAGGCGACGGTCGCTCCGGCGAGCAGGCCGACGAGGAAGCCGGCGTTGCGGTCGAAGCGGTGCGCGCCCGGGGCGAGGCCTTCGTGGCGGCTGAATTCCTTGAGCCGGTAAAGGTGGAGCACGCCGAAGCTGCACCAGACCACGGCGAAGACCACCTTGATCACCAGCGCGGGGATGAGCGGGGCGATGAAGAAAATCCCGAGCGGCGTGCCGATCAGCGAGCCGGCCATCGCCCAGCGGGCCATCGGCCACTCGATCGGTTGGCGGCGCGCGATGACAAAGATCGACGCGCTGGTCATGCCGATGCTCTGGACGGCGAAGCTGAAGTCCCGCCCGAGCGTCGCCGGCTCGCCGAAAAGCAGGACCAGCACGGGGAAGCCGACCGTTCCCCCGCCCATCGGCGTGGAACCGGCGGCGTAGGAGCCGACGGCCATCGCGGCGGCGATGCCCCAGTGGTCGATGACGGAATGCCAGTGGCCGCCGGCGACGACGATCGTCAGCCAAGCGACGAAAAACATCCCGAGCCAGATGAACCACGGGCGCAGGTTGGGCTTCTTCGGAGCATGCATCCGCCGGTGAAACTGGCAGGTCCCCCGTGGCGGATCAATCCGTCCTTCGACGCGAAAGATCTCCGGGCCGGTAGGGGGAGCCGGGGAAAAACATGGCGTGGAGGTCTCCGCGGCGAAGGTGGCCGCAGGGCTCCCCCCACGGGCCGCCGTCTATCACTTCGCGTCGAGCGCGGCTGCGGCGGCGTTCTGGAAGTCGCGGCGCAAGTCCGAGGCGTCCGAGTTCGGGAAGTTCGCCCGCTGTACCATGAGCAGATAGAAGCGCTCCTTCGCCGGATCGATCCAGAACTGGGTTCCGTAGGCGCCGCCGTGGCCGAAGCTGCCGGGAGAAAGCGCCGCCGTCGGCCCCTGCGGGTCGCGCACCACACACCAGCCGATGCCCCAGCCGTTGCCGGGCGTGAACCCGGGCTCGAGGTCGCCGGTATGGACGGCGGTCATCGTTTTCACCGTTTCCGGCTTCAGGTAGCGGGTGCCGCCGAGTTCACCGCCACGCAGGATCATGCGGCCGAACTTCGCGAAATCGCCGACCGTCGAGAACAGCCCGCCGTTGGCCATCGGGTAGCGGTCCCGGCTCACGGGGGATCTCCCGCCGAGAAAGAACAGCCGCGTTTCCTCCAGCTCTCCGGCATCCGACCTCCGGTAGCTCGCGGCCAGCCGCGGGAGCTGGCTTTCCGAAAGGTAGAAGGTCGTGTCCTTCATGCCGAGCGGCCCGAACAACCGCTTTTCGAGAAACTCCGGAAACGCCTCGCCGGAGACCACCTCCACCACCCTCGCGGCGGTGTTGATCCCGGTCTGGGTGTAGCGCCATTCGCTGCCGGGCTGGAACTGCACCGGCTTGTCCGCGATCAAGGGCATGAGTTCCGCCAGCGTGGTCACGTCCTTCGTTTCCTCGCCGGAAACTTCGGACAAGCCCGCCGTGTGCGTGAGGCACTGGCGGATCGTGACGACCACCTCGTTGCCCTCCGCGTCCTTCAGGCGGGCGAGTTCCGGGACATACGTCGCCACCGAGTCGTCGAGGGCGAGCTTTCCTTCCTCCACCAGCATCATCACGGCGGTGCCGGTGACCGGCTTGGTCATCGAGGCTACCCAAAAGATGGCGTCCTCCGCCATCGCCCGTTCGGCCGCCACGTCCGCGGAACCTTGCGCGTCGAGGTGCAGGATCGATTCCTTGTCCCCCACCAGCGTGACCGCGCCGGCGACCTCCCGCGCATCGAGATGGGACTCCACCGCGCCGCGGGCCTCCGGCAGGACCGGCTCGGCGTTCAGGGCGCCGAGCGGAAGGCCGGCGGCGATGCAAGCAATCAGGACGCGTGGTTTCATAAGCGGACAGTAGAAGCGCGGCTCGCGGCGCGGCTGTCAAAGCAATTGCGGCGGCAGCGGCCGCGCCGGCAGGAAAGTTGTTGGCATTCCTGATTCAGCGGCGCAACAGTGCCACGCCGGAGCCGCTTCGCGCCGCCCGGCGCGGGAATCCGTTCCATGTCCGGCTTGCTGAAACAGTTCCAGTCCGTCCCCCCGGCCGAGATGGCTCCGGAAGCCGACCGTTTGCGCCTGGCGCTCGATATCAGCCGGCAAGGGACGTGGAGCTTCGATCCCCGACGCGGGACCGTCCGGATGGACGCCCGCATGCGCGAGCTCTGGGACCGGCCGCCGGAACCGGCGGAGCTGGAACTGGCTACCGCGCTGGAACTCATTCACCCGGAGGATCGCGCGGAAGTCGAGCGGTCCATCGCCACCGCGCTCGATCCCGCGGGTACCGGCCGCTACGCCACGACCTACCGCGTGATACACGAAAGCGGCCGGGTGCGCTGGATCAACACCATCGGCCAAGCGACTTTCGCCGGCGACGGCGCGCGGCGCGAGGCGGTCGAGGTGATCGGCACCGCCCGCGACGTGACCGAAGACAAGCGGGCCGAGGCCTTGTTGGTCGCGCAGCGGCAACTGCTGGAAGGCATCGCCCGCGGGGAACCGCTCGAACACACGCTCGACGGCATCGTCGGCACCGTGGAAGAACAGGAGGAAGGCGGAGCCGTCGCCGCCATCATGCTGGTGGATGCCGGCGGAAACTGCCTTCGCCACGGAGCGGCCCGCCAACTGCCCGACGACTACCTCGCGGCTGTGGACGGCATTGGCATCGCCCCCGGGGTCGGCACGTGCGCTGCGGCAGCCGCGCGGGGCGAGGCGGTTTTCACCCCGGATTTCGAGACCGACGCCGCGTGGGACGGTCTCCGCCAGCTTCCGCTCGGCCTCGGCCTGCGCGGCGCGTGGTCCATGCCGATCCGCGACAGCCGGGGCACCGTGCTCGGCACCATCGGCACCTATTTCCGCGAGCCGCGGCTGCCGGAAGAACGTGAGATCCGCATCGTCGAGGTGCTCGCGGAGATCGCCGCCCTGGCCATCGAGCAACACGCCGCGCGGGAAAAGCTGCGCCGCAACGCCGCGGAGATTTCCACCCGCCAGAAGCTCTTCGACGCCGTGGCCGACAACACGCCGGACCTCATCTACGTCTTCGACCTCGAGCACCGCTTCACCTACGCCAACCCCTCGTTGCTCGGCATGTGGGGCAAGACGTGGGACGAGGCCATCGGCAAGCGCTGCATCGATCTGGGTTACGAGAAATGGCACGCGGAGATGCACGACCGCGAGATCGACGAGGTGGTCCGCACCAAACGCCCGATCAAGGGCGAGGTCCCCTTCGAGGGAGCTTACGGCCGGCGGATCTACGAATACATCTTCACACCCGTCTTCGACGATCGGGGCGAAGTGCAGGAGGTTTCCGGAACCACCCGCGACGTGACCGACCGCAAGCACGCCGAGGAGCGGGCGAAATTCCTCTCCAAACTCACCCGCCACGTGGCGCGGCTCGATGACGAACGGGAAATCGTGGAAGCGGCCGTGGAGGCCACCGGCCGGTTCCTCAGGGCGCACCGGTGCTACTTCATCGAGTGCGACGCCGAGTCGGGCGCCCTGCTCGTCGGGCCGAACTGGCGGAGGGACGAGAAGGCGGCTTCGCTCGAGGGAACGAGGCGCCTGTTCGACTTTGGCGACGCGGACTGGTGGCACCGCTATGCGTCGGGTGATTTCGCCGTCACGGACGTCCGGGAAGACCCGCTCACGCGTGAACATGCCGCGAATTATGAAGCGGTGGACGTGATCTCCTACGCCGCCCAGCCGTACCGTGGAGAGGGGCCGTCGACCGTGGCGCTCGGGGCCACCGACGACGTCCCGCGCGAATGGACGCGGGACGAGCTGTCCGTCCTCGAGAGCGTCATTGCCCGCGTCTGGCCGTTGGTCGAGAGGGTCCGCTCGGAGCGGGCGCTGCGGCAGAGCGAGGAGCACCTCCGTCTGGTGGCGAACCACGCGCCCGCGATGATCTCATACGTGGACCACGAGCACCGCTACCGGTTCGCCAACGACCACTATTTCGAATGGTTCGGGCTCCGGCCGGATGAAATGCATGGCAGGACCGTCCGTGAGGTTCTGGGCGAGGAAAATTACGCGGAGCGGGAGCCGCACATCCGCCGGGTGCTGGAGGGCGAGCCGATCCGCCAGCTCTGGAAAACGCGGCACCGCAAGCTCGGCCTGCGGGATCTCGACGTCTCGCTCGTCCCGGACGTCGGCCCGGAAGGCACGGTGCGCGGCTACTATGTCCTGGGCTTCGACATCACCGAGCACAAGCTCGCCCAAGAGTCCCTCGCCCGCCGCGGCGACCGGCTGCGCCTGCTGTGGGAATCCGCCCGGATCCTGCTGACCACGGACGATCCGCACACGATGCTCCAACGGCTCTTCGAGGAACTGCGGGGCCACCTCGAGGTGGACGCCTACTTCAATTACACCGCCGCAGGCCGGCCGAAGCGCCTCCACCTCCGCTCGTGGCACGGGATTTCCGAAGACGAAGCGGCCGCGATTTCCAGGATCCACCCCGGCGACGGGCCATGCGGCGAAGTGGCCGCTTCACGTGCTCCGGTGGTGCGGCCCGCCCCCACCGGCGTCCAGGACCTGCCGTTCGGCCTGCGCGCCTATGCCGGCTACCCGCTGCTCTCGGACGGCCAGTTGCTCGGGACGCTCGCCTTTGCCAGCCGCACGCGGGATTCGTTCCTGGACGATGAGCTGGAGTTCCTGGAAACCATCAGCCACTACGTCACCGCCGCGTACGTGCGGCTCGAACTGGTGGCCAACCTGCGCGAAGGTGACCGCCGGAAGGACGAGTTTCTCGCCGTGCTCGCCCACGAGCTGCGCAACCCGCTCGCGCCGATCCGCACCGGCATCGAGGTCCTCCGCCACTCGCTCGGGCACCCGGCCAAAATGGAGAACGTGATCGGCATCATCGAGCGGCAGACCGCTCAGATGGTCCGCTTGATCGACGACCTCATCGATGTTTCCCGCGTCACCCGCGGAAAGCTGGAGCTGCGCAAGGAGCGCATCGACCTGAAATCCGTCCTGCCGGCCGCGGTCGAGGCGGTCCAGCCGCTGATCGACCGCGCCGGCCACCAGCTCGAAGTCTCCCTCCCGGACGAGCCGCTGCCCATCGACGGGGATTCCGGCCGCTTGGCGCAGGTCTTTTCCAACTTGCTGAACAATGCCGCGCGCTACACGCCGGAAGGCGGCCGCATCCGGCTCCGGGTCGAGCGGGCGGGCGGAAGATCCGTCGCGGTGAGCGTGCTCGACAACGGCGAGGGCATCGAGCCGGCGATGCAGGAGAAAATCTTCGAGGTGTTCACGCAGGCGAACCGCACCGGCAAGTCCGCCGCCGAGGGCCTCGGCATCGGCCTGACGCTCGTCCGCCTGCTGGTCCAGAAACATGGCGGCACGATCACCGTCGAGAGCGAGGGACTGGGGAAAGGCAGCGAGTTTCGCGTCACCCTGCCGCTACTGGAGACGCCGGAAGCCGGGGATCCGGCGGAGGCCGGGCCCGCCTCGCGCGAGGCTCCACCCTCCGCGAGCTGCCCGATTCTGGTGGTGGACGACGGGGTGTCCGCCGCGGACATGCTGGCGCTGTTTTTCAAGTTCGAGGGCTTCGACACCCGCACCGCCTACGACGGCGAGGAGGCGCTGCGGATCGCCGCGGAATACAAGCCGCGCATCGTGTTCCTGGACATCGGCATGCCGCGCATGGACGGCTGCGAGGTCGCGCGGCGGCTGCGCGAGGTGCCCGGCTGCGAGAAGGCGACCCTCATCGCCCTCACCGGCTGGGGCCAGGAGAGCGACCGGAAAAAGACGCGCGAGGCCGGCTTCGACCACCACTTGGTCAAGCCGGTGGAACCCGGCATGCTGCGCGAGCTGCTGGGCCGACTCGAGCTCTGAAAGCCGCGCTGCATCTTGCATCGCCGCACGGCACCCATTGCACGGGTGCCAGCCATTGCCCCCGCGGAAGTCGTTGAACGGCGGAGCCCCGTTTCCGGCACGCGTACAGCGAGACAGGCGAAAAACCCGACCCTCATCTCTCATGAAGCCGACCCGTTTTTCCCTCCACCTCGCCTCGATCGGCCTGCCGTTGCTGATCGCCACGGCAACCGCCTCCGCCCAGGAATCCGCCCCCCCGCAACAAGCCCGTGAGGTGGAGGAAGCAGCCACCGAAGCCACCGAAGCCACCGAAGCCACCGAGGAAGAGCCGGAGGACAAAGAGGAAACTCCCCGGGAACCTGAGGAAATGCCGCGCGAACCCGATCAGGAGCCCGGCCAACCCGAGGAAACCGACCGCGAGACCGCGCAGGATCCCGCCGAAACCGAGCCACCCTCCGAGGACGCCACTCAACAAGCCGCGGAGCCCCGCGAGACACGCGGCCGCTCCGAACAAGCTCCCGGCCGCGGCGAACGCGGGGAAGGTCGCCGCGGACCCGCGGCCGACCGCGCCGACCGCGCCGACCGCGCCGACCGCCCCGACCGACCCGACCGACCCATGCCTGACGAAGCCCCGGCGGACGAAGCCCCCGATACCGAGCCGGAACCGCCCGCGCCGGACGCCGAGCCCGAGCCCGAGCCCGAGCCCGAGCCCGAGCCCGAGCCCGAGCCCGAGCCGGTGCGGCAGGCGGAGCAGCAGTTCCGCGAGCGGACGGAGGAAATCCAGCGCGAGATCGGCCGGCGGGCGGCGGGCATCCGCGGCGAGGACGAGGCGCGCGAGTTGATCGGCGAGATTCTCGGAGCCGAAAGCGGCATCTCCCGCGCGGAAATGGAGCGCGAGGAACGGGTGCGCCCGCAGATCGACCGCCGTGGCCGGGGCCGCGGGCCGGAGATTTCCCCGGAACTCCAGCAGGAGGCAGCGCGGTTTTTCCGCCAGCGGCTCCGGGGGGAAGAAGTGGAAGGGCCACCGCCGCGCTTGCTCGGCTTCCGCGACGACCGCCGTGGAGAAACGGCGCGCGGTCCGGGCCGAAGAGCCGGGCAGCTCGACGAGCGGCGGGATTTCCACCGCCCCCGTTACCTCGACCAAGGCCGGCGCTACGTCCAGTTCGACTCCCGCGCCTCGATCCCCGCGATCCTGCTGGCCGCCGCCGCGCTGGATCGCGTGCAAGTCCAGCGCTACCGCGAGGCGCCCGCCTTCATCCATGAGCGCCGCGAGGTGGCCGGCGAACCGCTGCCGCTCCCGCCCGAGGCGTACCGGGACGAGGACGCCTACATCGTCTCCTATCCGGTGGACGAGCGCTCGATGATCGCCAGCGACGACATCCTCTTCGAGCAGGGCTCGACGCGCTTCGCCGATCCCTATTCCTACGAGATCGTCTCCGCCTTGGCGGAAGCGATGAAGGACCTGCCGGACGAAGAACGCTTCGTCATCGAAGGCCACGCCTCCGCCGAAGGCAGCTATGAGTCGAACATGACGCTCTCCCAGCAACGGGCCGAGCGGATCGTACGGGAAATGGTGCGCCGCGGCGTCTCGCCCTACCGGCTGCTGCCGGTCGGCTACGGGGAGAGCGAGGCGCGCTATCCGGCGGACGCGCGGGAAGCGCTTCGCGCCCGGGACCGGCGCGTGATGGTCTTCCGCATGGGCGGCCAGCCGGTCGCGGGTCGCTGAAGCCGGGCGGGCGGATCATCCGCGCCCGCCGCGGAACTCCGCCCGCACTTCGGGCGCGAGGACCAAGGTGCCGATGACGATCAGCACGGCGCCGGTCCAGGCCACGGCCGCCGGCCCGTAGGCCCCGATCAAGGCGAAGCCGAGGGCCGGGGCCGCCATTCCCCGCAAGCCGGTCAGGAACGTGTGCACGCTCATGTATTCCGTGGCGCGTTCGGCATCGGCGAACCGCGTGACCCACAGCGACCAAAGCACGTTTCCACCCGCCTTGCCCATGCCGTGGATCGCCATGCCGGCAACGAGCGTCCACCAGCCGCCGCCGAGGTAGAAGAGCAGGATTCCGGCGACAAACGCGACGTTCACCAAGGTCCGCACGCGGTAGAACGGCAGCCGGTCGAAGACGATCCCCCACGGGACGATCGCGAGGATGAAAGCGGTCATTGGCACCGTGCTGGTGAGCATGCCCACTTCCTTCGCGCCGAAGCGCGTGCCGTAGGCCGGATTTGAGACGAACTCGACGAACACCGCGATGGCCGTGAGATTTCCCAAGCCGAGGAACATCCAGGAGATGAGCAGCTTGCGGAACGCGCGGTCGGCGAAGGCGTGGCCGAAGGCATCGAACCACCGCAGCCGGTTGCTGCGCCGCAGGGTGACCGGCCCCATCCCGAGCACGCAGCCCGCCATCGCCAGGCAAGCGCCCGCGAAGGCGCCGAACAACGGGCCGAAGGGGTGCGACTCGAGCCACACGCCCCCAAGCCAGCCGGCGAGCGCGGCGACCACCGCCCGCACCAGACCGGCATAGGAAAACAAGCGCCCACGGACCTCCTGCGGGTAGTGCTTCCGGTAAATCTGCGCCATCAGCGGCGTGGCCGTCATCAGCGCGCCGAGACCGGTGCAAACGCCGGCGAAATAGACGCCCGGATGTTCGCCCGCGGCCGCCGCGACCGCAAAGCCCACGCCGGAGATCGACCACAAGCCGGCCGCGGTCCGGTTCACCGGCCAACCGAGCCGCCGGACGAGCTGTACCAGGAACAAGCTCAGCAACAGCCCGAGGCTGCTCGAGGCCACGATCGCCGCCTTCTGCCACGCGGGCAGGCCGAAGCCGCGGATCGCCACAAAAAGGGCGAAGGTCGTCCCCGCCGTCTCCACCACGCCCTGCGGCAGCGCCCGCAGCATTTCCAGCCGGAAGGTCCGACCGCGCTGGGAGAAGTCCTCGGCGGGAGCGGTGGGCGGCGTCACGGCGGCACCATCGGCGGAAGCACCCGCGAGCGAAAGGGCGGAGGGAGGAAATCCAACCGCTGGCTCACCGCAGGATGCCGTTTTCTTCAGCGAAGGCCTCGGCGGCGGCCTCCGCTTCCGGAAAGCGCTCCTTCATGCCTTGCCGGCACCCCGTCATTTCCGGCCGGCCAGCCACTCGAGCCGGGCGCGCAATTTGGCCTGCCGCTCGGGCGTCGGGTCCGGGTAGAGCACGGGATACCACGCGCTCATGACGGCCGCGCGGGCAATGAGGCTGTGGTGCAGCGCGTCATCGTCGATGATGCCGCCGGCGTCGCGGTAGGCGGCGAGGATGCCGTCGGCGGTGGCGTGGTCGTTTTCCAAAATGCGGGCGTTCCAGATGACGGAGGCGAGATCCCACTCGACGGGTCCGCTGAAGGTGTCCTCCCAGTCCGTCCACAGCAGGCCGAGGGTGGTGTTCATGACGTTTCCCATGTGGGCGTCGCCGTGGAGCGCTTGGCGCGGGAAGTGATCCAACGTCGCGCGCGCGGAAAGGAGCCGCTCGCGGAGCAGCGCCAAGGATTCCGGTGGCAGGGCGTGGCGCTCGGCCAGCGTGTCGAGAAGCCGGAGCGTTTCGTGCAGGATCGCCATTGCCGGCAGCGGTTCCGGGAAATCCCGGAGTATGTCGTGGCAGCGGAACAGCGCGCGGCCGATGGCGTCCGCGGCGGGTTCCTCGTCGACGACCGTGACGAACTGCCAGAAGTTGATCGGATAGCCATCGCGCTCGTGCGGCCCCGGCGGCACCTCCGGATGCACGGGAATCACCGGCGCGCCGCGGTCCGCCAGGAACCGCGCGACGGCGATCTCCCGGGAAAACCACTCCCGGCCTTGGCGCGGACCGCCGGGATCGTTGACCACCCGGGCGACGAGCGAGTCCGTCAGCCGCAGGACGAGCGTGTTGCCGTCCTGCAGGATCTCGCAGCGATCGGCTTGGATGCCGTGGGCGGCGGCGGTTTCCGTGGCGGCGCGGATCGGGAGGTCGGTATCGGGCATGGCGGAGGCGCAAGCACCGCCCGGAGCGCCGGGCGAGGCAAGCGGGAAAGCCGGGAGTCGGGCCCGCGTCCGCTGCGCAGGGCTACTCCTTGTCCTCCACCTCGACGTCGATCGCGCCGGTGTCCTTGTCACGCTCGACTTCGATCCCCCCGCCAGGCGTGTCGACGTCCAGGACTTTCTCCTTGCGATCGCAGGCAAGCGTGGCGAACGCGGTGGCGGTGGCGAAGGCGAGCAGCGCCGCTGTTTTCGGGGTTCGTTTCATGTTCGCGTTGGGGTTGATGCGTCTCCGGGCGCGCGTCTTCCAATCCCGCGGGCCGCCGGAACCGGAAAATCTAACACCTGCTCCCTCCTCCGCAAGTGGCCGGAATCGCGGAGTTTTCCGGCCTTGGCATCCGGAGGGATCGCTACAGACTGCCCGACAGCATGTCTTCTCCCAGCATCGACCACTACAACGAAGCCCTCGATTTCCTGCATTCCGGCAAGGCGCCGGAAGCGCTGGCCGCCATCGTCAATTCCCTGACCGAGGACCCGAACGACATCGAAAGCTGGAAGCTCTACATCGTCGTCCTCAACACCCTCGGCCGGACGGACGACGCGCGGCGCGCGATGGAGAAGCTGAAGCAAAAGGGCCTTTCCGAGGCGGACGAAGCGCTCATGCAGGCCGCGGAACTCGCCGGTCGCGGCGATCTGGAAGCGGCGCTCGAATGCTACGCCCGCGCGGTTGCCGCGGCTCCGGATCGCGCCGACATCCACGCCAGCCACGCGCTCGCGCTGATGGAGTGCGATCAAGCCGACCGCGCGCTCGAGGCGGCGGATCGGGCGGTCGCCTGCGATCCCGGAGACGCCCACGCGCACTACGCCCGCGGCCGGATCCTGCGGCTCACCGAGCGGAACGCCGAGGCGCTGGATTCGTTGACGCAAGCCGTTTCGCTGGATCCGGACCTCACGCTCGCGCTCTACGAGCAAGGCATGCTGCTCGCGGAAACCGGCCGGACCCGCGAGGCGCTGGAGAACTTCCGGAAATTTCTCGCCGTCCACCCCGGCGATCCCGCCGCCACCGAGGCGGTCGCAAACCTCGAGCGGACACTGGGGCGCTCGTGAAGCGAACCGCCAGGCCCGCCTCTCAGGGCTGCGCCGGCGGCCCCAGCAGCGGGTCGGCCGGCAGCGGGACGACTTTTCCCTCGATCTGGTAAACGTAGGGTTTCGCGATGTAGAGATAGTCCCACTGCCTGGGATCAAGAAGAAACTCCCGGTCGCTGTTGCGGAAACGATCCGGCAGATCATCGCGGTTGAGAATCTTGATGCGGTAGCTGGTGGCCGGCACCCGCTGCATTCGGCCGGAATACGACAGCTTCATGTAGCTCGTGCGAGGCCGGTAGGAACGGTTCAGGATCTCGTCGCTAGGCTCGTGAACCTCGAGCTGTGCCTCGAACTTCTGCCCCCAGGTGTGGAACGCGATTCTGCCGTCGGGTTCCGCGGAGGCCAAGGCGACCCAATGGCCGGAATCGTGCCGCGGACCGTCTCTGATGGTGATCGCGAGCATCGTGGCGTAATTGCCCGTCGTGTAGCGGGCGAGGTTCTCCGGCCGGAGATCGAAATCCACGTGGAAATCCATCGCGGCCACGCCGGCCAGTTCGCGCTCGAAGTATTTCAGAAACCCTTCCGAGGCCGAATCCAGATCCGTCCCCCGGGTGTTCCTCGTGACGCAATAGCGGGCGACCCGGCTGTGCACCCACTCCGCCTTCCTGTCGAAGTCGCCGCGCTTCGGGATTGGAAGAACACCTTGCTCGTCCCACCACAGCAGGAAATTGCAGAACGAACTGGGCACGCAATCGCTCGCCTTGTTGCCATAGTCGGACTGGGAGATGATCGGCAGGGTTTCGCGATCCGGCTCAATCAAGATCTTGAAACCGCCCCCGCTTCCCGCCTCCGGGGGGTCCGCGCCGAGAGAGGCGACCAGTTCGCGATCCTCGGCACTGAGGTTCGCGATCGCGGCTGTTACCTTCGCGCCGGCGGATGTGAGGAGTTCGATCCGTTCTCCATCCTCGAGCGTCCGCACATATTTCGCCTGGAGCCGGGTGCCGTTGGTTCCCGTCCATGTTCTTTCCGCGTGGAGGTCTCCGGCGGCGCAAGCGGCCGTCGCAAGGAGCGGGATGAGCAACGCCCTCAACATCCACGACACTTGAATCGCCCCGCGTTTCAGGTCAACGCCGCGTCACGGCGCCGCCGCGGGGAGACCGGCGACTCCCCCCGGCTCCCCTCCCCACGCGATCGCGGAGGTTGCCAGCACCCGGCACTTTACGTAGGTAAAACATCATGACCCCGGAAGAAAAGCTCCGGAAGTTGTTCGATGCCGCCCTCCAGGGCGAGAAAGGCCAAGCCGCGGCCGCGGATGCTCCGGCGGCGGCGCACGCCGGTACGGACGAGGCAAGCAGCGACGAGCTGGGCAGGCTGCTTGACGAGCGGCACGCTCGCTCGGTGCGACGCGACCGCCGGAATCGCTGGATCGGCCTTGCCGCGGTGCTGGCGTTGGTCGCCGGCGGCGGGGCTTGGCTCGCAACCCATCCGGGCCACCTGGCGCAGTTGAAGGAATCCGCCGCGGAGATCCGCAAGGCGGGCGATGTGAAGGCGATCGCCGCCGAGTACCAGGCGTCGCTCGACAAGATCGCGGCCCGGAGCGGCGATCTCGACGAGGCGACGAAGGCACTCGGCCAGACCCCGGAACCGCGGCCGGAAGCTCCCCGGGCGTTCGTCCCGCAGGCCCTGCCGAGACTTGCATCTTCGCCGGCACCCGCACCCGCACCGGCGCCGCGGGGCCAGCGTCGCCCCGGCGAAGCGCTGATCCTGGGCCAGTGAAAGGCGGCCGCCGCAGGCCTGCGCACGCCGCGGTTTTTTTCATCCGGCAGACAATCGGCCGGCTGACACTAAACTTTTTCCCTCAGATGGACGTCAATGGCGGCCCACGGTTCCCGGGGCTCCATTGTCATGAAAAAACTCCCCTGTTTCTTGATCCCCCTCGGCTTGGTCGCTCCGGCCGTGGCGGCTGTCTCCACCATTCCCGTGACCGGCTGGAATCACGACATGGTGATCAACAATCCCGCTCCGTACAACACCGTCACCGGCACCATGGACGGCGGATTCGGCCAGGCGGAAAACTGGACCTGGGTCGAAGCCGGCACCTACGACAATCCGGACGGCAACCCGACCTCCGTTCCGGGCCTCATGGCCGGCACCCACTCCAGCCTGACCGGCAACGGCACCTTCACCTTCCAGCCCTTCGACGGGCTCAACGTCGTCGGCCTCGACGGCGGCGAATCCGGCACGCTCACGCTCGTGACACCCGCGCCCTTCAGCGCCATCGCCCTCTACGGGGCGTCCGGCTTTGGCGCGAAAACCGCCACGGTGACGCTGACATTCACCGACAGCTCGACCGCCGTTTTCAACGTGACGAGCGGTTCCGGCATCGGCACCGACTGGTTCAACAGCAACGCCGACCGCGCCTTCGTCGCCGGTGCCCGCGCCTCCAACAAGAGCGAGGAAGGTTACACCCGGATCTTCATCCAGGAAAATGACGCGATCGCCATCAACGAGTCGTACTTCACGCTCGACGCGGGCGACCAGGCGAAGCTCCTGCAGTCCGTGACCATCGAGAACACCGGCGGCGACCGCATGGCGGTCTTCGCCATCAGCGGCCAAGTGGTGCCGGAGCCCGGCGTCGCGCTGCTCGGCGGCATCGGGCTGCTCGGGCTGCTGCGCCGTCGCCGTGGATGATCTCGGGAAGATCTTCCCTCGAAAAACCCCGGCTCATGGAGAAGGGGGCGGCTCCGCGGCCGTCCCCTTTTTCTTTTCCCGCCTGCCACGGCAGCACGATCCCGATGACGACCCGCCGCCTCTCGAGGGCGGGGCCCGGGATCTCCGCCGCGGATGCGCCCCTTCGGGCGTTGCACGACGGCGGGAGCGCAGTTCCCTGACGGTGCAATTTGCACATCTCACGGCGCCGGCCCTCGCGCGCCCGCGACGCTGCTGTTAGGCAAAGCCCCGCCAGATCCCTTGGCACGGTCGCTGCGAGTCCACCGCTCCAGTGAAACTCGCCCCCAGACATCTGAAGCGCTACAAGGACGTGGCGCTGCTGTTCCTCAAGCACGCCCACCCCGGCGTTCTCGACCCCGAGCTGTTCGCCGAAGAACGCGAACCGGGACACCCCGCGCCGGGCTCCGGAAAGGCGGACGAATTGGCCGACGATCTGGAAAGCCTCGGTCCGACGTTCGTCAAGATCGGGCAGCTCCTGTCCACTCGCGGCGATCTGCTGCCACCGGCCCATCTCGAGGCGCTCTCGCGGCTCCAGGACCACGTCGAGCCTGTCCCGTTCGAGGAGCTCGAACCACTCGTCCAGGAAGAACTCGGCGTGCGCCTCTCGAAAGCTTTCGCCGATTTCGACCGCGAACCGTATGCCTCCGCCTCGCTCGGCCAGGTCCACCGCGCGACGCTCCGCAGCGGCCGCAAGGTGGCGGTGAAAATCCAGCGCCCGCACATCCGCCGCCAGATCGCCGAGGACATGGAGAGCCTCGCGGAGATCGCCGCCTTCATGGACGAGCACACCGAACTCGGAAAGCGCTACGAATTCTGCCGGCTGGTGGATCAGTTCCGCGGCAGCATCCTGAGGGAGCTGGATTACCAGAAGGAAGCGGCGAACCTCCAGGAGTTGCGCGAAAATCTCCGCGACTACCGGCGTCTGGTCGTCCCGGACGTGATCCACGATTTCACCACCTCGCGCGTGCTGACGATGGAATTCGTCGATGGCACGAAGCTGACGAAGCTCTCCGGTGCCGTGAAAGCGGATCTCGACGGCGAAGCGCTCGCCGAGGAATTGTTCCACGCCTACCTCGACCAGATCCTCGTCCACGGCTTCTTCCATGCCGACCCCCACCCGGGAAACCTGCTCCTCACGCCGGACCACCGCATCGCCATCCTCGACCTCGGGATGGTCGGCCGCGTCAACCAACGGCTGCGGGACCACCTCGTCCACCTGCTTGCCGGCGTGAGTGACGGCGACGGCATCCAGACCGCCGAGGCCGCCTTGCGCATCACCGAGCCGCGCGTGGAGAACGTCGACCGCGCCGCGTTCATCCGCGAGATCGAGACCGTCGTCGGCGAGAACAAGAGCGCCTCGCTCGAGTCCCTGAAGATGGGCTCGCTCGTCCTGCGGGTGACCAACATCTGCGCGCAGTGCGGCCTGCGCGTGCCACAGGAAATCGCGATGCTCGGCAAGACCTTCCTGAACCTCGACCGCATCGGCGAGGAACTCGCGCCGGCCTTCGATCCCAACCACTCGGTCCGACGCCACATGCAGGAAATCAGCCGCGGCCGGATGAAACAAACGCTGACGTCCGCGAACTTCCTCGGCCTGCTCACCGAGGCCAAGGAGTTCCTCGGCCAGTTCCCCGCGAGGATGAACCGCATCTTCGAGCTGATGGCGGACAACAAGCTCCGGGTCCACGTCGACGCGATCGACGAAAAGCTGCTCATCCGCGGTTTCCAGAAGGTCGCCAACCGCATCACGCTCGGACTCATCCTGGCTTCGATCGTGGTCGGGGCGGCGCTCATCATGCGGATCGAGACCGACTTCCGGCTCTTCGGCTACCCGGGGCTCGCCATGATCCTGTTTCTCGTGGCCTGCGCCGGCGGCCTCGCGCTCGCGGCCACCATCGTCTTCAGCGATCGCCGGGACCAGGAATAGCGGGAAATCGCGCTGGCCGTTTGCCCTCGGGGCCGCAGGCGTTAGACTGCCGCCGCCGATGACACAGCCGCTCCTCGAAGTCTCCAACCTCGCCAAGTCCTTCGGCGGCTTCGCGGCGGTGCGGGACGTTTCCTTCCACGTCCGTCCGGGCGAGGTGCTCGGCTTGCTGGGCGTGAACGGCGCGGGAAAAACGACGGTGATGAGCATGCTGCTCGGGCTGATCACGCCGGACGCCGGCAGCATCCGCGTCTTCGGCATGGACCTGGCCAGACACCGGATCAAGATCCTCAAGCGGGCGAACTTCTGCACCACCTACGCCACCCTGCCCTCGAACCTGAAGGTGAAGCACAACCTCCGCGTCTTCGCCCGCCTCTACGGCGTGCCGAAGCCGGACCGGAAAGTGGACGAGGTGCTCGAGTTGCTGGAAATCACCCGCCTGCGCGAGAGCGTCACCGGCCGCCTCAGCGCCGGCGAGTCCACCCGCGTGAACCTCGCCAAGGCGCTCCTCAACGATCCCGACCTGCTGTTGCTCGACGAGCCGACCGCCTCGCTCGATCCCGACATGGCGGACAAGGTGCGCAAGCACGTGCGTCGCATCCAGCGCGAACGCAGCCCCGCCATCGTCTACACCTCGCACAACATGCGGGACATCACCGAGGTCTGCGACCGCGTCCTGTTCCTCCACCGTGGCCGCATCCTCGCCGAGGGCACCCCGGATGAGATTGTCGCCCACTTCGAGGAGGAGGACCTGGAAAACGTCTTCATCAAGGTCGCGCGCGACCAGGATCTCGTCGCCCCATGAACCCGAGCGTCATCCGCGCCCTCGTCACCCGCTACGTGCTGCTCTACACGCGCAATCCGGTGCGCCTCGTCGAGTTGTTCTTCTGGCCGATCGTCCAGCTCCTCGTCTGGGGCTTCGTCACGCGCTACCTGCAGCAGGAAGGCAGCGGCGCATTTCCGCAGGCGATCACCTTCCTGATCGGCGCGATCATCCTGTGGGACGCCTTGTTCCGCTCGCAGCAGGGCGTGGCGATCTCCTTCCTGGAAGATGTGTGGACGCGGAATCTTCTGAATGTCTTCGCCGCGCCGGTGAGGATGACGGAATATCTCGTCGCCACCTTCGTCGTCGGGTTCCTGCGGGTCGGCGTCACCGCACTGGTGCTCGCCGCGATCGCGTGGTTCGGCTACGCGTTCAACTTGTTCCAGTTCGACGCCGCGCTGGTCGCGTTCTACGCGAACCTAATGCTCTTCGGCTGGACGCTCGGCATCCTGGCCACCGCGCTGATCCTGCGCTGGGGCCACGGGGCGGAGTCGCTCGCGTGGGCCATTCCCTTCATGATCCAGCCGGTGGCGGCGGTGTTTTATCCGGTCGACTCGCTGCCCGGGTGGCTGCAACCGGTGGCCACGGCCTTGCCGCCAGCGCATGTCTTCGAAGGGATGCGCGCCGCGGTGCGCACCGGGGAGACGGCGTGGCTGCCGCTCGCCCACGCCGGCCTTCTCAACATCGGCTACCTGCTGCTCGCCGCCGCCATTTTCGGCATCACCCTCCGCATCGCGAGAAACCGCGGGCTGCTCGTGAAGGTGACCTCGAGCTGAAACGTCCCCATTTCCGGAACTGTCTTTTTGCAACGCCGGAGCATCATCTTCCGCGTAACTTTCCCGGAGCCACCGGCTTGATAGAATCCGGTGTTCGCGGCGATTTGCAACGACCCATGGGATTTGCACGGGAACCCAGCTTTCCTTTGCGGGGCGGTCGTCTGAAGCCAAATTCACGGGTTTACCAATGGCGCGCTCACCGCGCCCTCCCACAATGGCAACAGACAACACAAACCCAGAATCCACATCATGAAACTCCGCATATTCACAGCCACCACGACCACCCTGCTGGGGGCCGCGCTCATCAGCCACGCCCAGACGCAGGACCGCCCGCGCCCGAACAGCGACGTCGGTGCCCAGACCGAGCAACAGGCCGGACAGGCTGGACAGGCTGGACAGGCTGGACAGGCTGGACAGGCCGGACAGGCCGGACAGGCCGGACAGGCCGGACAGGCCGG
>CBFGTW010000032.1:0-33863 GCA_965651855.1 uncultured Verrucomicrobiales bacterium
GCCGCGTGCCGGAAGCGAAAATCCTGCTCGCCGAGATGAATGAAGCCCGCCGCCAAGCGGAACTGCGGCTCCAGGAAATGCGCAACGCCGGCCCGACCGTCTGCCAGCGCGCCACCGAGACCCTGCACGAAGCGGCCGAGCGTCTCGCCGCAAGCTACCACGAACTGGAGAAGGCCGTTTCCGACCGCGTCCAGCTCTCCCGCGACGCGCTCAACCGTTGGCAGAATGAAACGCGCGAACTCATGCGCCAGCTCTCGCGGCCGATGACGCCTGCCGGAGCCTGAGGCGGAGCTCCATCCTCGACAGCGCGGGCGGCGCCCGGACAACATCGCGCGCGTCGCCATGCGCATCTCCGACCGCTACATCGGCAGCCAGGTATTTTTCGGGACGCTCTACGCGATCGCCGTCCTGAGCCTGGTGCTGGTGCTGGGGAATCTTTTCAAGGAAATCCGGCCGCTCTTGGTCGAGCAGCGCGTGCCGCTCAGCCTGGTGGTGCGCTTCGTCCTCGGGGTCCTGCCGGTCTCGCTCATGTACACCCTGCCGTGGGGGTTTCTCTCCGCGGTGCTGTTGGTCTTCGGCCGGCTCTCCGCGGGCCAGGAGATCATCGCGTTCCGCGTCTCCGGGGTCAGCCTCGTGCGGTTGGCGGCGCCGGTGTTCGTCCTCGGCGCCCTGCTTTCCGTGGCCTCGCTGTGGCTGAACCTGCGGGCGGTTCCGATGTCCAAGGCTTCCGTCAAGGAGCTGATCTACGAACATAGCCGCCGGGATCCCGCGTCGCTGCTGGCTCCGGGCATGGTCCAGGGAAGCTTCGGCGACGGAATGAAACTCTACGTCCAGGACCGCGAGCGCAATCTCCTCAAAGGGCTGAACCTCTACCTGCTCCCCACCGAGGAAAACCCGGACCGCTCGTATCTGTACGCCCGGGAAGCCTCCTTCATCGTCGACGAGCAAAAGCAACAGATCCGCCTCAAGCTCGACAACGCCTTCCTCGAATCCGCGCAGCCCGACGGGGACTTCGACGTGGTGCTGGCCGACAAGGTGGAACCGGTGATCCTCGACATCCCGCGCGAGAAAAGCCGCCGCATCCGCGCGAGCGAAATGACCGGACGCCAGATTCTCGATTTCCTGGGCGACCAACGCGACCTCTCCGACGAGAAGCGCGTTGAATACCGCTCCGAGATCACCAAGCGGCAGGCGTTTTCCATGGCCTGCCTGGCCTTCTCCTTCATCGCCGTGCCGCTCGGGCTCACCGCGCGGCGGAAGGAAAGTTCCAGCGGCCTGCTCCTCAGCCTCGGGATCGGGGCGGGGTATTTCCTTTTCACGGTGCTGGCGGACGAGTTCGAGACCCACGCCGGGGCGACCGCCACACTCTGGGCGCCGAACGTGATCTGCATTCTGTTAGGTTTGTTTCTGTTCCGGCGGGCAAGATTCCGGTAAGCTGCCGCATCCGTGAACCGGCTCCTCCGCATCGCCAGAAAAGCCACCCGCGACGTGCGGGACTTTTTCGCCGAGGGCCGGGTGAGCCTCGCCCCGTTCCTTGGCCCGCTGCGGCACTATCACGTCACGGACGCCCGCGCCGACGCCCGCGCCGCGGTGAATGTGACCATGCTGGCGATTTCCCAGGCGATCGCTTTCGCCGCCATCGCCGGATTGCCGGTGGTCTTCGGCATTCTCAGCGCGGCGCTGGCCATGATCGTGGCGCCACTGTTCGCGGGAGCGCGCCACACGATCCTCGGACCGACGAACGCGACGGCTTTCATGCTGTTCAGCTTTTTCTCGGTCAATCCGGCCCTCGCCGCCCGGCCGGGCGAGCTGGTGCCTTTGCTGGTGCTGATGGTCGGCCTCTTCGCCACCGCCGGCGCGTTGCTCAGGATGGCGGACTTGCTGCAATACGTCTCGCGCAGCGTGCTCGTCGGCTACGTCGCCGGCGCGGCCGTCCTCATCATCGCCAACCAGCTCCTGCCGCTGCTCGGCCTCCACTCCGGACAGATCGGCGATTCCTCGACCTTCCTCGGGCTCCTGCTCGGCCTCGCCGGCGCCGTGGGTGAGATCGATTGGGTGCCGCTGACGATCGGCCTGTCCACGATCGGGGTCTACCTGACGGTTCGGAAGCTCGCGCCCGCTTGGCCGGCCTTCGCGCTGGCGCTGCTGATCGGCTCCGCGGTGTTCGGTTCGTTGATCCGCTTCGGCGCCGGCCCGTTCGGCCATGCCGCGACGTTCGAAACATTCACCTTCGCCGACCTCGCGCCGCGATTGCCGAACCTCGCGCGCCCGGGAATTTTCGCGGACATTTCCGCGCTCGTCGGCGTGTCGGTCGCGATCGCCTTCCTCGCCTCGCTGGAAAACACACTGATGGCCAAGGCGATCGCCTCGCGCACCGGCGACCGCCCGGACGTGAACCAGGACATGTTCAGCGTCGGCCTCGCCAACATCGCCGTGGCTGTCGGCGGCGGAATGCCGGCGTCCGGCTCGCTGACCCGCTCGATGCTCAACTACCACTCCGGCGCGCAGACGCGTTTCGCCTCGTTCTTCGCCGGGCTCTACACCTTGGCCGCCGCCATCGTCATCGCCGCCTCGGTCGGCTGGGGCGTGCCGTTGATCGATTTCGTCCCCCGCGCCGCGCTCGCCGGGCTCGTCATCGTCCTTTCCTTCTCGCTCTTCAATCTCCGCCACATCCAGATCTGCCTGCGCTCGACCGGCGACGACGCCGCCGTGCTGGTGCTGACCTTCCTCGCCACGCTGCTGGCACCCCTGCACGTGGCGATCTTCATCGGTGTGGCGATTTCGATCACCTTGTTCCTGCGGAAAGCCAGCCGGCCATTCCTCATCGAATACGAGTTCAACGAATCCGGCGAGCTCCGCGAGATGGGCGAAAAGCGCAAGCGGCCGATCCCGGCGATCTCGATCGTCCACGTCGAGGGCGACTTGTTTTTCGGTGCCGCCGAGCTGTTCCGCACCCAGATCCAGCGGACGGTTTCCGATCCGGCGATCAAGGTGATCATCCTGCGGATGAAAAACGCGCGCCACCTGGACGCCACCAGCGTCATGGCCCTCGAAGACCTGATCCGCTTCATGCGCAACCGGAACCTCCACCTCATCATCTCCGGGGCCACGCGCGAAGTTTACCGCGTGCTGCGAAACTCCGGCATTCTCGAGACCCTCCAGGACGGCTGCAACCGCGAGGCCGGCGAAACGAACCTTTTCCTCAACTCGCCGAGCAACCCGAACCTCTCGACCCGCGACGCCCTGAAGCGCGCCCAGCAACTGCTCGGCACGAAAAAGGCGGACATCCGCATCTTTTACGATCCCAACCAGCAATCCGCCAAAACCCCGTGAAACGCAAACACCTCGCCGCACTCGCCATCCTGGTCCTCGCCGGGCTCTTCACCGCTTGGTGGCTGAGTCCGACGCAGGTCCTCAAACGCCGCACATCCAACCTGCTGGACACCCTGAATTTCAGCGGCGAATCCGGCGGCGCCTTCCGCCAGATGCGCGGCTACGCCTTCAGCTCCTACCTGGCGGAGCGGGTGGAACTCGACACGCCGGAAATCCCGGAAGCGAACGGCAGCTTCGACCGCGGCACGCTCGAGTCCGGATACTCCGGCCTGGCCAGCCGCGCGCGGGAAAGCGAGTTCTCGGTCGTCGAGTTCCACACCGTGGAAATCGACGGCGATGAGGCGAATGTCACGGCGACCGTGGCTGGCATGGTCCAGCTCCCGACCCACCGGCCCGTCGACGGCCGCTACCGGGTCGACTTGGATTGGCGGCGCCACGAGGACGGCTGGCGCCTCGTCCGGGCGAGCTGGCGCGAGGACCGCTGACTCACTCGCCGAGAAAGACGAACTCCTCCGCCACCTTGTTCAGCGAAAGCCGGGCGTCCCGGAACGCCTCGGAAAGCAAGCCGAAGACGCGGCGCGACGCGGCGTCCGGCACCTGCGGGCTGTCCGCCGCGCCGCGGAAGGCTTGGCTGGCGAACGCCTCGTAGAACGCGATGTCCGGCGCGCCGCAGCGCTCGCAGCGGCGCTTGAGAAACCCCGGATACAGCCCCGTGAGCACCAGGAACTGGTTTCCCGCCGCCACCTGCAGATGGAACCGCATCCGCCCGTGCGCGGAGGAAATCACTGCCAGGAAATCCGCCGCATGCATCAGCTCGCCGGCCCCATCCGCCCCAAGATCGCCGGGGGACGCCGCGACGCGCCCGACCAGCACGGCGGCGACGTAATCGGCCAGGGCCGCATCGTCCAAACCGGCTTCCATGAACGCGTGGCGGACGAGGACGTAAAAGTAAAACGACGGCGAGACCCGCAACGCGGCCGGCGAGTCGAGCAGTCCGCGGAGAACCGGCTTGAGATCGAGAATTTCCCGCAAGGCCTCGTCGTCCTCCCACAGTTTCGCCAGGTGGACGGCCCGGTCCTCCGCCGCCAGAACTGCCGTCAGGAACTCGAAATCGGCGCCGGTGAACCGGTCGCGGCACGAGGGCATCCACTTTTCCAGCATGAACCTACCGATAGCAAAAGTTAGGCCCGGAGACGCAAGAAAAATGCTTCGGAATTCCTAACTACCTGGCCCCCATCCATTGCGACCGCGGCGTTTTCCGGCCTTTCCCGCCGAGGTAACTTTTCCTTGCGCGGTGAGCCTCTGGGACTTATAGGACCGCGCCCCGCAAGCGGGAAACACAAAACGATGAACCTGACCCGGAACTACAAATCCGTGGCCCTGGCAATCGCCGGTGTCCTCCTCCTTCCGAGCTGCGCGACGACGAGTCAAGCGACGGCCAAGAGCGAAGTCGGCGCCAGCGAGAGCTGGTCGATCGCCTCGGTCCAGCAAGGCAAGGCTTCCTGGTATTCGATCAAGACCAACCGCGGCACCAAGACCGCGAGCGGCGAGAAGCTGTGCGAGCGCAGCTCGACCGCGGCGCACAAAACGCTGCCGATGGGCACCAAGGTGCGCGTGATCAACCTCGCCAACGGCAAGTCGGAAGTCGTGCGCATCAATGACCGCGGCCCGTACATCAAGGGCCGCATCATCGACGTGACCGTGGGAGTGGCCGAGCGGCTCGACTTCAAGCGCCGCGGCGTGGTCCCGGTGAAAGTCGAGGTGCTCGAGTCCCCGGCCGGAGATTGAGCCGGGGCGGCGTGCCCGGGGGCGTCAACCGGGCGGCCACTGCATTTGACGCCCGCCGATCAGGTGGACGTGCAGGTGCGGCACCGCCTCGCCGCCTTCCGGTCCGTTGTTGATGACGAGCCGGTATCCGGACTCGGCGATGTTTTCGCGGCGGGCGATTTCCGCCGCGGCGAGCAGCAGCCGGCCGAGCACCGGTTCGTCCGCCACCCCGGCCACGCCGATCCGCTCGATGGGCTTGCGCGGGACGATCAGGACGTGCACCGGCGCCTGGGGGGAAACATCGCGGAAGCCCACGCAGCGGTCGTCCTCGTAAACGATCTCGGCGGGCACCTCGCGGTCGCAGACTTTCTCGAACAAGGTCTTCTCGGCCATGAGGTGAAACCTGCCACCACGGCCCCGCCGGGGCAAGCTCGCCATGCCCGCGTCCGCGTGCGAAGCTGCCCGCATGGAACTGGCGGAAGTGACGTGCCCGACTTGCTTCGAGAACTTCGAGGTGGCGGTGCCTCCGGCGGAGGAATTGCCGGCGGAGGTCGACTACGACTGCGAAGTTTGCTGCCGCCCGATGGTGATCGTCTTCACCGGCGACGAGGCGTATGCCCGCGGCCTCGGCGACTGAAGTCCGGTCAATCGTGGCGGGTCAGCTCGACGAAAACGTCTTCCAGCGTCGCCTCGTGGCGGAACAACGAGCGCAGCGGCCAGCCATACTGCGAAGCCAGGTTGTGGATGCGCTCGCGGGCGTCCGTGCCTGAATCCACCCAGACGGTGAAGCGGGTCCAGCCGCCGTCGAGCGCCTCGGGCGTCACTTTCTTCACCCGGTCCAAGCGCGAAAGCGCTCCGGCGGCCACGTCCGGATCCGTCTGGAGCTCCACCTGGACGCGGCCGGCGGCGCGCATCTGGCCGATGAGATTCGCCGGCGAATCGGCGGCCTTGATTTTCCCGTTGTCGATGATGACGACGCGGCCGCAGGTCATCTCGACCTCGGAGAGGATGTGGGTGGAAAGCAGGACGGTGTGGGATTTCCCGAGCTGCCCGATGAGCTCGCGGATCTGGCGGATCTGGTTCGGGTCGAGGCCGTTGGTCGGCTCGTCGAGGATCAACAGCTCCGGCTCGTGCACGAGGGCGTCCGCCAGGCCGACGCGCTGGCGGTAGCCTTTCGAGAGCGTCTTGATCATCTTGCGGCGGACGTTCCCCAGGCCGCAGGTCTCGATCACGTCGCCGACGCGCCGGCGGGCCGATCCGCCGGCGAGCCCCTTGAGCTGGGCGCGGAACCTGAGGTATTCGCGCACCCGCATCTCCTCGTAGAGCGGCACGTTTTCCGGCATGTAGCCGATCCGGCGGCGCGCGTCGATCGACTGCCGGAAGATGTCGTAGCCGGCGACGCGGGCGCTGCCGGACGTCGGCGGCAGGTAGCCGGTGAGCATGCGCAGCGTGGTGGTTTTCCCCGCTCCGTTGGGCCCGAGGAAGCCGACGATCTCGCCGCGCTCCACCGAAAAGGTGATGCCGCGGACGGCCTCGTGGCGGGCGAAGCGTTTGGTCAGTTGCTCGACTTCGATCATGGGTCTCTCCGGGGCGCGGAACGGCCCGAAAATCGGGGGAAGTTCGGTTGACGGGCCGGGGCGCGGCCCTTAGTTAAGCGCTGTGCGCGGCGGGCCAAGCGGGAAATTCGCAGGCAACCCGCTGATTTTCCCAACTCGCTCATGAACTCATCGGTCTCGGCCCGGCTCAACGCGGACTTGCTGGAAGAAAAATACGCCCAATGGACCGAGGACGCGCGTTCGGTCGAGCCGACTTGGTCCGCGTTTTTCGAAGGCTTCGAGCTGGGAGCGGCGCAGACCCGCAAGCGCGGGACCGAGGCGACGGCGGAAGCCGCACCGGCGGGTGACATCGACTTGGCGTTCTACGGCAAGGTGGTGAGCCTGGTTTACAACTACCGCACGCTCGGCCACACCCAGGCGCACATCAATCCGCTCGAGGAACTGCCGGAACGCAACCCGCGGCTGCGGCCGGACCAATACGCGATCACCGAAGCGGACCTCGAGCGCGAGGCGTCCAATCCGTTTTTCCGCCACGGCGAGAAAATGAAGCTCCGCGACATGATCGCGGCGCTCGAAGCCACCTACTCGGGCAAGATCGGCTTCGAGTTCATGCACATCCACAACACGACCGTCCGCCACTGGGTGCGCGAGCGGATCGAGACCCACGCGCTGCGCGAGGCGGACCCGGCCGAGCGGAAGATCCACGCGCTGCGCTGGCTGCTCGAGGCGGAGGCTTTCGAGAATTTTCTCGGCAAGAAGTTCCTCGGCGAAAAGCGCTTTTCGCTGGAAGGCGGCGAGGGCGCGATGGTCGTGCTCAACGCGCTGCTGGAAAACTGCCCGGGGCAGAACGTCCTCGAGATCGAGATGGGCATGGCCCACCGCGGCCGGCTCAACGTGCTGGCGAACTTCGTCCGCAAATCGCTGACGACGATTCTCTACGAGTTCACGCCGAACTACATCCCGGACGTGGTGGCCGGCGACGGCGACGTGAAATACCATCTCGGCTACGAGAGCGTGCGCGAACTGCCCGACGGCAACGTGCGCGTGAGCCTCGCGGCCAACCCGAGCCACCTCGAGGCGGTCAACGCCGTCGTCGAGGGCAAGGCCCGCGCCCGCCAGCGCGCGCTCGGCGACGACGGCTCTTCGACCGACCGCAAGCGCGTCCTGCCGATCCTGATCCACGGCGACGCGGCGTTCGCCGGCCAAGGCTCGGTCGCCGAGGTGCTCAACCTTTCCCAGCTTCCCGGCTACCGCACCGGCGGCACGATCCATCTGATCATCAACAACCAGATCGGCTTCACCACGATGCCGGCCGACGCGCGCTCGTCCGCGTATGCCACGGACGTCGCGAAGATGATCGAGGCGCCGATCCTCCACGTGAACGGCGAGGACCCGATGGAACTCTACTGGGCGGCGAAATTCGCCCTCGAGTTCCGCCAGAAGTTCGGCCGCGACGTGGTGATCGACATGTATTGCTACCGTCGGCAGGGCCACAACGAGACGGACCAAGCCGCCTTCACCCAGCCGATCGTGGCGAAAAAAATCGCCGACCTCGAAACCGTCGGCCAAGTCTACAAGCGCCAGCTCGTGGAAGAGCAGGTGCTCACGGAGGACGACGCGAACGCTCTCGAGCAGGCCATCTGGGACAAGCTCGAGGCCGGCTACCAGCGGATGGTCGAGCTCAGCGAAGCCGGCGACCGCAACGTTTTCAGCGGCTCCACCGCCGTCGCCCAGCCGGAGTATTCCCACGCGCCGGTGCGCACCGGCATCGAGCGGGAAAAACTCCAGCACGTCGGCAAGGTGCTCACCACCATTCCGGACGGCTTCAACCTGCACCCGACGCTGGCCAAGCGCTTCGTTCCGCGGCGCGTCGAAGCGCTCGAGAACGGCGGCCCCTTCGACTGGGCCTTCGCCGAATCCCTCGCCTGGGGCTCGCTCTTGATGGAGGGAAACCCCGTCCGGCTCTCCGGCCAGGACTGCCGGCGCGGCACCTTTTCCCAGCGGCACGCGGTTTTCTACGATTACGAAACGCGGGAGCGCTACATCCCGCTGGAAAACCTCAGCGCGGATCAGGCAAAGTTCTGCGTCTACAACTCGCTGCTGTCCGAATTCGCCGTGCTCGGCTTCGACTACGGCTACTCGCTGGGCTACCCGGACATGCTGACGATGTGGGAAGCGCAGTTCGGCGATTTCTCCAACGGCGCGCAGGTCATCATCGACCAGTTCATTTCCTCCGCGGAGTCGAAGTGGCAGACGCCGAGCGACCTCGTGATGCTGCTGCCCCACGGCTACGAAGGCATGGGGCCGGAGCACTCGAGCGCGCGCCTCGAGCGCTTCCTGCAGCTTTGCGCGGCGAAAAACATGATCGTCGGCAACTTCACCACGCCGGCCCAGTATTTCCACGCGCTGCGCCGCCAGAAACGCCGCGATTTCCGCAAGCCGCTCGTCCTGATGACGCCCAAGAGCCTGCTGGGCCGGCCGGAAGCGGTCTCGCGCGAGGAGGATTTCCTCGAGGGCACCTGCTTCCAGGAAGTGCTCCCGGACACCAAGACCTTCGAGAAGCCGGAGGCCGTCAACCGCGTCGTCTTCTGCACCGGCAAGGTCTTCTACGATCTCGCCGCCCACCGCGACGAACAGAAGATCGGCAACGCCGCCATCATCCGCCTCGAGCAGCTCTACCCGTTCCACGCCGAGATGATCGAGGCGATCCTCAGCAGCTATCCGAACGCGACCCGCTTCGTCTGGTGCCAGGAAGAGCCTCGCAACATGGGCGCCTGGACCTACATCGCCCCGCGCCTCGAGAAGGTCGTGGGCGAGCGCATCCTCTATGCCGGCCGCAGCCGTGCCTCGAGCCCCGCCGCCGGCTCCAAGGCCGTCCATTACCGCGAGCAAAAAGGACTTCTCGCACAGGCCTTCGACATCTAACAGCCTCCCGCACTTCTCCATCCCGCTCATGTCCCTCGAGGTCAAAGTCCCCGCTTCCGGTGAATCGGTCACTTCCGCGAACGTCGCCCGCTGGCACAAGAAAAACGGCGACGCCGTGAAGAAGGGCGAGGCCCTCGTGACGCTGGAAACCGACAAGGTGTCCCAGGAGATCGAGGCGGACGGCGAGGGCACGCTCGAGATTCTCGTCGGCGAAGGAGAGGAAGTGGCCATCGGCACGGTGATCGCCCGGCTCACCGGTGGTGCCGCGAGGCCGGCCGCGGAAGCCGAGCCCTCCAAGCCCGCTCCCGCCAACCCCGCGGCGGCCGCTCCGGAAAAACCGCAAGCCCCCGCGGGCGCGCCGGTCCAGATCAAGGTGCCGTCCTTCGGCGAATCCATCACCTCCTCGAACGTCGCCGCATGGCGCAAGAAGGACGGCGACACGGTTTCCAAAGGAGAAGTGCTCGTGACCTTGGAGAGTGACAAGGTTTCCAGCGAACTCGAGGCCCCGGAATCCGGGCGGCTCAAGATTCTCGTTCCGGAAGGCGAGGAAGTGGCCATCGGTGCCCTGATCGCCACCATCGATCCTTCCGCGGAAGCGGCGGCCGCTACGCCCGCTCCCGAAAAAGCGCCCCAGAAATCGGAAGCGAAACCCGCGCCCGCGCCAAAAGCCGCGGAACCGGCCTCGCCGCAGCGGCCGAAGCCGGATCTCACCGTGCTCTCCGCGCCGCCCGAGCCGGAGAAGGCCGATCAATCCGCGTCTCCCGCCGACGGCCGGACGACCCGCCGCAAGATGTCCATGCTGCGGCGCAAGATCGCGACGCATCTGGTGAACGCCCAGCAGACCGCGGCGATCCTCACCACCTTCAACGAGGTGGACATGACGGCCGTGATGGGCCTGCGCAAGGAGGTGCAGGAGAACTTCATGAAGAAACACGGCGTGAAGCTCGGCTTCATGTCGTTCTTCATCAAAGCGGTGGTCCAGGCGCTCAAGGACGTGCCCGGCATCAACGCGCGGATCGACGGCAACGACATCGTCGAGAACCATTTCTATGACATCGGCGTGGCCGTCGGCACCGAGAAGGGTCTCGTCGTTCCCGTGCTGCGCGATTGCGACAAGAAATCCTTCGCCCAGCTCGAGAACGACATCCTCGGCTACGCCGCGAAGGCCCGGGACGGGAAGATCGCGATCGAGGACCTGCAGGGCGGCGTTTTCACCATCTCCAACGGTGGCGTCTACGGCTCGCTCCTCAGCACGCCGATCCTCAATCCGCCGCAGAGCGGCATCCTCGGCATGCACACCATCCAGCAGCGTCCCGTGGCGCTGGACGGCCAGGTCGTCATCCGCCCGATGATGTATCTCGCGCTGAGCTACGACCACCGCATCGTCGATGGCAAGGAAGCGGTGACCTTCCTGATCCGCATCAAGGAATGTCTGGAGTCGCCGACGCGGCTGTTGCTCGAGATGTGACGTTCGGCCGCCGGCTCAGCCGTCGATCTCCGCCTGGTGCTTTTCAAGCAGTGCCGCGAGTTCGTCGATGGCTTCCCGGTCGGCGAAGTTCCGCAGCCGCTTGAGCGCGGCGCGGTTGAGGAAAGCCCGCGCGCGATTGTCTCCGGGAACGGCGAACAGGTCCGTCTCCACCAACACCCGCGGCCCGGCGGGCGTCGCCACCACCGGGTAAAGGGGGAAGGTCGGCTCCTCGGCGGAGCCGCCTCGGGCCGGGACGGCGGCCCAGGTTTCTCCAACCAGCGCGCCATCGACGGAGGCAGGCCGGCGCAGCGCGCGCGCGGCGGACACTTCGAATCCGAGATTCCGCAACGCGCGCACGGCTCCCGCTTCGTCACCGAGGACCGCGCTCAGCTCCAAGGCCCGGGCCAAGTCCCCTGCGGACACGGCCGCCAGCCACTCGCGCACCGTTTCCACCGCCTCGTCCGCCTGCGGCGCCGGCCCTTCGATCCGCTCGAGCTCCACGCTCTCCGCCAATGCGGCTCCGCGCCAGTGCTCCTGCCAGTGCGGCAGGCGGTCGCGCGACCACGCGAGCACGGCCCGCGCGTCGTCTCCCGCGGATTTTTCGTCCACGCGCAGCCCCGGCACAAGCATCCAGCCCTTTTCATCGCGGCGGAAAATGAACCGCTTCACGTCGGCACGGTCCGGCTCCCGGCTGGAGAAATATTGGATCAACACGCCGGCCGCGTCTCCGGATTCGTGGAAATCGAGCGGCAGCGCATGACGCGGCGTTTCCGGATCGTTCGCGAGCCACCAGGCCCGCGCGGCGCGCGCCGCGCCGACCCGGCCGGTCGCGGGATCGCCCGCCAGATCGAGCAAGGCCAGCAGGGAGTCCGTGCGGGGAGAACGAAGCGCGCGGACAAGCGAGTCCGCGGCCGCCCGCGCCGAAGCCGCCGGAGCCGCCGGCAGACGCTCGCGAAGCCGCCGGGGGAAATTGTCGAGAAGATCCTCGTCGAAGCCCTCGTCCGGATCAAAGCCCTCGTCCTCGAACGGCAGGAAAAACGCCGGAGGCGGATCGACCTGCCAAAAGCCGTCGAGGCCGCGGGTCAGCTCGAGATGGACCAGCTCCACCCGCGGCGTCGCGTCCATGCCAGGTCTGCCGGCCGGATCGAGGCAGCCCACGGAAATGAGCGCCTCGTGGGAGGTGATTTCCTGATGGACGACGGCGCGCGCCACCTCCGGAGCCACAAGCAGCCGCCACGGGCGGGGAGTCTGCCCGCCTTCGAGCGCTTCTTCCGCGGATTGCAGACGCAGGCTCCAGTCGTCCGGCAGCTCCGGACGGGCACCGCCCAAGTAGCCGAGAACGGCGGCGAGATCGCGCGCTTCGCAAGCGGCGAGGAACCGTCGCGCGACCTCCGCCGCGCCCAGCTCGAGGTATTCCGCGGTATCGATGCGCGCCTCGACTTCGCGTTTCAGGCGGGAGCCCAGCTGTTGCCGGAGCGCCTCGAGGCCCACGACTTGCTGGCGGATCATCCAGTGCTCGAGGGCGCGGAGTTTGTTGCGCAGCATCGCCGGATAGCCGAAGCCGGTGTTTTCGAACGACGCCGGCACGGGCGCCGGCCGCCATTGCGCGCCGTGTTTCACCAGCGCCACGGGAAACGCCCGTAGCCGCGCCGGGTCGAAGCCGTCCGCCAAATAAACGACCACCGCCGCGTGGTCCGTCTCCTCCCGCACCTCCCCCACCTCGAGTTTTCCATCGCCGAGATCATCCGCGAGCCGCTCGAGGCGGCTGGCGATCTGGCGGCGTTTCTCCCGCCCGGTCGCGGGAGAAAGCGCGGTGTCTCCACCGGGCTCGAGATTCACATCGCCGCGGCGGACTTTTTCCAGGAAGCCGAGCGCCACCTCCGCCGGATCCCCGGGGGCGGCATGCACGGCCACCGCAAGGGCCAGCAAGAAAACGATCGGCTTCACCGCGAAACTCATAACTCAATCTCCCAGCGACGGAAGCGCCGAATGCGACCGTCAGAAAGGGGAATTCCCGCGCGTCATTCGATCACCGTCAACGGCTCCGGCAAACTCCCGTGGATGCCGGCGAGCCGCGGATTCCCTTCCCAAGCGTCTTCGTCGCCGATGATCCGGAGGCCCATGCGGCGCAGGACCTCCGCGCCGCCCCGGCCGGATGGGCCGATCTGGCGAAGGCGGTCTCCCTCCTCCTCCGGCTCGAGCACCCAGGAAAAGGCGGCGCGCCCATCGACCGTGTCTCGTTCCGCATTCCATTGCCGGATCTCGCCGAAGCGGAGGTCCGCCAGCCAAATCCCGCGCTTGTGGCTGCGGGCGATCCACCACCCGCGCGTGAACCAGTCGAGCGTCCGGGCCTCCCGGAGATCGGACAGGTCCTGGAACGCCTCGCGTCCCCGCGGATAAACCGTCCAGCGCACCGGGTTGCCGCGGCTCTCGAAGACCGTGCGATAGCCGACCCAGAATTCGTCGCCCCGGTCCACCACCGCCCGCCACAGCAGGATGTTGAACGGGGTGGGCGCCTCCATCCGCCGCTCGTAGCTCACGCCGCGGCGAGCCAGATCCGCCTCGAATCCGGCGTCCGCGGCGAACTTCGCCAAGACGCTCACGCCGACGTAGCCGGTGCTCAGGCCGAGTCCCCACGCGAGCAGCCGGCGGCGCTTCGGCAGTTGTTTCTTCTTCCTGAGGAACGCCAGCCAGACCAACGTGACGAGCAACGGCAGCGTGTACAGCGGATCGATGATGAACAGGTGGTTGAAGGCCACGCGAGTGTCGGAGAACGGCCACAGCACCGAGGTGCCGTAAACCGTGAAGCAGTCGATCAGCACGTGCGTGCTCCAGACGAGAAAGACGAACCATCCGGCGCGCGCGCGGCTGACTTTCTCGCGCTTCCACAGCTTCTGCAGCCACGGCGCGAGGAGAAACGAGGCGAGTACCATCACCAGCAACGAGTGGCTCGCCCCGCGGTGGTGGACCAGCTTTCCGGCCGTATCGAGGACCGGTGCGAAGATCGCGTCGAGGTCCGGCAGGGTGCCGAAAAGCGCGCCCCAGGCGAGCGCCCGGTTCCCCAGCTTGCGGCCGAGCAGGGCCTCTCCCACCGCCGCTCCCAGCGCCGCCTGCGTGATCGAATCCACGGCCCCATCCGCCCCGGAAGTTCCCGACGAGTCAACGGGGAAATCCCCGGCCGCGGACTCCCGAAATGGCGGAGATTTCCCGTTGACACCCCGGGGGGCGGTTCCTAGATTGCGCGCCCCTTCGCCCGCGGCGGCCGAGATTGCCGCGCCCGGAGCTTTTTCCCATCAAGCACATGAAGACGTTTTCCGCCAAGCCACACGAAGTCGAGCGCAAGTGGCACGTGATCGACGCCGAAGGCAAGATCCTCGGCCAGGTGGCCGTGGAGGCCGCGCGCCTGCTCCGCGGCAAGCACAAGCCGATTTTCACCTCGCACGTCGACACCGGCGATTTCGTGGTGGTCGTCAACGCCGACAAAGTGGTGTTCAGCGGCACGAAGGAATCCGACAAGATCTACACCCGCTTCTCCGGCTACGTCGGCGGCCAGAAAGTGGAAACCCCGCGCATGGTGCGCAAGCGCCGCCCGGTCCTCCTCGTCGAGCGCGCGGTGTGGGGCATGCTGCCCAAGACGCGCCTTGGCCGCGCGCAATACGGCAAGCTGAAGGTGTATGCCGGTGCCGCCCATCCGCACGAGGCCCAGCAGCCGCAGCCTTACGAAATCGCCTGATCCGCCACTTTTTCCCAATCCTTTTCCCATGTCCGCCACCACCACTCAAAGCGCCACCGGCCGCCGCAAGACCGCCGTCGCCCGCGTCTGGATGACCGAAGGCACCGGTGAGATCACCATCAACGGCCGCCCGTTCGAGGACTACCTGCCGACGATCGAGCTGCAGAACGCGATCCTCGCCCCGTTCCAGGCCGCCGGTCTGGCCAACAAGTTCGACCTCAACATCGTCGTCAAGGGCGGTGGCATCCACGGCCAGGCGATCGCCATGCGCCACGCGATCTCGCGCTCGCTGACGCAGGTGGATGCCGAGAACCGCAAGGTGATCAAGCCGCTCGGCTTCCTGACCCGCGACCCGCGGATGAAGGAGCGCAAAAAGGCGGGCCGCCCCGGTGCCCGCAAGCGCTTCCAGTTCTCCAAGCGCTGATCCGCTTTCCAACGTCTTCAAGCGAAAGGCCGCATCCCATCCGGGTGCGGCCTTTTTTTGGGGTCGTTCCAATGCCCCGGCGTCATGCGGGCCGACAGGCGGGCCCGCGCTGTCACTCCGCCGAATCCCGCCCGCGATCCTTCCGACCGGCGTCCGCCGGCGCGAAATCCGCGGAGTCGATCCTGCCATCGCCATTGCGGTCGAACTTGCGGAAATCCTTCTCCTGCCGCTCCGGGCTGTTGTCTTTCTGAAACGGCGACTTCCGGAATTCCGCGAGGCTCACCGCACCGTCTCCGTCTTCATCCAAGTCCCGCACCATCCGGCGGGCGCCGTGCTTCCAATGCGGCGGCTCGGGGCGGTCCTTCGGCGTGAGCTGTCCGTCGCCGTCCGTATCGAGCTTGCGGAACAGTTCCTCCTGCTTCTCCGGCGGAAGCTTCCTGAAAACCTCCCCGGCCTTGAACTCCTCGAGGCTGATGCCGCCGCTGTTGTCGGTGTCCATCTCAGCGATGCGCTGCATCCGTTCGCGATGGCCGTCGCGGCGCCCCCGCTCCAGTTCCTCGCGGGAAATGAACCCGTCGTCGTCCTTGTCGAGCCGTGCGAACAAGCGCTCGCGCTTCTCGTCCGGCAGGCCCTGAAGCCGCGGAATCGCGTCGAATTCGGCGCGGGAAACCCGCCCGTCGTCATCGGCGTCGGCACCGCACCAGACTTGTCGCAGGCTTTCGCCGCGGCCTTCGCGATCCTTGCCGCCTCCGGTTCCTCCGGGTGACTCCGCGAACGCCTGGCCCGCCAGCGAAAGGCTGGCGGCAAGCAGTGAAACGGGGATTGTTTTCATGCGAAATCGGCGCTCTTCTAGGCGGGTCCCGCCGCGTCGTCCAATTACAAACTCCGGACGGGCGGCGAAGTTTCGCCCTCGCAGGCCTCACCCGACTCATGCACATCCGCGATATCCTGGCCAGCCGCCGCCCGACGTTTTCCTTCGAGTTTTTCCCGCCCCGCAGCGCGGAGGCATGGGAGGACCTCTACCAAACGATCCGGGAACTCGAGCCGCTCGATCCCTCGTTCGTCTCCGTGACCTACGGCGCGGGTGGCGGCACGCGCGAGCTGACGCACGACCTGGTGCTGCGGATCAAGAGCACGACGAACATCCCGCCGGTGCCCCACCTGACCTGCGTCGGCCATTCGGAGGAAGAAGTGCAGGCGATTCTCGAACGCTACGCCGCCGCGGGCGTGGGCAACATCCTGGCGCTCCGCGGCGACCCGCCGCGGGATCGCCCGGACTACGACTGGTCCGGCGACGCATTCCGCCACGCGGCCGACCTGGTCGCCTTCATCCGGCGTTTCAACGAGAGCGGCAAGCATCCCGACCCGCGGGGCTTCGGCATTGGCGTGGCGGGATTCCCCGAGGGACATCCGGCGACGCCGAACCGCGTCGCGGAGATGGATTATCTGAAGGCGAAGGTCGAGGCCGGCGCCGACTACATCTGCACCCAGCTGTTTTTCGACAATCACGATTTCCTCGACTTCCGCGACCGCTGCGGCATCGCCGGCATCGCCGTGCCGATCTTGGCGGGAATCATGCCCGTGACATCGCTGCAGGGCATGCGGCGGATGGCGGAGCTGGCGGCCGGCGCACGCTACCCCGCCAAGCTGCTGCGCGCGCTGCAACGCGCGAACGGCAACCCGGAGGCCGTCGAGCGGGTGGGCGTCCAGTATGCGGCCGAACAATGCGCCGGTCTGCTCGACGAAGGTGTCGACGGGATCCACTTCTACACGCTCAACAAGAGCCGGGCGACCCGCGAAATCTACGCCAGCCTTGGCCTCGCCTCGGCCGCACCGCTGGAGGCGGCCGGCTGAGGGCCCCGCCCGTTCAGCGGCGGCCGTGGAGATAGAGTTCCTCGGCCTGTTTGACCGTCAGATCCGGAAGGTGGCCGTTGACGCGGATCCTCATCGGAATGCGCCCGGTGGCAGGATCGACCGGATACATCCGCTGGAGTTCCTCGGCGCGCTCGAAAGCGTCGCTTTTCAGCGAAACCAAGAAGTCTCCTTCGTAGACGAGCAGCCGCGAGACCCGTTGTTCCTGCTGTTGTTCGAGCAGTTTGCCGTCGAGGCTGAGGCTGACGCGGTCGAACAAATCGGCCGCGGCGGGATCGACTTCGCCACTGGCGGCCTTCGCCGCTTCCTGCGCGGCGCGTGCCGCCCGTCGCAGCGTCAGGGCGTCGTCCCCCTCGGGGTCGGCGGTTCCCACCGACGCAGTTCCGGAGCCGACGCTGGCATCGAAGGTTTCGGGCAGCATCGCGCCGGAGCGGGTCGCTTCCTGGACTTCCTTCTGCGTCGGAGGGCGGACGAGCAGGTTGCCGGTGAGCTTCATCAAATCGCTGTCGCTCAAGTCGATGTCGCCGATGCGGACGGTGCCGTCGGTGGTCTTTAGATCGAAGGAGCCGAAGCTGAAATTGACGCGCCGGTATTTGTTGTAGAGATCCACCACGGAGAGGGCGCGGAGGAAGTGGATGTTGTCTCGCAGCGTGATGACGTCGGTGCCGTCGAGCGTGACGGAGCCCTCGAAGCCGACGCCGGCGCTGTCATTGGTGGAGCCGAAGACGCGGAAGTCTCCGGAGATCGAGCCTTCGATGAACTCGCCGGCGGCCGGAGGCATGATGTTTCCGAGGGCAAGCCGGGAAATCTTCGCCACGCCGCTGACTTGCGGCCGCTCGCCGGCGGTGACGCGCAGGCCGGCGAGATCGACGCCGCCGGACCCGCGGCGGAACTTCGCCTCCTCGAAGCGGATGCCTTCCGGATCACAAATGGCGACGAGGTTCACGATCTCGAGACGTCGCAACCAGTTTTGCGAAAACCGGCCGCCGGTGAATTGCAGCCGCCAGCCGCCGTTGGTCCGCTGGGCGAAAAGCGCGCTGTTTTCGATGGCCCCGCGGGTGCGTTCCGAATGCCCCCAGCGCAGGGTTGCGTTGGCGACGCGCAGCGAGCGGAAGTCGAAGTCCCCGGTCCCGCCGAACAGCGTCCGCGAGATGACGGCGGCGGATTCCGCGTCGTCGGCACCCGCGCGAAGGTCCACCTCAAGATGGCCGACGTTGATCGTCCCGGGATCCCAGTGGCCGCGGATGCCGTCGAGCAGCCCCATGCCGAGGCTGATGTCGCGGGCGTCGAGCGAGGTGAAAAACGCCTCTTCGCCTCCGTCGCTGGCGAGCCGTCCGACGTTCAGCTGGCCTCCTGAACGGCCCAAGCCGTCCAGGCGCGTTTCCCCGGCGCCGAGCGCTTGGTTGAGCGACTGCTCCGCCTGCTCGCGGAAGGCCTCACCATCGGTCCGTTTCAACACGTAGATCCAGGCCGCGACAGCCAGCACCAGCAGGAAAACCAGCAGCCGCGCACCGAGCCGGAGCACGTGATAAGCCGCCGTCCCCTTCGTCCCGCTGCCCGCCATGGAGTAGCGCAGCTGGAACCAGAAGCCCTGGCTGGCGATCCATTGGCTCAGGCGCTCGTTGAAATCCTGGGATTGCTGGTATTCCATGATCGATCTTCCGCTGGCGGCGGCAAATGAAGGCATCCCGCCGCGTGCGGCGCCAGAGGAAATTTCCCTCGCGCGCCCCGCCGGCATCTCCTACCACCGCGGCGTGGAAGCCGCGTCCGATTACAAGGTCCGCCTCGAGATTTTCGAAGGCCCCCTCGATCTCTTGCTCTATCTGATCAAGAAGGACGAGCTCGACATCCACGCGATCTCCATCGAACGCATCACCAAGCAGTATCTCGACTACATCAACACGTTCAAACTGCTGAACATCGACCTGGCGTCCGAGTTCATCGTCATGGCGGCCAACCTGATGTACATGAAAAGCCGCACGCTCCTGCCGCGCGTGGACCAGCCGCCGGAGGAAGACGCGGAGGAGGACGATCCGCGGTGGGAGCTGATCCGGCAGCTCATCGAATACAAGAAGTTCAAGGACGCGGCCGGATTTTTGAGCCTGCGCGAGATCGAGCAGGAGGGACGCTTCGCCCACCAGCCGGACGCGCCCGAGCTGCCGGCTCCCGAACCGGCTCCCCTGGCCGAAGTCTCGATCTTCGACCTGATCCGGGCGTTCCAGAACGTCCTCAAGCGCTTCGAGGAATCGCACGACTTCGGCGACATCATCGACGACCGCTACACCGTGGCGGACAAGATCGAGTTTCTGCTCGATCACTTCGCGCCGGGAGAGGCGCGGCGTTTCGAGGATCTGTTCCAGTCGGCCACGACCAAGTCCGAGGTGATCGTCACCTTCCTGGCGATGCTCGAATTGATGAAGCTGAACCAGTTCGTTGTCCGGCAAGCGCAGTTGCTCGGCGAAATCGTCGTCGAACGCCGGACGCTGCAAGCCGTGGCGGCTCTCGAAGCGGCGGAACAAGCCGCCACCGAGGACTGAATCCCCGCCGCGGCAGACCAGCGGCGGCGCGAGCGGAGCCGGCGAAAAAATTCCAGCGGAGCCGGAACGCTCAGCCGAGGCGGTAGACGATGCGTGCCTTCGTCAAATCGTAAGGCGACATCTCCATTTTCACGCGGTCACCCACGACGAGGCGGATGAAGCGCTTGCGCATTTTCCCCGAAATGTGTGCGAGCACCTCGTGGCCGCTCTCGAGCTTCACCCGGAACATCGTGCCGGCGAGAACCGCGGAGATCTCGCCCTCCACGTCCACTGCCTTTTCCTCGCCGTCCTTGGTGGCACTGCGTTTCGGCGGTCCATATTGGCCGCGTCTGCGGGAGCGGGAGGGTTTCCGGGAGCGTGGTGGCATAAAGAAGTTGGGAACGATGCGGGATGCGGCGCCATGGGGCGGACCGCTGCGGCGAAGGGACCTTATCCGAATTCCACGCGACCATCAACGCGAAAAACGGGAAGGCGCGGCCGACCGCCGTAGTTTCACCCGCACCGGACGCTTGCCAAGGCACCGGCCAATGGCCATTTTGCCGTTCTTCCGCCACGGAAAGGTGGCATTTCCGGAAGCCCCGAAAAACCGCAGCCTGTTTTCACGCCATGCCCGAGATCACCGAAAAGGAACTCCCGCCGAACCTCAAACCCCTCTGGCTCAAAGCTCTCACCGCCGTCCAGACCTCGAACTACAGCTATGCCGTCAGCCTCCTCCAGGCGGTGCTCAAGGACGCGCCTGGCTTCGTGGACGGCCGCAAGCTGCTCCGCAACTGCGAGGTGCAGGTCAGCGGCGGCCAGAAAAAGAAGGGCTTGTTCGGCCTGCAGTCCGGCGGCGCGAGCGTGATGAAGGTGCAGAGCCAGGCGAAAAAGGATCCCGAGGGAGCGCTCGTCACCCTGGAGAAAGAGCTCGAGAAGGACCCGGCCAACGAGCAGGCGAACGACCTGCTGTACGAGATCTGCATGAAGCTCGAGATGTTCGAGACGGCCGCCTTCGCCCTCGAGACGATCCGCAAGCACCACCCGGAAAACTCCAAGCTTCTCCACAAGCTCGCCGATCACTACCTGGCGCGCGAGCAGCCGCTTCTGGCCGCGGAGGTCTACAACGACATCGTCAAGCACCACCCGACCGACTCGGTGGCGATCAAGGGCGCGAAAGACGCCTCCGCCCGTGCCTCGATGCAAAAGCAGAAGTGGGACGAAAACGCGGACATGCGCTCGTTGATGCGCAACGCCTCGGAGTTCGAGGAGCTTGAAAAGGCCTCGCGCACCGGCTTGACCCGCGAACAGCTCGAGGAGCGCCGTGACCGCGCGATCCAGAAATACAATGCCGACCAGAACAACCTCGCGGTCGTCAAGGAACTCGCCGGCCTCTACGAGCAGCTCGAGGACTGGCAGAACGCTCACACGTTCTACGCTTGGGCCCACACGCTGAGCAACGGCGACGTGGCCCTCCAGACCAAGGCCGCGGCGATGCACGACAAGGCCGCCGAAGTGGAACTCAAGGAACTCGAAGCCGCCGTCGCCGCCGATCCGGACAACGCGGAGTTGAAGGCCCAGCTCGACGAGCGTCGCAATGCCCGCCGCGCCGAGCAGGTCGAGGCCGCCAAGCGCCGCGTCGACCAGAACCCGACCGACCCGCAGCTCCGCTACGAGCTCGGCCTCGCGCTTTACAACGCCGGCGACGCCAGCGCCGCCATCCCCCACCTCCAGCAGGCCACCCGCAACCCGCACATCCGTACCAAGGTGCTGTTGTTGCTCGGCCGCTGCTTCAAGGCGAAGAACATGTTCGACCTCGCCATCAAGCAGCTCGCCGACGCCCTGGCGGACTTGCACGCGATGGACAACACCAAAAAGGAAGTGCTCTACGACAAAGGCCTCATCCACGAAGAGATGGGCGACAAGGAGAACGCCCTCGAGTGCTTCAAGCAGATTTACGAAGTGGACTACGGCTACCGCGACGTGGCCCAGCGGGTGGAATCCTCCTACGCCTGATTCTGCCGCCGATTCATCTCCGGACGCCGCTCCCGTCATCCGCGGGCGCGGCGTTCGTCTTTCATACCCCCGCCATCCAATTTCAGCGGACGCGGTCTTCGTAGCGGTCGCCAACGAACACCCAGTCCTCCGCCAGCACGCCGGAGATTTCGAACTGCCGGTCCGAGGCCCCCTCGACCCGCCGCAGCTCGAGAGTCGCCCGGGCCGGGCGGCCGGACTTCGCGGCGATGATGCGGCGGACGGCCCGGTCCTGCAGCGAGCCGTCCCGGCAATAGCCGATCATCAGCCGTTCCACGTCGGGCGACGCGACGGCGTAGCTGTTCCACACGGCTTCATCGGCGAAGTGGCCGTTGTAGAAAGTGTCGGGTTCCACGTACACGCGGACCACGCAGGTGTCGCCCGAGCCGGCGAGGAATTCGTCGATCGGCGGCTCGGTCCTCCGCGCGAAGGCGGCGAAGTCCATCATCCACCGGCCGTCGACCGGCGTGAACATCGCGATCCGGTTGGTCGATCCGCCGTCGGGATGAGAGAAGGCCACCACCACCGTTTCGATTTCGAGCCCGTTGGTGTCGGCGGATTGGAGCAACGTGTATCCGGTCACCTCCCCTTCGGTTTCCGGCAGGGCTTCGAGAAACGCCACGATCTCACGGTTACTCGCGTTCCCGGGCAAGATCCGCTCGGCGATCTCGCTTTCGCTACGCGCGGCCATGGCCCGCTTCGCCAGAATCATCGCCTCGTCCGGAGTGGGCCGCAGCGTGAGGCGCGGCTCCACCTTGGCCGCAGCTGCCGGCGCGGCCACGACCGCCGCCGGCAGCGGCTCGGCGCGGTTTCCGGCGATCCACCAGACCATCACGCCGACCAGCACCGCGAGTGAAAGCAAGCCCAGGGCGATCGACCAGCCGATCACGATGGCGCGCGAGGCCTTCGCGCGCGGGCTGGGCGCTCCGCCGCCCCGCGAGCGGCGGCGACCCTTCGCCGGTTCCTGGCCTGGCATTCGGGAGACGCGCCCGATCGCCGGCGCGTCGCCGGCGGCTCGCGTCGAGTTCCCGTGCCGGGCTCGCACGCCTCGCTGCACATTGCCGCCTTTCATCGTTTTCGGTGGGGGAGTCGGGGTTCAAGGAATCGCGCGGGCCGCTCACCTCGGGGTGAGCGTCACCCGCAGCGGGTCGTAGCGGTCGTCCGGGCGGAACAGCCATCCCGGGTCGGTGTCGAGAAGCTCGTAACCGGTGAGCCTGAATTCCGGCAGGAACTGGTTGCTGTTCGGGTCGTAGACTTCGCGGCCCGTGTAGTGGCCGCGGATGCGGTAGTCGTAGTTGTGGTCGAAGGCATAGCGGCGGCCCGGCGGCCCGTCCTCCGGCAAGCGGTCGGGCGCGAGCTTCCGGTCCTCCTGCATGACCACGAGCTTCGCCCGACTCCACGGCTGGCGGGGCTTCCGCAGATAGCCCCAGAAACGCGTCTTGCGGACGAAATAACGGCGCCCGTAGTAGAAATCGCCGGTCGGCTCGGAAGCGATCGCCGCATTGCGTTCCTCGACGCTTGGGCCGCCCATGTTTCCCGTTCCGCCGCCGGTTGTGGCGCACTGGGTGAGCGTCGCACAAGCGATCGCGGCGATGGCGAGGCGGAACACGCGTTTCGGCATGGCCCGAACGCTAGAAGACGCGGACGGCGCTCCGCAAGCGTGGAGCGCCGCGAAGGATCTAATCCTCCGGTTCCACATCGAGGTCCGCATAGAGTTCGTCGAGAGCCAACTGCTCGCGCCGGATGCGGTTTGCCACATCGGCGATCTCTCCTTGCAGATGACTGAGCGCAGGGGCGACCTGCGTTTCCCATTCGCGCATGATCTCGGCGGCCCTCCGCGTGGAGACCACGCCCTGCGGTCGCCGCGGCACCGAAAGCGCCCGGTATTTCTCGAGCAGCGCCTCCCGCTCCGACTCGAGCGACGTGATGCGCCTCCGGATCGGCACCGCATCGCGATCCGCGGCCCGACGTTTCTTCTGGGCCAACTCGAATGCCTCGCGCGCGTGGCGGCTCTTGTCCGAAACCTTCCGCTCGAGGAGAACCAACTTCAGGCCGAGCTTCCCAAGCTCCCGTTCCTGGCGAACCAAAACGTCGCGGGCGCTCTGGAGGGACTGGTCCATCTGGAGGCCGTTGGCGGCATGCATCCGCACGTGCGTGACCATCCGCGATAGACTGTCGTCGAGCTCCTCGACACGCGCTTCCAGCGAACCGAGGGTGACCGAGTCCTGACCGGTGCGGCCGAGCTTCCGACTGGCGGACAGAACGCGGTCTTCGAGGAAATCCACGCGCGCGAGCAGCGCCTTTTCCCGCTGGCGGGTCTGGCGCCACTCCCATGCGGCCGCGGTCACAAGCGCCGCCAGCAATGCGCCGGCCGCGACCTTCCGGAAGCCACCGCGCCGCGGAGGCCGGGCTGGCGCCGGAGCCCCGGCTGATCCGGGTGCCTCCCCAGCCGGGCCTTCCCCGCTTCCGTCGACCACTCCGAACACCCGGTCGGTCTCTTCATTTGGATCCCACACCTCACCGTCCGGACCCGCGACCAGTCCGCCTTCGGAATCGACCAGCCGCTCGATCTGATGGAGCGACCCGCAGGCACCGCAGCGAACGTCCCCACCTGCCTCGTCCGGGCCGATATCGAGAGAAGCTCCGCAAGAGACACAGGCGACGGCTTCGATTCCTTCCATGGAACCTGATGATGAAGCGGCACCGGGAGACACGTCAAGATCGCGCCGCGCCACCTCGGGACGCGAGCTGCCCTCCGGCGCCGGTTTTTCCCGTCATTTTCGCATTGCCAGCGGTGGGAGGCCCGCCTAGTTTCCGCGCCCCGCGAACCCCTTTCCCGATCCCGCGATGTCCAAGCACAACAGTCTCAAGTCCAGCGCCACCGTCGGCGGCAAACGCTCGGTCCTCAAGCGCTTCGAGCGCGTCAAGCTCCTCAAGGAGCGCGGCGAGTGGAAAGCCGGCCGCTCGCCGGTCGGCCTGCCGAAAACCAAGAACGAAGGCTGATCCCGCGCCGCCCGGCGCGATCATCTGCCAAGGCGCGCGGATCCCGAGGGACCCGCGCCTTTTGCGTGTCCGGCTCCCGGTTTCCATCTTCTTATATTCCCATGAACGACGACGGCGTCCGCCTCAACAAATACCTCGCGTCCTGCGGCGTGGGCTCGCGCCGCGCGTGCGACGAGCTGATCCAATCCGGACGCGTCGAGGTGAACGGCGCGCCGTGCGTGAATCTCGGGACCCGCGTGGGCGGGCAGGATCACGTGAAGGTGGACGGGCGTCGGGTCGTGCCGAAGTCGCTCGCCACGATCGCCTTCCACAAGCCGCGCGGTTTCGTCTGCACCCGCGAGGACGAGCTGGGGCGGGATACAATCTACTCGCTGCTCCCCGGCTCGCTGCATGCCCTGCACCACGTCGGCCGGCTGGACCGGGATTCCGAGGGCCTGTTGATCCTCACCAACGACGGCGACCTCTCGCAGAGCCTGATGCATCCGTCCAAATCGGTGGAGAAAGAGTATCTGGTGACCGCGAACCAAGCCTTTGAAAACGCGCATCTCGACCAGTTCCTCGAGGGCATTTACACCGAGGGCGGCAAGCTCCGCGCCAAACGCATCGAGCGTCTGTCTCCGCGCCGGTTGGCGGTCGTCCTCGAACACGGCGCGAAGCGCCAGATCCGCGTGATGTTCGAGGCGCTGGGCTACCAGGTCACCAAGCTGATGCGGGTGCGGATCGGCTCCCTCTGGCTCGGGGATCTCGAGCCCGGCCGCTGGGCGCTTCTCGCGCCGCAGGAAATCGAGCTGTTGAAGGCGAATCCCCCGCCGGAGAAGTCCGGCGGCGGCCGGGGAAAAAGGCGGCCATAACCCGATGATGGTGGCTTGTCGGACGGGCGCGGGGTTCCTAGCGTCAGCCTGCAACCGCGGCGGACCCCGCATTTCCGGCCGCGCCTTCCATTTTCCGCCATGAGCCGAACCAAAGCCCAAGCCGCCGCGCCGTCGCCCGACGTCCACCTGCCGCCCGCCGAATTTGCCGCCAAGGCCCGCATCGGATCGATGGCGGCCTACCGGAAGCTCTACAAAGAGTCGATCGAGCAGCCGGAGAAGTTCTGGGCGCGCGAGGCGGGCGAGCTGGTTTGGCAAAAGCCGTGGGAGCAGGTGCTCGACTGGAAGCCTCCGTTCGCCAAATGGTTCGTCGGGGGCAAGTTGAACGTCGCGCAGAACTGCGTGGACCGCCACGCCGCCGGACCGCGGAAAAACAAGGCGGCCATCATCTGGGAGGGTGAGCCCGGAGACCGGAGGGTGCTCACCTACGGCCAACTCCAGAAGGAAGTTTGCCGGTTCGCCAACGTGCTGCTGAAAAACGGGATCAAGTCCAAGGACCGCGTCCTGATCTACATGCCGATGGTGCCCGAGGCGGCGATCGCGATGCTCGCCTGCGCACGGATCGGGGCGGTCCACTCGGTGGTGTTCGGCGGCTTCGCCAGCGAGGCGATTTCCGACCGCCTCGAAGATTCCGGGGCTGTGGCGGTGATCACCGCGGACGGCGGCTGGCGACGCGGCAAGGTCGTGCCGCTCAAGCCGGCCGTGGACGAAGCGCTCGCCAACAAGCCGGCCGCCGTGAAGCGCGTGATCGTGCTCCAGCGATGCGGCAACAAAATCGCCATGGACCCGTCCCGCGACGTCTGGTGGCATGAGGAAGCCGCCCTCGTTTCCGCCAAGCACGAGCCCAAGGCCTTCGACTCCGAGCACCCGCTTTTCATCCTCTACACCTCCGGATCGACCGGCAAGCCGAAGGGCATCCTCCACACTTCCGGCGGCTACCTCACCGGCACCTATGTCACCTGCAAGTACATCTTCGACATGCGCGACGAAGATATCTACTGGTGCACGGCGGACGTCGGCTGGATCACCGGCCATTCCTACATCGTCTACGGGCCTCTGGCCATGGGCGCGACGCAGGTGATGTATGAAGGCGCGCCGAATTTCCCGGACTTCGGGCGGTTCTGGCAGATGATCGAGGAACACGGCGTCACGATTTTCTACACCGCCCCCACCGCGATCCGCGCCTTCATCAAAGCCGGCGACCACTTCCCGGCTTCGCACGATCTTTCATCACTCCGGCTTCTCGGCTCCGTCGGCGAGCCGATCAATCCGGAGGCATGGAACTGGTATCACAAGCACATTGGCGGCGGCCGCTGCCCGATCGTCGACACTTGGTGGCAGACCGAGACCGGCTCGATCCTCATTTCGCCGTTGCCCGGCGCGACTCCCTGCAAACCCGGCACCGCCACCCTACCCTTCTTCGGCGTGGACGCCGCCATTCTCGACGAGCAGGGGAACGAATGCCCGCCGAACCACGACGGCAAGCTCGTGATCCGCAAGCCGTGGCCGTCGATGACCCGCACGATCTACGGCGACAAGGCGCGCTTCAGGAAGACCTACTGGTACGACTACCCGGGGTTCTACACGGCCGGCGACGGCGCGCGGCGCGACAAGGACGGCAACTTCTGGATCATCGGCCGCCTCGACGACGTGCTGAACGTCTCGGGCCACCGCTTGGGGACGGCCGAGATCGAGAGCGCCTTGGTTTCCCATCCCGCCGTCGCGGAGGCGGCAGTCGTCGGCCGGCCGGACGATTTGAAGGGACAAGCCGTCGCCGCCTTCGTCACCCTCAAGGGCGGGCACGAGGAATCCGAGGGCCTGCGCCAGGAGCTCCGCGGCCACGTCGGCTCGGTGATTGGCGCCATCGCCAAGCCGGACGACGTTTATTTCGCTCCCGGCTTGCCGAAGACCCGCTCGGGAAAAATCATGCGCCGGCTTCTCAAGGAGCTCGTCTCCGTCGGCCAGGTCACGGGGAACACCACCACGCTTGAAGACCACGATGTCATCGCTAATCTCCGCGCGCGGATCAACGGCTGAGGCCCCTCCTATCATTCCATGACATCCACCCGCTATCTTCTCGCCCGCGTAGGTCAGGCATTCGGCATCCACCGCCGCACCCAGCGCATGGGAGACGCCGCGAGCGAGATGCATCTCCTGCGGGAGGCGGAGGCCCATCTCGGAGCCGTCGTCTGGGAGAAGGTCGAGAAGATCGAGGAACTCTCCGTGGAATACTGGAACCTCCGCAAGCTCCTCAAGGAGCGGGCGGAGGTGGCCGGCCGCCTCGCCGCCTGCGAGGACAAGCTCCGCAAGGCGCATGACGAGCGGGCCGCCATGCTCACGGCGCATTCCGCGCCCCAGCAGGACTTGCTGGATGAGCGCGCCGCCATTCTCAAGAAGCTCGAGGCCCTCGCCCAGAAGCGGGACGAGATCGTCGCTCAAGCCCGCGGCGTGCGCCGGACCTACGACGGCTTGAAGATGAAACTCGAGGTCCTCGCCAAGGAGGACGGTGGCAGCGAGCCCGCGGGCGAAGCGGAGACCGTCCGCGAACGCTTGCGCGATCTGAAGAGAAACTTCGCCGAACTCAAGGAATCGCGCACCCGGATCGGCAAGGAAATCGAAGCCGGCGACGCCGAGATCGACCGCATCGACGAACAACTCAACGCCGAGAAGGGACAGCGCCGCCAACAAGCATCGGAAGCGTTTCAAGTCATCGGGGAAGCCAACAAGGAGATCTCCACCCTGCGTGCCGAGCTCGGCCTGCTCGATACCCGGATGCGGCAGTTGCAGAGCGAAATCGGCCGCCACGTGAGCCGCAACGTCGACATCAATCCCGCCTGCGCCGAAGCCGCGCGCGAACAACGGGCGCTGGTGGACGTGATGCGGGCACTGCGCCGCTCGATCGCCATGAATCACCGGTTGGCCGGCATGTCCTGAGCCTGCGGCGTCTCAGCGCTTTTCGAGCGCGACGAGCGTGATGTCATCCATCTGGGCACACTCGCCGGTGAAGGTCCGCAGATCGTCCTGCACCCGCGCCAGCACCGCCTCGGCGCCCAGCGGCGCGGCCTCGCTGAAGGCCTTGCTCATGCGCTCGATCCCGAATTCCTCGCCCTCGGCGTCCACCGCCTCCTTCACGCCGTCGGTGTAGAACAACACGCAGTCGCCGGACTCGAGTTCCACCACCTGGTCGCGCGTCACGCGATCGAACACTTCTCCACCATCGATCCCCAGCGCGAGGCCCGGCGAGCGGAGCGACTCCACGGTTCCGCCCGCACGGCGGAAACAGAGAGCCGGATCGTGGCCCGCGCGGGCCAGAGTCACGCGCCCCTCCCCGGCCTCGACGACCGCATACGCCATACTGATGAACATGTCCTCGCGGATGTCCGGAAAAAGCTGGCGGTTCACGGCCGAGAGGGCTCTGGAAGGCGAGGTTTCTCCCGGAGCCACCGAACGCAGCGCGCTGCGACACATCGCCATCAGCAGGCCCGCCGGCACGCCTTTGCCCGACACGTCCGCAATGACAATGCCATATCTCCCTTCACCCAGGTCGAGATAATCGTAATAGTCACCACTGATGATCCGGGCGGGAAGATTCGTGCCGCTGATCCGGAAGCCGGGGATCACCGGATCCTCCTGCGGCAGCAAGATCCGCTGCACTTCCCTGGCCGTCCGGAGTTCCCGCTCGATCACCCGCTTTTCGTGGGCCTCGCGGTGGATGCGGGCGGTGCCGATGGCGAAGGACGATTGTTCGGAAACCGCCCGGAAGACCGCGAAGTCATTCGCCGAAAACGGGCCGTCCTCGTGGCGTCGTGCGACGGCCAGGACGCCGAGGTCCTTGCCCGCGTGGCGCAGTGGGGCGAGGAGCACCGCCACGCCGCCTTCGTAAGCAGCCGAGCTTTCCCCGAGCGAGGGATGGGCACGGACGTCCTCGACATGCAGCGCCTCGCCGGCCAGCAGGCTGTGTCCGAGGACACCCTCGCCGCTCGGCACGCGCGCCAGCCGGATGTGGCTTTCGAGCGCCCGCGGGTCCTGCGCTGCCTGCTCGCGGACATCCGGCGGCACGGCGATCAACGGCGGGCAATCCTCGGAGACATAGCCGGGATTGAGATAGGCGCCGTCCTCGCTCATGTAATAAATCGAGCCGCCACGCGCGGTGACCACCTTGTCGATCCCGTCCACGATCATCCGCGACAGCACCGCAGGCGACGGTTCGTTTTCAATCGCCAGGCCGAGGTCATGGAGGAAGCTGAACATCCGCTGCTCTTCGCCCTCGAGATTGCGGAAGCGCGTCCGCAGGCGCTTCGACCGCCGCCGCTGGTTCTGAAGGGCGACGATCAGGCCACCCACGACCACCAGCAGGAGGATGATGGCCAGGACGGTCGGAAGCTGCATGCCGGGTGTGACAGGGGAACGGACGCCGCGCGGAAAGCTCAGTCTTCCTCTTGTTTCCGCGCCAGTTCGGACTCCAGCAGGCCCACCACGCCAGAGAACTTGCGCTCGTTTTCCTCATTGGTGGCGGAGAGGGTCTTGTGCGCCTCGAGCACCTGCCGGGCGCGCTCCTTCTCGCTGATCCCGCCGTCCTGCCCCACCGGCTCGAGCGTCCGGCGGATGGCATCCACGCGGCCGCGCCACGGCGCCTCGGGCGGATCGATCTCCAACAGGAAATCCAGGCCGAGATCTTCCAGCGAACGCCGGTTCCGCTCCCCGGCGTCGGCCACTTGCAGACGCCCGTCGCCGGTCGCGGAGAGCCGGGCCGCCATGCCCGCAAGCGTCCCCATGAACGTCGAGTCCATGCCGGGACAGCCGCCGAGGTCCACCACCAGACAACGCTCGCCGGATGCGATCCGCTCCTCTCCGAACGCCTTCACCGTGGGACTGGTGAGAAACGAACCCTTGCCTTCGCAGCGGATCCAGCTGAACCGATCGAAAACTCCGACCAAAATGGGGCTGTCCGTCGTCACTGAAAGAATTGCCGGAACCTGTCCGGCGAGAGCGCTTCCACACTAGAATCGCGGCCGCACGGGGTCAACCATCCATCCCGCAAATCCGTCATTGCCACAAATAGCTTTGCCGGGTGGCGAGAACGCGGTCGCCCCGGCGCAGGGTCGCTTTCCAGGCCAAGACCCGGCCGCCCTCGAAATAATCGTCGCCCGTGACGGAGAATTCCGCCCGTCCCGAACCGGCGGAAGATTCGAAGGTGCTCGTCATGCGCTTGATCCGGCTGGCGCTGCCCCCCTGCTGGTATTCGAAGACGATCTCGGGCACGCCGGTGCCGGCGCCCTCGGGGTCGTTCCATAGCACCGTGTAGTATTGGCCGAGGCGGTCCCGCTGTTCGCTGGCGCTGATGGCTCCATGCAGACGGCGGACTTTCTCGTTGCGCACCAACGGATCGGACTGGCGGTCGAACGTGGTGTCGCGAAGTTGGAATTGCTTCACGGTCAGGATCTCGTCCGGGCCGGCACAAGCCCCCGCCAAGATCGCGACCATCAGCGTGGCGCAGCGTTTCACGAGCGCATCCAAGCAGCCCGCCCCGCGGATTCAAGCGGCATCGGCCGTGAAGCCGGACGATTGACCGCGCGGGCCGGTCGGGTTTACGTTCTCCCGCCCATGACCGAAGGCGAGCCCGCGGAGATCAAGCTGGAATTCGACACGCCCCAGTTCCTGCACGCACTGTTCGCCTACGACCCGAAGAACCTCGGTTATCTGGAGAACCAGCTCGGGGTGAAGGCGGTGACGCGCGAAGGCTGGATCCGCCTTTCGGGCGAAGCGCCCGCCGTCGAGCGGGCGAAGTCGGTGTTCACCGATTTGGAAACCGCGGCGCGCAAGGGCACGGAGATCAGCCAGCGGGACTTCCGCTTTGCGGTGGACGTGGCCGGAGCGGCGGGCGCGGTGGGCGTTTCGGACCTTTCCGGCGTGCGCTTGGTGGGCTCGCGCAACCGCAAGCCAGTGATCCCCCGGACGGCGAACCAGCTCGAATACGTCCGGGCGATCGAGACGCACGACGTCGTCTTCGGCCTCGGCCCCGCGGGGACCGGCAAGACCTATCTGGCGATGGCGATGGCCCTCACGCAGCTCAAGCGGCGGCAGATCCAGCGCGTCATCCTCACCCGCCCGGCGGTGGAGGCCGGCGAGGCGCTCGGTTTCCTGCCCGGCGATTTGCGTGAAAAAATCGCGCCATACCTGCGGCCGCTGTACGACGCGATCCACGACATGCTCGATCCGGAGGAAGGCCAGCGGTACCTGGAGGACGGCACCATCGAGATCGCCCCGCTGGCGTTCATGCGCGGCCGGACGCTGTCGCGGTCGTTCGTGATTCTCGACGAGGCGCAGAACACGACGCGCGAGCAGATGTTCATGACGCTCACGCGGCTCGGCGAGGAGTCCCGGATGGTCATCACCGGCGACAGCTCGCAGGTGGACTTGAAACCCGGCGTGCGGTCCGGCTTGCACGAAGCGGAACACGCGCTCGAAGGCGTGGAGGGCATCGCCTTCAAGCGCTTCACGCGGGATGACATCGTCCGCCACCCGGTGGTGGGACGGATCGTCGACGCCTACGAACGGTACCGCGCGTGATTCGCGCCACCCGCACCGGGCGGCTCACTCGCTGGAAGGCGGCAGCTCGTCGTCACCGAACGGGCTCGGGCTGGACGGCGGCAATTCATCATCGCCCTCCTCTTCCGCCGCGGGTTTGGCCGGATCGAGGTCCGGATCCACGGGCGGGACGGGCGTGTCTTCCATCGCCTCGTCGGGCGCGGCCGCCGTGGGATCGATGAACGGCAGTGGATCGCTGGGATCCACCGGCTCCACCGGCGGATAGACCTGGAACTCGTCGCCGGACGGCGGAAGGGCGTCTTCGGCGGATGCGGCGGACGGTTCCTCCACCATGATCGCGGGGACGTAGCCGGTCTCGCCGCTGTCGAGTTCCACCTGGACGTAGCTGGCATCCGTGGAAATCACGCGCATCTGGGTGCCCCGGTCGAGCAGCCGGTCGGCATCCGCATCGCCGCGCGGGCGCACGCGGAAGAACCCGGTGTTGTCCATGGTGGCGCGGACGAACTGGCCCGCGCGGAACTCCGGTCCGGCCTCCACCGTGGTGACGCGGCTGCCTCCACCCGGAGCGGCGAGCGGATCGAAGCTCGTGCTCGAGACCGGAGCGTTCATCGTTTCGCAGCCGGTGAAGGCGAGCGCGGCGACAGCGGAAAGGGCCGGAATATGCTTCATCTGCCGCGAAGTTGGCATGCGCCCGGAAAGCGGTCAACGCCACAGTGGCGGCGCCTCAATGGCTGGAACGAATGATGCGGTTCTCCTCGTCGAGCAGGAGTTTCCGCGGCACCACCGGCTCCGCGGAAAGGGCGAAGGCCATGATGGCCACCCGCTCGCCCTTCTTGATACGGTGCGCCGCGCCGCCGTTGATGATGATTTTTCCGGTTCCGGCCTGCCCGGCCTGGACGTAGGTCTCGAGCCGGTTGCCGGTGGTGATCGAGGCCACCAGCACCTTCTCGCCCTCCCAGATGCCCGCGGCCTCCATGAGATCCGCCGGAATCTCGATGCTGCCTTCGTACTCGACGTCCGCGGCGCTGATCATCGCGCGGTGCATCTTCGACTTGAGAAGCTGGCGGAGCATGGCGGGCGGAGGGAAGGCCGGGCGACCCGGCAGGTCAAGTGGCAAGAGCCGCGAAAATCGCGCGGAACGCACGGCCCGCGCACCCGTGGGAGACGGACGATTCTTTAGCTGGATGTAACCGGTATGGCATGATTTTCCGCATTGCCAAGCCATAGTGGATCGCTAGTTAGGGGCATCCGCCGTTTCACCGGGCACTCCCCCCCGAGAAAACCTGCTTCCGCGATCAGCGGCGGACATCGGCAGATGAAGTACGAACCATGGATCTGGGGCGCGGCGCTCGTCATCTTCACGCTCTTGTCTGGCGCGGGGATCCTGGCAGCCGTTCCGGAAGTTCTGATCGCTCTGCCGGCGGCGCTTTACGCGATCGGGGCGGGTGCCTTCTGTCTCGGTGACAGCAAGCCGCGCACCCAGGCGCGGGTGATCGCCTGCGGCTTGGCGGGGCTGCTTTCGGTGATGGCGACCTTCCACCTGCCGCTGCGCGCCGCCTTTCTCGTCTCGCGCGGCGGACTGGAGGAGGCGGCGGACTGGAGGCCGGGAGATCGGGTCGCGCCGGCACCCCGCCGCGCGGGTATTTACCGCATCGTTTCGGTGGATCGCAGCGAGGAGAACATCACTTATCTCTGGCTGCCTCCGACTCCCAACACCCGGCCGGGTTTCGCCAAACTGGACCCCGCCGAGCCGCTGCGCGCCGCCAAGGACATCCGGCTCGGCGGCCCGTGGCGCTTTGTCGTGAAATGAGCGCTCA
>CBFGTW010000033.1:0-32780 GCA_965651855.1 uncultured Verrucomicrobiales bacterium
TCCGGCAGGATGGTGGCGATGGTGGGGGGGGCGGAGAAGATTCGGGTGGCGGTTTCGCGGACGGTGACGGGGGTGAGGGCGGCGAAGATTTGCGGGAGGTGGCGGTGTTCGTCGGCGGGGTGGCCGAAGAGAACGTCGAGGGCGACCTGACGGGCGAGGGCGGAGGGCGATTGCTGGCGCAGGGCGAGGCCGCTGAGAACGGTGGCGCGGACGCGCTCGAAGGTGTCGTCTGGAATGCCGGCGGCGGCGATTTTTCCAATTTCCGATAGCAGCTCGGCGCGGGCCAAGTCCGCCTGCTCGGGGGTGGTGGCCATGTAGAAGGTGAACAGGCCGGTGTCGTAGCCGAGGAACTGGGTGGCTCCGACTTGGTAGGCGAGCCCGAGTTCCTCGCGAATGCGGGTGAACAGCGGGCCGGCCATGTCCGAGGCGTATTCCTGGAGCATCGCGAGCGCGTGGCGGTCGTCCGAGTGGATGCTCGTGCCGGGAAAGCCAATCGCGAGGACCGCCTGCTTCTTCGGCAGGCGCGCGACCGGCGAGCCGCCGGTCGCGGGACGGCTGGCGGGCGGCTGCCAAGGCTCCGAATCCGGAATGGCGGCGAATTTCTCCGCGATCAGTTCGCGCGCGGCGGCGGGATCGAAGTCGCCGGCGAGGACCAGCGAGACGTTCGCCGCGGTGAAATGCCGGGCGTGGTGGGCGGCCAGTGCTTCGCGGTCCAGCGCTTGGAGCGAATCGATCGAGCCGAGCGCGTCGAGCCCGTAGCCGGTCTTGCCGAAAACCGTCTCGCGCAGGACGCGGAAGCCGGCGTGCAGCGGATCGGCGAGCGATTCCTCGAGGGTGGCGAGCTGGCTGGCTTTCTCGCGGGCGACGACGTCGCCGGGCAGCGACGGGGCGAGCATCGTCTCGGCGAAAACATCGGCGATGGTGGCAAGGTCGGGCGCGAGTCCGGCGGCTTGGACGAGCAGGGCGTTGTTGCCGGTGTTCGCGCTGATCGAGGCACCGAGCGACTCGAGGGTGAGCGCGAGCTCGTGGGCGCTGCGGGTGCGCGTGCCCTTCGGCAGGGCGGCGGCGAGGAGCTGGTTCAGGCCGTTGGTTTCCGCGGACTCCGACAGCAGACCGGCGCGGACGGCGGCTTGGCAGTGGACGAGCGGGACACGGCGGTCCGGCAGCAGCGTGAACGTCAGCCCGCCGGGCAGGGTGTGCGTCTCGATTTCCTCGCGATCTCGCCGCATTTTCGCCGCGCGGCCCGGCGGCGGGGCGTCGAGCGGGTCGAGGACGGTGAGCGTGAGGCGGTTCTCGGTGAGGCTGGCGGCAGCGCGATGGACGTCGGCCTCGGTGACCGCCTCGACGGCGGCGAGGTAGCGGCGGGTGAAATCGAGGTCGCGCGCCTCGTGCCAGTTCGACCCGAGATCGGACGCGCGGCCGGACGCGGTGGTGAGCGAGCGGAATTGGCTGCTCGCGATCTGGCGTTTCGCCTTCGCGAGGTCGCCGTTGAGCTCCGCGGAGGAAACGCTGGCGATCTCCGCGAGCACGGCCTCGATCAGCGCGTCGCGTTTCGCCGGTTCGGCGTCGGCGCTCGCGGCGAGCAGGCCGTCGCGACCCGGCGAGTTCCACGAGAAGGCGGAGATTTCCAGGGCCAGCTCGCGCTCGTCGCGGAGCTTGCGGTGGAGCAGCGAGGCGCGGCCGCGGCCGAGGATGGCGGCGAGGACGTCGAAGGCCGGCGCGTCCGGATGGTCGAGCGGCGGGGTTTTCCAAGCCAGCGAAACGCGGCTCGCGGGAACGGCGAAGGTTTCGCGTGCCCGGCGCGGCCCGAGCTGCGGCGGATCGAGCGCCACCAGCGGGTCCCGGCCGCCGCGGGGCAGGCGGTCGGCGGTGAGCGCGGCCACGGCCTCGCGGGCGGCGTCGGCATCGAAGTCCCCCGAGATGACGAGGTGGCATCGGTCCGGCGAATAGCGCCGTTCGTGATAACCGGTGAGATCGGCGAACGTCAGCGCGTCGAACAAATGCCGGTGGCCGATCACCGGGTGACGCCGCGGGTCCTGCGCGAAGGCGGTGGCCAGCAGCAGGCGGGTCGACGCGTTGTCCGGATCGTCGAGGCCCATGTCGATCTCGCGACGGATGACATCCTTTTCCTTTTCGAACTCGGACTCCGGCAGCGTCGGGAAGAACACCAGGCCGGTGAGGATTTTCAGGAATTCCGGGAGCGAGTCCGCCGGGCCGTCGATGTAGTAAACCGTGCGGTCGAAGGTGGTGTAGGCGTTCCAGTGCCCGCCGGCGGCCTGCACCGCGTCGGCCAGCGCGTCGCCGTCGTAGTCGCGCGTTCCCTTGAAGACCATGTGCTCGAGGAAATGCGAGAGCCCGCAGCCGAGGTGCTCGTCCTCGTGCATGCTGCCGGTGGCCACCCAAACCTGCGCGCTGACCACCGGCGCCGCCGGATCGGGATCGAGGATGAGGGTCAGCCCGTTGGGCAGGGTCTTGGCGGTGGCGGCGGTGGCGGGGTATTCCATGGACGGGATTTTCCAGCTTGGACGACCTCCCGATGCCGCATAAAAGCCAGCCATGCAACGTTGGATCGTGCCCGCGGTGATCGCGGTGGTCGTGCTGGGGATCGCCGGAGCGGGCGTCGTTTACGCGATCTGGAACCACAAGCAGAACCTGCCGACCCGCTCGTACATCCCGCTGCCGCTCAATCCGGAACTGAGCGAGGAACAACGCGAGCAGATCGCGGCGGAGGTGAAGAAGCGCGTTTCCGAGCAGCCGGTGCTGGTCTCGATCGCCCGGGACAGCGGGCTGACGCAGGCGCTGGAGTTTCCGTCCGACGAGGCCGCCGCGGATTTTCTCGGCGAGCGGCTGATCGTCGAGGCCGGCGAAGTGGACACGCCGACCGGCCCGGTGGCCACGCTGAACGCGGGCTTCCGCTGCAAGGTGAAGGAATTCGAGGCCGTGGGGAAATCCGCCGCGCGTCTCAACGAGGAGATCCGCGAGATGTTCGGTTTGGACAAGACGGCGGAGCCGGTGCCTGCCGCGACGGCCTACTGAGCCGCCACCCGCCGTACCACCCGCTCGCGTGGGAATCGCGCCTTCGGCAGCGTCGCGTGGCGGTCGTCCTCCGCGCGGTAGCCGAGGGCGCAGGCGACCACCGTGGCGTAGCCGCTGCCATCCAGGCCGAGCACGCGGTCGTAGCCCGCCGGATCGATGCCCTCCATCGGACAGGTGTCGATGCCCATCGCGGCGGCCGCCCCCATGAGCTGGCCGAGGGCGATGTAAAGCTGGCGGGCGTTCCAAGCGCCGACGGCCGCCTCGGGCATGGCGGCGACGAAGTTCTCGATCACCGAGCGCAGTGGCGCGAGTTTCTCCGGGTCGGTGCCCTGCACTTCGGAAAGCCGGGCGGTCCACGCGGAAATGTCGTCCGGCGCGATCGCGGTGCGCGCGGTGAAGACAATGTAGCGCGAGGCGTCGGTGACCTGGGACTGGCCCCAGGAAACGTCGCGGAGCTGGCGGCGGATTTCCGGGTCTTCGATGACCAGGAACCGCCACGGCTGCAGTCCGAATGACGAGGGCGTGAGGACCAGCGATTCCTCCAGCGCGGCCCAGGTTTCCGCCGGGATCTGCCGGGAGGGATCGAATTTCTTGGTCGCGTAGCGCCAGCGGAGGGCGTCGAGCAGCTCGTCAGGAGTCAAGGCCATGGCGGGGACTATTGGGCATCGATGCTGAATGGCAATGACACGGAGGGGAAATCCTTGAGGGTGAGGCTGAAAACGATGCCGTATTCCTGGCGGATGCGGTTGTCGCGCTGGGTCAAGCCCACGCCGGCGACCCAGTTTCCGAGGTCGCGATGGAGGGTGTATTGCTGTACCTCGAGCGTACCGTCGTCGAGTTCCCAGGTCTGGCGCACGCCGAGGCCCCAGTTCTCGCTGAGGCGGGCGAAGGCTTCCAGGTCGATGCGGCTGGAATCCAACAACACCGGGTGGTTGTCGAGCAGCCGGTAACCGATGGAAAACTCGAAGTCCGGCCGCGGCAGGAAGCGCACGCGGCTGGCGAACTCGCTGAACCCGGAGCCGCTGCTGACGACCGGGAACTGGGTTTCCAAGTCCACTTCGAGCCACGGCAGCGGCGCCCAGGTGACGTCGTTGTAGAGATTGGAAACGTCGCGGTTCAACTCGGGGTCCTCGACGAAGGCATCGATGTAGGTGTTCACGTATAGCCACTCGTAGCTCTGGCCGTCGCGGTGGGTGAGCAGGCGGTTGCGGGCGCCGAGCCGCACGATGTTCCAGCTTTCCAGGGAATCGATCGCGGTGAAGCGCGCGGGCGACAGCGTCCGTGGCCGGGTGGTGAAGGTCAGCCGGTCGATCTGCGGGAACGTGTCCTCCAGATCGGTGGTGGAGACGAGCGACCAGTTCGCGTACGGCTGGATGACGTGGAGCAGCCCGTCGATTCCCCAGCCGGGGTTGCGGTAGTTGCCGAAATCCCTGGAAAACTTCAGCGAGGCCTCGGTGCCGGCGTGGAAGAGCGTGCGGTGGTCGTCGCCCACCGGGCTGTCCACGGACCAGTAGCGCGTGTGGCCGATGCCGAGCTGCGGGACGATGTTGAGCCAGCCCCCGAGGGTCACGGGCAGCGAGAGTTCCTGGTAGGTGTGGAAGCGCGTGAAGCCGGTATCGAGCAACTGCGCGCGCAGCGCGGGGATGCGCGGGTCGGTGGGCGGCAGCGAGCGGATGCGCTGGACGAGCTGGCGTTCGTAGCCTTGGAGCTGGTTGAGGAGGCGGGTGGAGTTCGGCGCTCCCGAGAGGATCGGCTCGATCAGGCTCTTGCGGGTGATGTCGCCGGTTTCCACGCCCAGCACGCCGAGGGAAAGCGTGCCCTCGTGGAGGATCGGCGTGCCCAGCAACGGGCCGCGGGCGAGGTCGAAGGCGAACATCGGCAGCCGCGTGTCGGAACGGTAGAAGTCGTTGATGCGCAGGCGGGTGAACAGCGAGACGAGCGAGCGGTCGTCGCGGCGGAACAGCCCGAGGGTGTTGTCCGGCGCCGGGTTGTTCCGGTAGAGCGTCGGCTCGAAGTCCTCGAGATAATAGGAGTCGCTGAGCCAGGTGAGGTTCGAGTCGAGGTACCACTCGGCGTTGTCCGGAAACTCGAGCGGCAGCCGGTGTTTCAGCTCCAGGCGGTAGCGGTCCTCGTTGACGAAGCCGCGCGGCAGGCCGGAGCGCCGGACGCTGGGGTCGAGGTCGTTGAGGTAGTAGAGACTCAGCCAGCCGTAGTTTCCGTTGCCGCTGCGGGTGTCGACCAAGTCCAGGCCGGTCCCGATGCCGCGGCGCGCCCGGATGTCGAATTTCCAGCGCGAGAGCAGCCAGGCGTCCTCGTTTTCGCCGGTCTCCGGATTCCACTCGCCGCCGAGCATGATGCCGTAGGTGTTGAGAAGATAAGGCCCCCAGTTCGAGCGCGCGCCGGGGACGAAATGATAGCCGAGTTCCGAATCGAGCGGCTGGCTGAGGTAGGGCAGCCAGAAAACCGGCACATCGCCGGCATAGACGCGGAGATTGCGGAAAGTGATGCGGTCGCCCGGGTAGACGCGCGTCTCGTCGGCGCGGAGCCAGAAGTTCGGATCCTCCACGTCGTGCGTGGTGATTCCCGCGTCGCGGCCGATGTAAACGGGTTCGCCGCCGATGGTCTCCAAGCTGAAACGGCCGGACTCGAGCAAGACGGGATCCACCGAGGCGCGGAGGCCTTCGAGGTCGATCGAGCGGCTTTCTTCGTAGTAGACCGCGCGATCGCCGCGCTGGAGGATGTTGCCTTGGTAGACGGAGACGTTGCCCTCGAGGGTGACGGTGCCGGCCTGGCGGTCGTAGTACGCGGAGTCCGAGAAGATCTCGGTGCCGGTGTCGGTGGTGATTTTCACGCCGGGGCCGTGGTAGCGAACCCAGCCCTCGCGGAGGTCCGCTTCCATCCGTCCGCCGCCGATGTTGTCGATGGTGGCGGTTTTCGGCTGTGCCGGCGCCAGGTCTTCCGCCGCGCCGAGCGGGATCTCCGGAGCAGGCACCGGCGTGATCATGTCGACCTCCGGCGGCGCGATGTCGGCGGGAGGCAGAACCTCCGGCTCCTGGGCTTGGAGGCTCACCGCAAGGGTCAGGAACGTCAGCACGCGGAACCGGAACATCGCCGCGATGACATGCCGCCCGGTCCTTGAAGTAAAGGGGGAAAGCGGCTCTGGCAGATAGGGTGAAGCCGGCGCTTGCCCGCTCCGGGAGCCGCGCCATTTTCGGGCATGGAAAACCACCCGCGCGTCGCGATTCTCGGCGTCACCGGCTTCATCGGCCGGGGTTTGGCTCCGCTGCTCGCCGGTCGTGGGTTCCGTGTGACCGGCGTGAGCCGCTCCTCCGGCGGCAGCCTCGACGGCGTCGACCGTTGGCAGAAAACCGACGCGCTCGACCTTTCCGGCCACGCCGCGGTGATCAATCTCGCCGGCGCGCCGATCGACACCCGCTGGACGCGGAAAAACCGCCAGCGCTTCCGCGAGAGCCGCGTCAATCTCACCGACCGCATCGTGCAATCGATCCGCCAGCTCCCGGAAAGCGAACGCCCGCGCACGCTGATCAACGGCTCGGCCGTCGGCCTCTACGGCGACCGCGGCGACGAGGTCCTCCGCGAGCGGGCCGCCGCCGGCGACGGCTTTCTCGCCGCGCTCTGCCGGGACTGGGAAAGCGCCGCTCGTCAGGCGGAGGCGCTCGGCATGCGCGTCGTCCTGCTGCGCACCGGCATCGTCCTCGGCCGCGGGCATGGCGCGCTGGGCCGGATGCTCCCGATTTTCAAGCTCGGGCTCGGTGGCAAGCTCGGCTCCGGCCGCCAGTGGATGCCGTGGATTCACATCGACGACCAGCGTGCCGCCATCCTCCATGCGCTGGAGTCGGAAAGTCTCCACGGCCCGCTGAACCTCGCCGCGCCCGAGCCCGAGCGGAACCGCGACTTCACCCGCAAGCTCGCCGCGGCCGTGCACCGTCCGGCGTTTCTTCCCGCGCCGGCCTTCGCGCTGAAGCTCGCGCTCGGCGAGTTCGCCACCGCCCTGCTTGCGAGCGAGCGCGCGGTGCCGGCCGCGCTCGAGGCGGATGGATTCCCGTTCCGCTTCCGCAAACTGGAGGACGCGCTGGCGGACCTCGTTTGACCGATTCCCGGATGGGTCCGATGTTCGGCGGCACCGGAGCAACCGCCGCGTGCCTCCGGGAATGGCTGAAGATGAAGGAAAAACCACGCCGCGTCGGAGGCGTCGCAAAACCGGTTGGGTCGCGCTCGCCGTTCTCCTCGCGCTCGGGCTCGTCGCTTGGTTCGTCGAGTTCGAGTACGCGTATCTGCCGGACGAGTCGGAAGTGCTGAACCCGCACCGGATCAACGAACACCTCGCCTACGACCACTGGGGCCGCTCGCTCACCGCGGCCGAGGCGGCGGACGAGCCGTCGCTTTCGCCGGCGAACGGCGCGGTGCCGCTTGGCGACGAGGTACTCGTGAAAGGCCGGGAGGCGTTCTACGGCGAGACCTACGCGAACGAGGTTTTCGTCACGGACGTCATCGGCATTTTCGGCGGCGCCTTCACCCGCTGGGAGTTCGCGAAGGCCATCCTCGGCGCGCGCGGCGAGGGGACTTCCAACCTCAAGGTGAAGACCGGCCGCACCGTCACCGTCGCCGGCCGGGAGATCCCGAAGGGCACCGTGGTCGAGACCGGCCTCGACGTGCCGAAGGGCGCTTGGGCCCCGATGGGCATGACCATGAAATACCGCCGCGGACGCCTCCTTTCAGGCGTCACCTGCGCCGCCTGCCACAGCACGTGGGACGATGAAAGCCGCCGCGTTGTCGAAGGCGCGCCGAACCTCGACCTCGACATCGGCCGCCTGATCGCCCTCGCGCCGAACAGCGCCGGACTCTTCGCGAACGCCGGCCTCGACTCGCTCGAAAGCTACGTCACCGGCCGCAGCCGCGAGATTCCACTCTCCCACGGCGGCCGGGCGCGCCTCCCCGACCCGCAGGCGCTCGAGGACGCGGTGGACACCGTCTTCATCCAGTGGCCGCCGGGGACCTTCGACTCGACCGCGGATCTGGTGGCGAATCCGACGCAGATCCCCGACGCGTTCACTTGGCGCGACCACCCGTACGGCTGGACCGGCTTCGCCGCCGTCGGGCCGTTCCTCGGCCTGAGCGTGCTCAACAACAACGTCCACGCGCTGAATTCCGACGGCCTGTCCCAAGCCGAGGCGTCGCGGGATCTGTTCGGCATCGACAAGGAAATCAGCTATGGCGTGGTCCTGCAGAACGCGCACCACCGGCGGTTCCGCTACGAATCGGACGAGCGGCCGTCGCGGTTCTTCGCCGCGGTGGATCCCACGCCGAATGTCGCCGGGTTCAACGAGATGGCGCCGACGCCGACGTTTCCGAAAGGCACCCTCATCTCGCCGGACGGCCTGTTCATCAGCAAGCCGGGCCGCCGCGTCTGGGAGCTGAACAACGCCATCTCCGCCTTCCAGAACACGCTCGTCCCACCGGTGCCGGCCGGGCTCGACCCCGCGCAAGTCGCCCGTGGCGCCGAGATTTTCAACGCCGCCGGCTGCCGCGATTGCCACGACGGGCCGGGCTACACGAACCACCGCATCCTCTCCGTGGCGGAGGTCGGCGCGAGCCCCTCCCGTGCCGGCGCGCTGGCGAACCTCCGGGATGCCATGGTGTTCCCGCCGCTCACGTGGTCGTGGGACAGCCCGGTGCCCGTGCCGGAGAACGCCCGCGTTCTCGAGGTGCCGACGGATCACCTGCCGCCCGATTTTCTAGAGCTCGCCTACGCCTTCGGCGGCTCCGCCGGCGGGTACAAGGTAAAGGGCCTCGCGGGCCTCCCCTGGTCGCCGCCTTACCTCCACGACGGCGGCGTGGCCGTGGGGTCGGACGCGGCATCGCAGCTCGGCCTGCCCGGGACCTCGTTCGTGAACGTCCGGCCGGATCCCGTGAACAGCCTGCTGGCGCTCGTCGACCGCCGGCTGCGCGAGCGAGTCGTCGCGGCGAACGCGATCTCGCCCCGGGCGGTGGCGATGAAGGTCACCGGCGCTGGCCACGAGCACTGGGTGGACGAGGAAAACGGCCATTCGCGCGGCGATCAGGAGGCGCTCGTGGCGTTCCTGCTCTCGCTCGTGCCCGCCGAAGACTGAGCGACCGGAATTTTGCGGAAAGGTCCCGCCATTGCCCGGCGGGAGGCGCTGCCCGCGCGCCGGGTGCCGGAGGGATTTCGCCTTGTCGCGCGGCACGGGCGTTGGTTGCCTGCCCGTCACGCCATGGCCGCTCCGCAGAACATCGTCGCGCTGGTGTACGACTACGACCAGACGCTGAGTCCGAGCTACATGCAGGACGACGTGTTGTTTCCGGAATTCGGCATCGATCCGGTGCAGTTCTGGAAGCGCTGCAACGCCCTCGTCCACGAACAACGCTGGGACGGCGAGCTGGCCTACATGAAGTGCCTGCTCGACTACCTCGGCATGGACAACGTGACGAATGCCCGGCTCACCGAACTCGGCGGCGGGCTGAGCTTTTTCCCGGGTCTGCCGGAGGTTTTCGAGGAGCTGCCGAAGGCGGCGCTGCGTCCCGAGCACGAGGCGGCCGGCATCAAGATCGAGCACTACATCATTTCGTCCGGCCTGAAGGCGCTGCTCGACGGCTCGCGGCTCAAGCCGTTCGTGAAGGCGATGTTCGGCTGCGAGTTCGGCGAGGACGGCGAGGGCCGCATCAGTTTCCCCAAGCGCGTCATTTCCCACACGACCAAGACGCAGTTCCTGTTCCGTATCAACAAGGGCATGCTGCGCTATGATCAGGACGTGAACGACCACATGCCGCCCGAGCAGCGGCCGATCCCGTTCGAGAACATGGTTTACGTCGGCGACGGGCCCACCGACGTGCCGTGCTTCACGGTCATGGCCCGCAATGGCGGCCACGGCATCGCCGTCTACAACCCGGGCGATCCTTCCGGAAAATCGTTCCGCAAGTCCTTCCAGCTCTGCACCCACGCGAACCGCGTGAAACACATCGCTCCAGCCGACTACCGCCAAGGCTCGCACCTCTGGCTGCTGCTCCAGGAAATGGTCACGGAAATCGCCGACCGCATCCTCACCCGCCGCATCGAGGAACGGGCACGCGCCACCGTGGCGGCCCCGACGTTCTGACGCCCCCGCCCGCTGCCGCGGACCGAATATCTCTCACTTCATGTCAAAGACTCGATTTCACTTCACCGGCATCTGTGGCACTGCCATGGGAGCCGTGGCCGCCGCCATGCACGAGCGCGGATTCACCGTCACCGGCTCGGACGCGAACGTCTACCCCCCGATGTCGGATTTCCTCCGCTCACGCGGCATCCAGATCACCGAAGGCTACCGCGAGGAGAACATCCCCGCCGACGCCGACGTCGTCATCATCGGCAACGCCATTTCCCGGGGCAACCCGGAGGCCGAGGCCGCGCTCGACCGCAAGCTGCTCTACCAATCCCTCCCCGAGGTGATGAAAGAGCACTTCCTCCGCGGCAAACGGAACTTCGTGGTCACCGGCACCCACGGGAAAACCACCACCTCCTCGATGCTCGCGTGGCTGCTCCGCCACGCCGGCCGCGACCCCGGCTTCATGATCGGCGGCCTGCCGAAAAACCTCGGCTGCGGCGCGCATTTCACTGACTCGGACTTCAACGTCCTCGAGGGCGACGAATACGACACCGCGTTCTTCGACAAACGCTCGAAGTTCGTCCACTACCTGCCGGAGTGCGTGGTCATCAACAACATCGAGTTCGACCACGCGGACATCTACAACAACCTCGACGAGATCAAGCTGAGCTTCCGCCGGCTGGTGAACATCGTCCCCCGCGGCGGCCGGGTTTTCGCCAACGGCGACGAGGCGAACTGCCGGGACGTGGTGGACAAGGCCCCGTGCCCGGTCACCACCATCGGCTTTGGCGCGGACTCCGACCTGCGGATCGAATCGCCGAAGTACGAGACCGACCGTAGTTCATTCACCCTCGCCGGCGAGCGCTACACGATCCGCATGACCGGCGAGTTCAACGTCCGCAACGCGGCGATGGCCGCCGCCGCCGCGACGTTCGCAGGGCTTTCCCCGGACGAGATCCGCGCCGGGCTGGAGCTTTTCGAAGGCGTCGCCCGCCGCCAGGAGCTCCGCGGCGAGGTGAACGGCATCAAGGTGATCGACGACTTCGCGCACCACCCGACCGCCATCCGCCTCGCCGTCCAAAGTTTGCGCCAGCGCCACCCGGAGTCGCGGCTCTGGATCCTTTTCGAACCGCGCTCGAACACCACCCGCCGCGCCGTCTTCCAGAACGAACTCGCGGAGGCGCTCGCGGACGCGGATTTCGCCGTCGTCGCGGCCATTCCCGATCTCCACAAAATTCCGGAAAACGACCGCCTCGATCCGCGGAAGCTCGCCGCCGACATCGTCGCGCGCGGGAGCAAGGCCTGGTACCTCGGGACCTGCGACGAAATCCTCGCCCGCGTGAAAGCCGAGGCTCTGCCCGGCGACGTCATCGCCGTCCTCACCAACGGCGGCTTCGGTGGCATCCACCGGCGCCTGCTCGAGGAACTCGCCGTCCCGGAAGCGGCCTCGGCGTGATCCAGGGCCGGCCGACGCTCATCCGCCTTTTTTCCTCGCGCTGTCCATCGCGTGGAACGTCTCAAACGGGAATCAGCACCACGGACTCCGGCCAGAGCGCGGAGAGGGCTTCGTCGAGCGTCGCGAGCTTGCCGCCTTGACGCCGGGCCAGCTCGGCGAGCCAGGAATCGGTGACCTGACGGTGGCCGGTGAGGCGGGTGGGAGGGAGGTCCGTGTAGGAAAAATCGCCCGCCCAGAACACCTGCTTGGGATGGGCGCGAACGGAACCGAGGGATGCCCACGCAGCGGAGGCGGAGCGGTCGCGCGCGAACTGCATGTGGAGCCGCAGCAGCGTTCCCTCGGTGACAGAACAGGTGGCGAAGGACTCTCCGGCGGTGGCGAGACGCCAACGGCGCACTCGTCCATGATGCGGGTGGTCGGCGAGCACCATGGCAACCAGAACATTTCCATCAAGAAGCCACGTCATGGCTCCAAGCGATGTTCGATCTCTTCGGCCGCCAAGCCCATTCGTTCCAGTTGACGGGCGTCCTCGTCGTTCAGGGACCGCTGGATTTCCCCTTCGGCGATCGGACGGGACGAGCGGCTCACCCGGATCCCGAGCTCGGGGTCGAAATACGAATCCGCCTCGCTGCCGACCGCATCGGAAGGACCGGCCGCCGGCATCTGCCGCCGGCGCAACAGGTCGCCGATGGCCCTGCTGAGCGAGGTTCTCGTGGCGATGGCGTGGCTGCGCGCCATGGCATACAGCTCGTCATCCAGCGTTACCGTGAGTCGGTGCACAGCGCTAGAGTGGTGCAGTGGTGCAATGGTGTCAAGCGGCGGGGGTCGCAGACTCGTCGAGCTTCCCGACAGGAAAAGCGAAAGCCGGCCACGGCGTGAACCGGGCCGGCTTCCCTGAAATTGTGCGGGTTTGCGCTCCGCGCTGCGCCTCAGGCGAGGGCGAGCAGCTTGCTCTTGAGTTGGTCTTTGGTGACGCTGGCGCCGACGATCTGGTCCTTGACCTCGCCGTTCTTGAAGAACAGCAGCAGCGGGATCGAGCGGACATTGTATTTCACCGCGAGGTCGCGGGCGTCGTCGACATTGACCTTGCCGACCTTCGCCTGGCCTTCGACTTCGGAGGCCACTTGGTCGAGCACCGGCCCGATCATCTTGCACGGGCCGCACCATTCCGCCCAGAAGTCCACCAGCACCGGCTGGTCGGAATCGAGCACTTCGCTTTGGAAATTCGAGTCGGTGAGTGTCAGAGGCATGGGCGGAATCTGGATGCGACCCCCATGGACGTCAAGAGCCGCACCGCCGGGTGGCGGAGCGGCTCTCGGAAAGGCCTTGGAGTTCGGCTGGGCTCAGACGGGCAGGTTGCTCGCGGAGAAGGCGAGGAAAAGCACCAGAGCGCCGAGGAGGATGTTGATGATCGGAAGAATCATGTGCGTGTGAAGTGGGGGTGGAAACGATCAGAACAGGCGGGACAGTTCGCCGTCCGTCCACTGGTTCGCGACCATGATCTGGGCCACGAGGACGACGAGCGCGGCAATGAAGCCGACCACCGAGAGGGCGGTGGCCAAGCCGTCGGTGGTTTCTTCTTCTTCCTCTTCGTCATCGGCGAAGGCGGTGGAGGAAACCGGCGGCCGCGAGGTCATCGGCTGGGTCGGCGAGGAGAGCGGCACGGTGGCCTTCGGCAGTCCCGGGCTGGCGGCGCCGCCGATCGGTGCGGCGGAGGTCGCGAGCTTGATCGTCGGAGCCGGGGCTGGCACGGCGCCACCACCGCCGGCGGAGCGCAGCGGAATGGTCGGGGCCGGAGCGGGCGGGCGCGGACCGCCGGTGGTGGCGGAGGGCGCGGGCGGCGAAGTCGGAGCGCCACCGGGCGTGGGCGGCTTCACGGCTGGCGCGGACGGTGCCGGAGGTGCGGCGGGAGCCGGCGGCGCGGTCGGAGTGCTGGGCGCGGCAGGCGGACCGCCGGAAGGCGCGGCCGGAGGCGCGTCGGCCGCTTTGAGGGTCACGCGAACGGTTTCTTTCTTCAGCGGCACGCTCGAAGTCTGCTTCGAGGGAGCCGGGGGTTGGTTTTCGTTTTCGCTCATGCTCGCTAGGTTTTCTGAATGATCGTGAAAGGGAGTAAGAAGTTTCCGCTTGGGGCTGTCAAACTCCCAAGCGCGATTTTCCGCACGCTGCGACGGGCGGCTCCGGAGCGCAAATTTTTCGTCGTCGAATGCCGCGGCACGTGGTTCTCATCGCGCGCCGCCATGTCCGCCGAAAAGACCGCCATCACGCCCACCCGCGCCCAGGATTTCCCCGAGTGGTACCAGCAGGTGATCAAAGCCGCCGACCTCGCCGAAAATTCGGAGACCCGCGGCTGCATGGTCATCAAGCCGTGGGGCTACGGCATCTGGGAGCTGATCCAGCGGCAGCTCGACGCGATGTTCAAGGCGACCGGCCACCAGAACGCGTATTTCCCCCTGCTGATCCCGCTTTCCTACCTCGAAAAGGAAGCCGAGCACGCCGAGGGCTTCGCCACCGAATGCGCGGTGGTCACCCACCACCGGCTCGAGGCGGTGAAGGACGAGCAGACCGGGAAAACGAAAATGATCCCGACCGGCGAGTTGGCCGAGCCGTATGTCATCCGCCCGACCTCCGAGACGATCATCGGTGCGGCCTTCGCGCGCTGGGTGCAGAGCTACCGCGACCTGCCGTTGCTCATCAACCAGTGGGCGAACGTGATGCGCTGGGAAATGCGGCCCCGGCTGTTCCTGCGGACCGCGGAATTCCTCTGGCAGGAAGGCCACACCGCGCACGAGACGAAGGTGGAGGCGATCGACGAGACCCGGATGATCCACCGGCTCTACGAGGAGTTCCTCCGTGACCACCTCGCCATCCCGGTGATCCCCGGGGAGAAGACGGAAAACGAGCGCTTCCCCGGCGCGGACATGACGCTGACCGTCGAGGCGATGGTGCAGGACCGGAAGGCGATCCAAGCCGGCACCTCGCACTACCTCGGCCAGAATTTCTCGAAGGCGCAGGACATTTCCTTCACCGGCCGTGACGGCCAGATCGAGCACGCGCACACCACTTCTTGGGGCGTTTCCACCCGCCTGATCGGCACGCTGATCATGGCGCACTCCGACGACGATGGACTGATCCTGCCCCCGCGCGTCGCGCCGCAGCAGATCGTCATCCTGCCGGTTACGCCGAAGGAGGACACGAAGCAAGCGGTGCTCGATGCCTGCCAAGCCCTCGCGGAGAAGCTCCGCGCCCAGCGTTTCCACGGCGAGCCGCTGCGCGTCCACATCGACGCGCGCGACCTCGGCGGCGGCGTGAAGAAATGGGAGTGGATCAAGAAGGGCGCGCCGATCCGGATCGAGATCGGCCCGCGTGACCTTGAGAGCGGGAAAATCTGCGTCCAGCGCCGCGACCGCGCGTTCGGCGAGAAGGAGTTTCCCCAGGCCGAGGAGTTCATCGAGCGCGCCGCCTCGATCCTCGCCGGCGTGCACGACAGCCTGCTGGCCCGCGCCACCGCGTTCCGGGACGAGAATACCAGCGCCTGCACGGACATCGCGGCCTTCCACGCCCACTGGGCGCAGGAAAACCCCGGCTGGCTCGTCACCCCGTGGGCCGGTTCGCCGGAGGAAGAGGACCAGCTTTCCAAGCAGCACAAGATCACCATCCGCTGCCTGCCGCTCGACCAACAGGACGAGCCGGAAGCCCCCTGCATCCTCACCGGAAAGCCGACCCGCTCCCGCGCCATCTGGGGCCGCAGCTATTGAGCGCCCGGAAAAAGCCCGATCTTGACCTAGGTGCGGCGTGGACGAAATATGTCCACATGAAGACCGCGACCGTTCGGGACCTGCGCAATGATTTCGCATCGCTCGAAGCTTGGCTGGCGGAGGGCGAGACGATCCAGATCGTGAAACGCGGCAAGCCCGTCGCCCTGCTCTCGCCTGCCACGGGCGCTGCCGTTTCGGAGCATCCGCCGCTGGTGAAGCCGGATATCCGCGCGCGTCTCAACGAGCTCTGGGGCGACCGCTGCTTTTCCGCCGAGGAGGTGAAGGCGATGCGGGAATACGAACTCGAAGGGGAGGAAGGCTGAGGCGGATGGATTGCTTCCCGGACACCTCGTTTCTCTGCTCGCTTTACCGGAAGCAGATTTTCACGCCGCGGGTGATCGCGTGGATGGACCGCAGGACGGGTCCGGTGCCTGCGTCCTCCCTTCTGCTGCTGGAGTTCCGCCAGTCGACGCGGCTGCAGGTGCGTCTTCACCGGCAGGACCGGACCAAGGGCCTCGGGGAACGTGAGGCCGCCGGCATGTTGCGCGACCTCCAGTCGGATCTCGCCCACGGCGTGCTCCAAGTCCGGCCGGTCGATTGGCCGGACGTCCATCAGATCGCCGAACGCCTCAGCGCCACCCATACCGCGACCCACGGTCACCGCCTCGCGGACATCCTGCACGTCGCCACCGCCATTCACCTCGGGATGGAGGGTTTCCTCACCTTCGACGACCGCCAGCGCGCCCTCGCCGAAGCCGAGGGACTGCACGTGCCGGTCTGAACCCCTCTTCAACCATGGACAATCCCTATTCACCTCCCGCCATGCCGGCGGCTCCGCCGAAAGACGACATCGCCCGCCAGCTCGAAGGCCTCCAATACCCGCTCACGCTGTCGTTCAAGATCCTCGCCCTCGCCAGCCAGGCCACCGTCACCGACGCCAGCGGCCGCACGATTCTCTACACGAAGCAGAAGCTCCTGAAATTCCGCGAGCACGTGGAAATCTGGACCGACAGCTCGCGCTCGACCGTGCTGGCCGAGATCAAGGCGAACAAGGTCATCGACTGGTCCGCCCGCTACCACGCCACCGACGCCCACGGTGGCGCCATCGGCAGCGTCGGTCGCCGCGGTTGGCGGTCGCTCTGGCGCGCACACTATGAGGTCTTCAATCCGAATCACGACGCGCCCGACTTTTCCATCCGCGAGGAAAATGCCGGCGCCAAGATCGCTGACGCGGTGCTGGGCGAGATCCCGATCCTCGGCATGCTCAGCGGTTACCTCTTCCACCCGCGCTACCTCGCCGCCCGCGCCGACGGCACACCCGCCATGCGTCTGACCAAGCAGCCCGCGTTCTGGGAAGGCCGCTTCAAGATCGAGAAGCTCGGCGACCTCACTCCGCGCGAGGAACTGAATCTGTTCCTCTCGTTCCTGATGCTCGTGCTCCTCGAGCGGAAACGCGGCTGACCCGGAGAAGCGGAATCCGCGCTCACCTGCCGCAGGTCGGCTTGCCGAGCGCGCGAGCGATCTCCTCGATCTCCGGGACGCCAGCGAAGGTGGTCGCCAGCTTTTCGGCGGCTTTTTCGATCTTGGGCGTGGTGTGCTCGAATTGCGCGCCCGCGAAGCCGGTGTAGTGCCGCTTGCTGAAGTCCGAGATCTCCGCGAGCCCCTTGACGTAAGCGGCGTTGTCCGGATCGGCGGAGAGGGTCGCGTGAAGGGCCTCGCACCGCGCCCGGTTCGGCGGGGAAACCTCGAACTCGTTCTTGAGGAAGTCGCACCAGTAGAAGGCACGGTGCGGTTCGCTCTCCACCAGTTTCCCGCACCACTCGAGCACGGCGGCTTCGAAGTCGACCCGCTCGTCGTCGTACTGCGAGTTGCGGCGGTTCTTGATGAGGAATTGGGCGTTGAGCCAAACCATGCCCTCGGTGCACAGCCAGACCGGTCCCTCGTGATGCGGGCCGACGAAAAAGCGGTGGATGGCGGTTTTGCCGATCGAGTCCACGGCGGACGCCGAGGCGTAGCGGTTGTAGTCGTTGGTGCCGCTGATGACGAAGAAGTGCCCGGACTTTGGCGGCGATCCGGGAATGTAGCCGATGTGCGGCATGGCGCCCGCGGACTTGATCCGTGCCGCGTTGTAGAACGACATCGCCCCGCCACCGGAGCCGCCGGTGAAGTAGACGCGCTCCGGGTCCACGGGCAGGGTCTCGATCACGTGTCCGACAGTGTTCTTCGCGTGCTCGTGGTTTTCCTCCGGATGGCCCGGCCCGTTGCGGGACTCGACGTTGGCGACGACGATCCAGCCGTTGAGTTCCGCGCCCTCGATGTGCTTGGAAACCGTGTCCGCGTTTCCGCCGCCGGAGCCATTGAAGTGGAGGAGCGGGGCCTTGCGGCCCTCGCGCAGGGTGGTCGGGATGTAGAGAAAACAAGTGGAGCCGCCGCCGGCCTCGATCGGCCCGACGACTTCGCCGACCGGGTGGGGCAGGCCCTCGGTGATGGTTTGTCCCGTGCCGGGATCGTTGGGGAAAATCTCCCGCAGGTGGGCTTGGTCTTCGCTGCTGAGCTTGTCCGCCGGCACCACGAGAAACGTGCCGTCCGGGCGCTTCAGGCGTACCTGGCCGCCTTCCATCGAGACGGCCGTAGCGGTGAGCGTCGAGCCGGTGACGGATTTCCACTCGCGTTCCTCACCGGCGGCGGCACAGGCGACACAGGTGGCGATCCAGATGGAGATGACGTTTTTCATGCCGCGCCCACCAAGTCCGATGGCATGGAATGATGCAACTCCCAACCGAACGCGGCACGCGATCCACCGCCGTTTCGGGGCGCCGGTTTTCGGCGCTTGACGCAACGAGAATCATCGTTACGAATCTCCTCGTGACGAGCGATCTCGTTTCATTTTCGAAGGCCTTGGCCGACGCCACCCGCTGGCGGATCGTCCGGCTGTTGGCCGAGCAGCCGTTGTGTGTCTGCGAGCTGGCGGACATCCTCGGGATGCCGCAGTCCTCGGTTTCCAGCCACATCCAGATCGTCCGCAAGGCGGGCCTGCTCGAGGGCGAGAACTGCGGCAAGTGGATCTACTACCGCGTGCAGCCGCGGTTCCGGAAATTGCTCCGCGATCTGGAGAGCGCGTTCCCGCCCGCGGATCCGCAGGTGTTTCGCGGCGACGAGGAGCGCCGCGACGCCCGCCTCGAGGAGCGCGAGCGGAGCTGCTGCCCGCGCCCGACCCAGTTCCTTTCCCGGTTGTCCAAATCCAGAACCTCGAAAGTCCGATGACACTCCACGAACTCAAGCATCTGCTCGCCGCGCGCTCCGACGCGTTCTTCCGCCTCCGCCTGCCGGATGGCGCCGCCGTTCCCGTCTCCTTCCACATCACCGAGGTGGGCCGGGTGGAAAAGACGTTCCTCGATTGCGGCGGAACACTCCGCCACACGACCACCTGCCAGCTCCAGGTCTGGGTGGGCGAAGACTACGATCACCGGATCGAGACCGGCAAAATGGCCGGCATCCTGGGAAAGGCGCGCGAGATTCTGCCCGATGACAACATCCCGGTGGAAATCGAGTACGAGGACCGCGTGATCTCGCAGTACACGATCGCAGGCCATGACGAGACGAAAGACGCGGTGATCCTCAATCTCGCGCACAAGCACACCGAATGTCTCGCGCCGGAGCTTTGCGGCCTGCCGGCGATCCCCGCCCGCGGCGCAAGCGCCGCCCCCTGCTGCGGTCCGGCGGGTTGTTGTTAGATCGGAGTTTCATGAAAAAACGCATTGGCATCAACGGCTTCGGCCGCATGGGCCGGCTCGCGCTGCGGGCCGGCTGGGACTTTCCCGAGCTGGAATTCGTCCACCTGAACGAGACCGGCGGCGACGGGAAAGTCTCCGCCCATCTGATCGAGTTCGATTCCGTCCACGGCCGCTGGAAACGCGACATCCGCGGCGAGACGGACCAGGTGGTCATCGACGGAAAATCGCTGGGCCACACGAGTCACGCGGACTTTTCCCGTGTCCCGTGGGCCGATCTCGGCGTGGACATCGTCCTAGAGGCGAGCGGGAAATTCCGCACGCCGGAACAACTCGACGCGTACTTCAAGGCCGGCGTGAAAAAGGTGATCGTCGCCGCCCCGGTGAAGGCCGGTGCGCTGAACGTCGTGATGGGCGTGAACGATCATCTCTATCAGCCGGACGAGCACCACCTCCTGACCGCCGCCTCGTGCACCACCAACTGCCTCGCGCCGGTGGTGAAAGTCATCCACGAGGGCATCGGCATCAAACATGGCATGATCACCACGATCCATGACATGACCAACACCCAGTCGATCCTCGACACCCCGCACAAGGACCTGCGGCGGGCGCGGGCCTCGAGCCTCTCGCTGATCCCGACCTCCACCGGCTCCGCCACGGCCATCGGCATGATTTTCCCCGAGTTGCTCGGCAAGCTCGACGGCGTCGCGGTCCGCGTGCCCTTGCTCAACGCCTCGCTCACCGACTGCGTCTTCGAAGCCGCGCGCGAAACCTCGGTCGAGGAGATCAACGCATTGCTCAAGGCCGCGGCGGAAGGTCCGCTGGCAGGCATCCTCGGCTACGAGGAGCGGCCGCTGGTTTCCATCGACTACCGCGACGACCCCCGCTCGTCCATCATCGACGCCCCCTCGACGATGGTCACCAACGGCACCCAAGTGAAAATCCTCGCCTGGTACGACAACGAGTGGGGATACGCCAACCGCTATGCGGAACTGGCGAGGAAGGTGGCCGTCTCATTGGATTGATCGAATTTTCGCAGATTGCGCAGATTCTCGCAGATTAAGAATATAAATATTCAATCTGTGTAATCTGTGTAATCTGTGGTCATTATCCTTTATCCGTGGAAACGCCGTCCGCTCTCAGGAACTACGCCATCGTCACGATGGCGTATTGGGCGGACACCTTGGCGGACGGGGCGATCCGGATGCTCGTGCTCTTCTATTTCCACGAGCTCGGCTACAGCGCCTTCCAAGTCGCCTCGCTGTTCCTGTTCTACGAATTCTTCGGCATTGTCACCAATCTCTGCGGTGGCTGGCTGGCCGCGCGCTTCGGCTTGAAAAGCACGTTGTTCGGCGGGTTGTCGGTGCAGATCGTGGCGCTCCTGATGCTCGCGCTGATGCCGCCGGGTCTCCTCACGGTCGCGTATGTGATGGTCTCGCAGGCGCTCTCCGGCATCGCGAAGGACCTGACGAAGATGAGCAGCAAGAGCGCGGTGAAACTCGTCGCCGGCGAGGTGCAGGGGCGGCTGTACCGCTGGGTCGCGCTCCTGACGGGCAGCAAGAACGCGCTCAAGGGCGTCGGGTTTTTCCTCGGCGGGCTGCTGCTGTCGCTGATCGGTTTCCGCGCCTCGGTGTGGACCATCGCGGCGGTGGTCGGCGCCGCGCTGCTGCTCGCGGCGTTGTTGCTTCGTGACGATCTCGGTAAGGCGAACAAGAAAGCGAAGTTTAGCCATTTGCTGTCGAAGAACCGCGCGGTCAACACCTTGTCGGTCGCGCGGGTGTTCCTCTTCGGCGCGCGGGATGTGTGGTTCGTCGTGGCCCTGCCGGTGTTTCTTTCGTCGGTACTCGGCTGGGAGTTCTGGCAGGCCGGCGGCTTCATGGCGCTGTGGGTGATCGGCTATGGCGCGGTGCAGGCTTCCGCGCCGCTGCTGATGCGAGCGAAGGCGGACCCGACGAGCGCGACGGCCACCAAGCTCGCCTTCGTCCTCGCGGCGATTCCGGCGGCGATCGCGGCCGCTTTGTTGGTGTCGGAGAGGAATCCGGCGTTCGCCGTGACCGGCGGTCTCGTCATCTTCGGCGTCGTGTTCGCGCTGAACTCCGCGGTCCATTCGTTCCTCATCCTCGACTATGCCGAGCACGACAAGGTCGCGCTGAACGTCGGCATCTACTACATGGCGAACGCCTGTGGCCGGCTCGGCGGCACCGTGCTTTCCGGGTGGCTCTATCAGGTCGGCGTGCGCAGTGGCTCGATGGGCGGTTTGGCGACCTGCCTGCTGGCTTCGACGTTGTTGCTGCTGGCGACGGGCGCGCTTTCTTTGCGGCTGCCGCGGCACCGGACGGCGGTGATGCCGGCCCGCCTGTGAAGCACCGAGCGCCGAAAGCGACGGCATCGACACATTCGCCCGGGCGGAGCGTCACGATTCCGTCACCAAGCGCCCCTTCTGACAGCGGGGTGGCGGCCGTACCACGCGGGCTCCGCCGCAAGCAGCACCGCGGCGGTGCCCGCTTGCCATGGTCCCCCGCGTCGCTTCCCACCGCCCGATCCCGAGCCGCGGGCCTGCGGCAGCCCTTGGCGGTTCACCGGGCTGGTGCCGGCGCATCGCATCGGTGCTCGTCGCGGTCGCGCTGCCTCTTCCGCCGGGGCTGGTTCGCGCCGAGCCGCTGCCGCCGGCGATGAGTCCGGCGTTCCTCGCGCCGGGTCGGCCGCATCCGGAGGCGCCATTCATCTGGCGGCCGTCCGCGCCGTTGATGGAACGCGCACCGGAAAATGCCCCGGAGAAACCTTGGCTGGCCGACGAGGATGCTCCGCTCCCACCGCCCGACGGCATCCCGGTCGTGCCTCTCGAGAACAACGGCGGCGCCATTCCCGGCATCGCGGACGCGGTGGGAAATTGCGTCATCACCGGCGAAGTTTCGGACGCCACCACCCTCAACGCCATCGGGGGTGCGATCGTCGAGATTCTCGGCACCGGCCGCACCGTCGAGGCCGATGCCGCCGGCTGTTTCCGCATGGAAGGACTCGCGCCCGGCAGCTACACGCTCGAGGCCAACAAACTCGGCTACTTTTCCGAGAACTCGGTGGTCACCACCCTCGAAGGCCAGCCGGCCGAAGCGCGTTTCGGCCTGCGCGCGAGGCCCGAGGACGACGCGAGCGCCGAGTACATGCTCGAAGAGGAAACCGTCGTCGGCGAATACCAGGGCGAGGGCGCGGGCGACTTGTTCCTCGACTTGCAGGTCGTGCCGAACATCGCCGCCGGCATCAGCAAAGAGGAGTTTTCCAAAGCAGCGGTGAGCGACGCGGCGGGCGCTGTTTCCAAGATCTCCGGCGCCAACATCGTCGGTGGCAAATACGCGGTCATCCGCGGCCTCGGCGACCGCTACTCGAACACCACCGTCAACGGCTCGCTGATCTCCAGCGCCGACCCGTCGCGCAAAGCCGTGCAGCTCGACCTCTTCCCGTCGCATCTCCTCGAGTCGATCGCCATCAACAAGACCTTTCTGCCGCGGCTGCCCGCGGAATTCGCCGGCGGTTTGGTCGCGATCCAGACCTTGCGCTTTCCCGACGAGCCGATCGTCGAGTTCAAGTACGGCCAGGAAATCCGGAGCAATCTCTTGGACGGCGACCGCTTCCTGACCATCGGCGGGCGGGATCTCGGATTCTGGGGAAGGACCAACGACGGCGCATTGCCGGACGCGAACTTCGGTATCCTCACGCCGACTGGTGGTGGCGCGACGACTGCGGAGCGCAAGGCGCTGATGGAAGCGGTGCACGCTTCGCAGGGCTTCCGCGCGACCGAGGGCAAGGCGGACGCCATCGAGGATTCGATGGAAATCACGCTCGGCCGGACGTTCGAGTTGTCGGAGGGCGTGAAGCTCGGGGCGGTCGTCGCCTTTTCCCACGAGGCCGGCGACGAAGCGATCCTCGGCTACCAAGTGGGACGAAACTTCGATTCCGGCGCGGGGGCCAACCGCCGCGAGTATCAATACGACGCCTTCACCCGCCGCGTCGACTGGGGCGCGCTCTTCGGCACCGGCCTGAAATTCGGCGACCAGCACGAGATCGGCTACACGTTCTTCAAGAATCACTCCGCGCAGGACACGGTGAACCAAGCGAGCCGGGTGAAAACGCCAAACACCGCCGAGCTGCAGATGGTGGACGGCAAGATGCGGCTGGTCTCGAAATTGCAGCCATCGGCGAGCGGACCTTTCGGAGCGGCTTATGCGGTCTACCGCGGGTTCGATCAGATCGAGCCGCTGGTGCGGGATCTGGAGATGAACCAAATTTCCGGCACCCACCGCTTCGGAGAAAAAGACCGCGGGCCGAGATTCGACTGGGCCTTGGCCAAATCGCGTTCGATCGAGGACCGGCCGCACACGAGCACCTATTACTACAGCCAGCTCGATTTCACCGACCCGCGGATCAAGGACATGATGCGCATCGTGCGGATGCCGAATCCCAACGCGCCGCCGAATTTCATCAACGTCCGGCTCCCCGAGATCTACGAACCCGAGCGCGGCATCGTGGACACCGCCGCGGACGTGCTCTCGCTCGTGCCGCCGGAGGTCGAGAGTTTCCGCGAAGCGCTCCGCACGGAAGAGCACGCCACGGATGTGAACGCCTCGCTCACCCTGCCGTGGTATTTTTCCGATGCCGGAGACGATCGCTTCGAGTTCAGCTTCGGCGGCGCACGGCTTGAGAAGGAGCGCGAGGTGCGGGGGAAACTGCTCATCTACCGCGTGCCCTCGCAGGTGAACCAAAACCGCTATCTCGACGCCGGCGACCGCGGCGGACAGGGGATCGAAGACGCGCGCCGGGCGAACTCGAATCGCTTTCCCGACGGCACCGACCGCTTCAGCGGAAGTTTCTCCGACCAGACGCGGCCGCGTTACGAGGACTTCACGAACCGCGGGTTCACCGAGCGGAACGTCAACGCCGGCACGGAGGTGGATAGCGGCTTCGCCATGGGCAGCCTGTTCCTGAACAAGTGGGAGATCGCCGGCGGGGTGCGCCACGAGTCGGAGACGCGCTACTTCGAGCTCCTCGACGCGAACGAGAACGTGCGCGAACGCGGCGAGCAGACGAACGCCTACTCGCTCGCCGGACTCACGCTGATCCGGCCGTTCGGCCACGAGGCCCGGCACTCGGTGCAGCTCGCTTGGAGCCGCACGGTCGCACGGCCGACATTCTACGAGTTCGCCCCGGTATTCACCAAGGACCAGGCCAGCGGCGACCAGATCGCGGGAAACCCGGACTTGAAGGACTCGCTGATCCAGAACATCGACCTCGGCTATTCCTTCCGCCCGCGGCCGGGCACGCGGCTCGGGATCAACCTGTTCCACAAGGACATCGGCGACCCGATCGTCAAGGTGCTCGAGCCGAGCGGTGAGATCACCTGGGTGAACGGCGACGCCGGCAGCATCCAGGGCATCGAGCTGGAGATCGAGCAGCGCTTCCTCGACCGCTGGAGCCTGACGGCGAACTACACCTATCTCGACTCGTTGTTGGAAGTGACGAAATCGTTCGCCGGTTCCGAGATAGCCTTCGAGTCGACGTTCGAAGGTCAGCCGGACAAGATCGCCAACGTCATCCTCGGATACGATCATGAAGATTGGGGGCTGCGGACGAGCTTGGTGTACAACTATACCGGTCAATATCTCGTGGCTCTGGCCAACGATCCGTCGCGCAATCCGTCGGTGGTGGAACTGCCTCGGCACACGCTGGACTTCGTGATTTCAAAGGGCTTCGAGACGTTCGGGCTCGACGGCGTGGTGACGTTCAAGATCGGGAATCTCCTCGATTCCGAAATCAAGCGGGTGAACGAGGGCTTCGACGACACCGGTCTCTACGACCGCTACAAGCCGGGCCGGAGCTATTCGCTTTCGTGCAAGTTCGCCTTCTGATGAATCTGGCGAAACTGTAACCCGAAGGATCGGGAGCCACCGGGGAACTCATGAAGGAATGCGCGGGTCTCAAACGACCTGCATTCCACATGAAACTGAAAGCAACTTTGCCCTTCCTTGCATCGGTGGCCGGCTTCACGGCATCCGCCGCGGCCGGAAATTTCGATCTCAACGCCCACCTCGGGTCATTCGTCGGCGGCAGCAGCGACGCCATCAAAGCGGACGTCGACTATGACGGCGCCGGCCCGCTGCCTCCGGGCGTCTTCGTCATCGAGCCGCGGACCGATGGCGACGACTGGTATCTTCCGGAGGTGCTGTTCGTCGAAGACGGCGCTCAGCTCGTCATCAAGCCCGGCACCACGATCTACATGGGCGGAGACGAAGATCTCAACGACGGCTTCGGCGCCATCGTGGTCGCCCGCGGCGGCAAGATTTTCGCCGAGGGCACGGCTCGAGAACCGATCGTCATCACAACGATCGCCGAGCGCGATGGGCTCCCGGCGGGTCATCCTCACGAAGGCGAAATGCCGGTGGCCGGCCGCGACGGCGGGCTCTGGGGCGGCGTGGTGCTGCTCGGCCGGGCGCCGCTGACGGTCAAGGACGGCAGCGGGAATTTCATCAATGAAAAGCGCATCGAAGGCTTCGCCAACGATCCATCGGAAACCCGCAACCTCTACGGCCCCGGCGCGCTGCCGGCCGATCCGGAGGACAGCTCCGGCGTGCTGAGCTATGTCTCGGTGCGCTTCGGCGGCTACGAGTTCTCCGAAGGCAACGAGATCAACGGCCTGACGATGGGCGCGGTCGGCCGCGGCACGCGCATCGAGAACGTCGAGGTGGTCTCCAACACCGACGATTCCTTCGAGTGGTTCGGCGGCACGGTGAACTGCCGGAACCTCGTGTCGGTCTACGGCATGGACGACAGCTTCGACTTCGACGAAGGCTTCCAAGGCACGCTGCAGAACGTCATCGCGATCCAGAGCACCGAAGGCCAGGGCGCGGACAATGCCTTGGAAACCTCCGGCCTGACGAGCAACGACCCGGGCACCGATCCGGCGAAAGCGACCAAGCCGGTGATCTTCAACGGCACGTTCATCGGCAACGGCGCGAACAACGCGTGGCGCGCCAACAGCCGCTTCACCGGCCAAGTGCACAACTCGGTGTTCCTGAACTTCGACACCGGCATGCGGATCGACGACACGATCACCGAAAACTCGGTGGCTCCGGCCGGCCTGCTCAAGCTCGCGGGCTCGACTTGGGTGACGCCTTCGACGGCCGCGGCGCGCAACGGCAAGGCCAGCGAGTTCGCGATGTATGACGGCGACTTCGGCGGCACGGCGCTCAACCGCGAGTTCGCGACGAACGCCGAGCTGAAGTTCGTCGGCGCGGCGCTTCCGGTGGCCGGCAGCAATGCCTTCGACCCGCGGCCGGCGATTGACAGCCCGCTTTGGGCGCACAACGGCGCGATCATTTCCAAAGTCTCCGACGTTCCGGAAATGACCGACGACGTCCAGCGCAAGGATCTTCAGGAGCTGCCTTATCAAGGTGCCTTCGGTCGCTCGAACTGGGCCGCCGGCTGGACCTATCTCAGTGAGAAAGGCTTCTTCGCCGACGACGAAGTCACCCCCGCCGGAGCGCCGGTCAACATCAGCGAGCTGGTGGCCGCCTCGAATCCCGGCAGTGCGTCCGACAGCGTGATGGCGTCGGTCGACTATGGCGACGGCCCCGGCGTGCTTCATCTCAGCGCCAGCCAGACCTACACGCTCCCGGAAGTTCTCTTCGTGGAAGACGGAGCGACGCTCGTCATCGATCCCGGCACCACGATTTACATGGGCGGTGACGAAGATCTCAACGATGGCTTCGGCGCGATCGTCGTTGCGCGCGGTGGCACGATCGTGGCGGAAGGGACGCATCGTTACCCGATCGTCATGACCACGATCGCCGAGCGCGACGGGCTCCCGGCGGGTCATCCGCACGAAGGCGAAATGCCGGTGGCCGGCCGCGACGGCGGGCTCTGGGGCGGCGTGGTGCTGCTCGGCCGGGCGCCGCTGACGGTCAAGGACGGCAGCGGGAATTTCATCAATGAAAAGCGCATCGAAGGCTTCGCCAACGATCCATCGGAAACCCGCAACCTCTACGGCCCCGGCGCGCTGCCGGCCGATCCGGAGGACAGCTCCGGCGTGCTGAGCTATGTCTCGGTGCGCTTCGGCGGCTACGAGTTCTCCGAAGGCAACGAGATCAACGGCCTGACGATGGGCGCGGTCGGCCGCGGCACGCGCATCGAGAACGTCGAGGTGGTCTCCAACACCGACGATTCCTTCGAGTGGTTCGGCGGCACGGTGAACTGCCGGAACCTCGTGTCGGTCTACGGCATGGACGACAGCTTCGACTTCGACGAAGGCTTCCAAGGCACGCTGCAGAACGTCATCGCGATCCAGAGCACCGAAGGCCAGGGCGCGGACAATGCCTTGGAAACCTCCGGCCTGACGAGCAACGACCCGGGCACCGATCCGGCGAAAGCGACCAAGCCGGTGATCTTCAACGGCACGTTCATCGGCAACGGCGCGAACAACGCGTGGCGCGCCAACAGCCGCTTCACCGGCCAAGTGCACAACTCGGTGTTCCTGAACTTCGACACCGGCATGCGGATCGACGACACGATCACCGAAAACTCGGTGGCTCCGGCCGGCCTGCTCAAGCTCGCGGGCTCGACTTGGGTGACGCCTTCGACGGCCGCGGCGCGCAACGGCAAGGCCAGCGAGTTCGCGATGTATGACGGCGACTTCGGCGGCACGGCGCTCAACCGCGAGTTCGCGACGAACGCCGAGCTGAAGTTCGTCGGCGCGGCGCTTCCGGTGGCCGGCAGCAATGCCTTCGACCCGCGGCCGGCGATTGACAGCCCGCTTTGGGGCTACAACGCCGCGATTCTCACTGCCAGTGGCGAGATCGTCGAGATGACCAATGACGTCCAGCGTCACAACATCACCTCGGCTCCCTATCAAGGCGCCTTCGGTTTCGCCAACTGGGCGGAAGGTTGGACCTACCTGACCACGGCCGACTTCTTCCCTGGCACGGGTGGTTCCGGACAGATCCCCGCGTTCGTCGACACCGACGGCGACGGCCTGAGCGACTTCCTCGAGGACCTGCTCGTGGACTATGGCTTCGACAAGAACGTCGCGCAGCCGACCTTGGTCTCGCAGCTCCTCGATTCGCAGGGCTTCTACACCGCCGACACCATCCAGGATCTCCGTGGTACGGGAATCATCGTACAAAAGATCGGCGGCAGCGTGACGCTCGAGCTTCCGGTCTGGAAGTCGGACGACCTCGCCGACTGGGAGCCTGCGGGCACGCTCAGCGAGACGATCGACGGCGTTCCGGCCGACAAGCAGTTCTACCGCTTGCAGGTCGACGGCCTCGAATAAACGCCTGACTTGACGAAACCGTCACACGGGGGCCGTCGGCAAAGTCCGGCGGCCCCTCTTTCTTTGTCGCAGTTGCACGTCATGCGCTTTGTCACCATCGTCACCGCCGCGTCGCTCGTCGCCGCGGCTTCCGTTTCCGCCCAAGAGGCGGCCGTCACGCCCACCGAGGAGCTGCGCGCCACGATCTCGGAGTGGGTGGAAACCATGCGCAAGATCCAGTCCGAGGAAAACGAATGGTCGCGCGACCAGGAGGTGCTCGCGAACTATCGCGAAGGTCTCGAGAAGGAAATCGCGGACCTGAAGGAGCAGATCGCCGCGGCCAGGACGCGCAAGGAAGGCGCGGACAAGGAGAGCCTCGGAAAAGTCGCGGAGCGCGATCGTCTCGCCGCTGCGAAGGACGAGCTGACCGGCATCGTCCGGCGGCTCGAGGAGAATCTCGCCGCGAAGCTTTCGGTATTTCCCGCGCCGCTCCGTGACGAGCCGAAGGTGGCGCAGGGCATCGAGGACCTGGAGCGCGACTTGGCGCTGCCCGAGGACAAGCGTGGCGAGAACGTTTCGAAGCGCTTGCTCAACGTCATCAACCTCTTGGGCGAAGCGGAGAAATTCCAGCAGACCGTTCACGTCCGGCCAGAGCTGAAGACCGACGCATCGGGCCGCGAATTCAACATGCAGGTCGTCTATTTCGGCCTCGCCGCGGCTTATGCGGTGAACGAAGACGGTAGTTTCGCTCTCGTCGGCAAGCCCGGAGCCGACGGCTGGACTTTCACCCCGCGACCGGAGCTGGCCCCGGAGATCACGCGCCTGATCGCCACCACCACCGGCGACGCCGACGCCGCTTTCGTCAATCTCCCCGTCGAACTTCCATGACTTTCCGAAACATTGCCGCAATTCTAACAGTTGCGTGGGCGCCCTTCGCCGCGGCGCAATCTCCGGTCGACGCTGCCCGCGCCGACTTGCAGAAGGCGGCGGCGGAGTTGCAACAAACGCAGCGCGAATACGCCGAGTTGCGTCGCTCGCTCTACCGCGACATCAACCGCCTCGACGACGAGGCGCTCGCCCTCGCCAAGGAACTCCGTGCGCTCGATCGCGAGGAAGAGCAAAGGAAAGCCCGCGCCGCGAGTCTCGAGCGCGAGATCGAGGCGCGGCGCACGGATTTCAACTACGCGTCCGGCATTCTCAACCAGTATTCCAAGGCGCTCGTCACCCGCCTGCACCCGGCGGAAAACCAGCTCTATCTGGAGACGATTGAGGCGCACGACCAGAAGGCCGCCTCGTCCGCGGACGATCCGCAGGCGGAGCTGGTCGAGCGGACGAAAGTTCTGGAGCTGGGGATCGAGCGGCTCGGCTCCGTCGCCGGCGGACATCGGTTCGAAGGCAAGGCGCTGAAGAACGGCAGCCAAGCGGTGGAAGGGCGGCTGCTCGTGCTCGGGCCCTCGGTCTACTTCGCGGAGGACGGCGGCAATTTCGAAGGTGTCGCGACATTCGCCGCCACCGGCACCGAGCTTCCAACCGTGGTGGCCCTGAAGGACCCGGGCGCGGAAATCGCATCCGCCATTGAATCGGGCGGGGGTGCGCTGCCCTTCGACGGGACGATGGGCAAGGCTCTCGAAGTCGCGGCCGCGCGCGAGTCGCTGTTGGACACCATCAAGAAGGGCGGCGTGGTGGGACACGCCATTCTCACACTCGGTGCGATCTCGCTCCTCATCGCGGCGTTCAAGGTCTTCGAGGTTTCGCGTTTTCCGGTGCCCTCGAGGCGCACGCTCAACACGATCCTCGACGAACTGCTCGCCGGAAACCAAGCCGCGGCGGTCAGAACCGCGGCCATCATTCCCGGTGCGGCCGGCGATTTGGTCCGGACCGGTGTGGAGAAATTCCACGAAAAGCGCCGCGTGCTCGAGGAGGCGCTGTTCGAGAAACTCGTCACCATCAAGCCACGGCTCGAGCGCTTTCTGCCATTCCTCGCCCTCACCGCTGCCGCCGCGCCGCTCATGGGCCTGCTCGGCACCGTGCTTGGCATCATCAAGACCTTCAAGGCGATGGCGCTTTATGGAACAGGCAATGCGAAGGCTTTCTCAGCCGGCATCTCCGAAGCGCTCATCACCACCGCCGAGGGCCTCGTCGTCGCCATTCCCGTGCTCGTCCTCCACGGACTGATGAAGAGCTTCGTGAAGGCGAAGTTCTCCGAGATCGAGGCGGTCGCGATCGCCTTGGTCAATGGAACGACCGAACGCGAGCGCAATGCCCCCGCCGAAGCGCACGAAGAGGCGGACGAAGACCTCGAGCTGAGCCCGAACCCCGCCTGAGCCGATGAACCCGACCTCGATCGCCCGGGATGGCTGGGAGCTGTTCCTCACCGGCGGGACCATCATGTATATGCTCGGCGGCGTGGCCTGTCTGCTCTACGCCACCGCCTTCGCCGCGCTCGCCTACGTCTCGAAGGGGAATCTCAACGACAGGCAGTCGGCGGAGTGGAAGCGCTGGATCGACGATCCGGAAAGCGCGCCCGGCCGGATGGGCGAGGCGTTGAGATATGTGCTCCACGGCCCGCGGCTCACGATCAAGACGGTCGGCCGGCGCTTCGACGAAGTCCGGCTCAACGTCCTCTCCGCCATCGACCGCCGACTGCTGGTGCTCAACACGCTGGTCGCCGCCGCCCCGCTGGCCGGGCTGCTCGGCACCGTGATGGGCATGCTCGCGATGTTCGCGGGGCTCTCGCAGGGAAAGGGCCCCGCCGGCATGCAGCGCGTCGCGGACGGGATGCAGGAGGCGCTCATCACCACCCAGACCGGCCTCACCATCGCCCTGCCCGGCCTGTTCATCGCGCTGATCGTGAAGTCGAAGCGCAACGGCATCGACGCCGCGCTCGTGCGGCTCGAAAGCCTGATCCTCACCACCCGCTTCAAGCGCGGAACCCAAGTCTGAATTTTCTCATATGTTCGGAAGAAATCTCGGAAGCGAAGCCGAGGAAGAGGTGCACATCGATCTCTCCTCGATGATCGATTGCATTTTCATCCTGCTCATCTTCTTCATTGTCTCCACCGTCTTCGTCGAGGAGACCGGCGTCACGGTGAACAAGCCGGATGTCAGCGGCGCGAGCGCGCTCGAGAAGAACTCGATTCTCCTGGCGGTCACCTCGGAGGACAAGGTCTTCTACGGCGGCGAAAGCATCGGCGTGCAGGGCGTGGTCGGAAAGATCAAGCCGCTCATCACCGAGACGCCGGACATGCCGGTGATCATCCAGGGCGACAAGGACGCCACCCACGGCCTCGTCCAGCAGGTGCACGGCCAGGCCTTGCTCGCCGGCGCGATGAAGGACCGGGTTTCCGTTTCCACGAAGTAGTCGATGGCCCGTCACGTATACCGCCCGCCTCGCGGCAAGTTCACCGGCGTGTTCGCGGTGATCGGCGGCGTCGTCGCGACCATCGGCGTGTTCCTCGCCATTCCATTGACGCAGAAGCTCGCGGAAACCTTGGCCTCGACCTCCGCGCCGCCGCCCGAGCTGACAATCGAGCCGCCGGAGGATCTCGACTTCGACATGGAGGAGCCGCCGGAGGAAATCGAGGAAGAGCCCGAGCCGGAGGAAATGGTCGAGGAAGCCACCGACCTCGATCTCGGAATGGAACTCGGCGACCTCGCCACAGGCACCGGCGGCGGCTTCGTCATGGAGATCCCGAAGTTCGCCATGAAAGGCGGGGACGACCTTTTTTCCTCGGATCTCGACGCGCCGCCGACGCCGGTCAGCAAGCTGCCGCCGGCCTACCCGAGCGCGCTGCTCAGCAAGGGCATCGGCGGGCGCGTGCTTGTGAGCTGCACCATCGACGCCACCGGCCGGATCGCCGCCACGAAGATCAAGCAGTCGTCCGGTCATCGCGACTTGGACAAGGCCGCGCTCAACGCGGTGAACAAATGGAAATTCAAGCCCGGCACCAAGGGCGGCCGCAAGGTCCGCGCGACGTGCCTTGTTCCGTTCAACTTCGAAGTGAAAAAGAATTGAGACGCATGATCTCCCGAAAGTTATGGTTCGCCTTGTCGTGTTTGGCACCGCTCGCGGCGGAGGCACAGCGCATCATCCCGCCGACGAACTTGTTCCGTGACCCGCAGTTCGTGAAGGAATTCGTCGGCAGCTACGGCATCCATTCCGAGGTCGAGCCGAAGGTGAGCCCGGAGGAGCAGGCCTTGCACGTCACCGTCCGCGAGAAGTTCGAAGCGGGCGATTTCCGTGGCGCGGAGCAGGACATCGTCCGCTTCATCAAGGAAACGGAGGCACCCACGGATCCGGAGAAGCCGCCGGCCGAGATCAGCCCGGCGATGATCTTCGTCCTCGGAAATCTGTATTTCCAGGCGGACCGCGCGGACGAA
>CBFGTW010000034.1:0-32763 GCA_965651855.1 uncultured Verrucomicrobiales bacterium
CCTTCCACAGCACGAGCCAGTCGTTCTCGTGCGCCGCGATCGACTTCTCCAGCAACCCATGAATCAACGCGTAGTCCTCGGCCGGCACGTTGTGAACGTTGCCCTGGAACGCCAGCGTCCAGTTCTTCTCAGGCCACTTGCTGGCGTGGATCATCTGGCGGGCCACAGGCTCCGCGTCGATCCACGCCTCCTCGTTGGCGACCAGCTCCGGCTCGATCTCGACACGAAACGGGTAATTCTCCGGAGAGCCATCGCGTTTCGTGTTCTTGCTGGTCCAGATCAGGTCGTCGCCCTCGAAATACTCGCTGGTGACTGTCGCCGTCGCCGCGAACATCTTCTTGCCGGTGAGGTAGAAGATCAGCTTGTCGCCGGGTTTCATTTGCTCGGCCTTCTTGCGATGGCGAGATTTCATCCCCTGCACGGTGAAGCCGCGAGCCTTCGTTTGCGCAAAATTGTCGGGCGAGCTCACCAGAATCCAGTACTGCCGGTCGGCCATGTCGTCTCCCTCGGTTCGGTCGTGCCGCTTCTGGGTGGCAGTGTACCGCTCCCCCTGCGTGCCAGCCGTTACCATTTCGGGCAAAGGGTGCCCGCCGGCGATTGACGGTATCGGCCTCCCTGCCGATACTCGGGATGCGACGGGCTCGCGGAAGCCATCCGGAAAGGCACGCCATCGGTGGATCGACGACTTTTCATCTCCCATCTCCAATCGATCTGCGGAACCGAATACGTTCGTCACGACCCGACCGACCTGATGGTCTACGAGTACGACGGGTCGGTCGACGGCGCGGTCGATACCGAGCGGCCGCTGGCGGTGGTGCTACCAGCGACGACGGAGGAGGTTTCGGCTGTCGTCGCGCTGGCGTGGAAATATGGGGTGCCAGTCGTCGCGCGGGGTGCGGGAACCGGTCTCTCCGGCGGCGCCGTCGCTCGTGGTGGCGGCATCATCATCGCCCTGACCCGGATGGAGCGGGTGCTGCGCGTAGATCCGCTGGTTGAGCCCGGGGTGATCAACCTCGAGCTCTCCCTCCAGGTCAGTGGACAGGGACTCTTCTTCGCGCCCGATCCTTCGAGCCAAAAGGCGTGCACCATCGGCGGCAATGTCGCCGAGAATTCCGGTGGGCCACACTGCCTCAAGTACGGCGTCACCACCAACCACATCCTTGGCCTGGAGGTTGTGTTGCCCGACGGCGAGATCGTCTGGCTGGACGGCAACGGGCCTGGCGCGGCTGGGCTCGATCTCGTCGCGATCCTCGTCGGCTCCGAGGGGATGCTCGGCATTGCCACGAAGGCGCTGGTCAAGCTGGTGCCCAAACCCGACGATGTGCACGTCCATCTCGCCGCGTTCGGCACGATGGACGATGCCGCGGCGGCGGTGACGAACATCATCGGCGCGGGTATCCTGCCGGCGTCGCTGGAGATGATGGACCATCTCACGATCGAGGCGGTGGAGCCGGCGTACCACGCCGGTTACCCGATGGACGCCGCCGCGGTGCTGCTGGTCGAGGTCGACGGCACGCGCCAGGAGGTCGCGGCTACCAGCGAGCACATCGACCGGATCGCGCGGGAGAGCGGGGCGACGTCGTTCCGGTCCGCCGCGACGCCTGCGGAGCAGGAGCTGCTGTGGAAGGGACGCAAGATGGCGCTGGCGGCGATGGGTCGCCTCGCGCCGAATTACTACCTGCATGACACCGTGGTGCCTCGCACCCAGCTCACCAGCACGCTGCAGGCAGTCGATGAAATCTCGAACGAGTACGGGCTGCCGATCGCCAATGTCTTTCACGCCGGTGACGGCAACCTCCATCCGCTGATGCTGTTCGATCGGCGGCGGGCGGGCGAGGTTGAAAAGGTGCTGGAGGCGAGCCATCACCTGATCCACGCGTGTGTCGAGCGGGGCGGCACGCTTTCCGGCGAACATGGCGATGGCCGCCGAACTGCCCACCGCCTTCGGCCCGACGGCGAACAGCTCCTTGACGTTCATCCCGATGAACAACTGATCGACACCCGATTCCACGACGAGTGCTCCCACGACATCGGGAACCACGTCGGCCTTATTGCGGATGTCGCTCAGGGGCCGGCCGGCTTCGTTCTCGACGAGCTTGCCGGTGGGAACCGAGTAGATCTGGCTGCGGACGTAGCCGGCCTTGGCTTCGTAGGCCTGGGTCTGGGAGTTCTGGGCGATGCTCAGGCCGATGACGCTCTGGACATTCGCCATGACGTTCTCGCGGGCGGCGGTGCAGGAGGCCAGGATCGGCGCCACCAGGACTGGGATGACAAGGTGTGGTCTCATATCTCAAGGATTCGGCAGAACGTTGCGGGATCTGACGGCGAGCCGGCCCGGCGAGGCTTCCACCTCGACGAGAGCATCTCCCGCCAACCGGGGATCGATGCGGGTCGAATGCTGTTGGACGAGCCCGGCTTGGAAGCCGCCGCCTCCCGCAACGAGTCCTGCCATGGTCAAGGAATCCGCAGCGACCGCGCCGTCGCGCACCGTGTCCACCCACCCGAAGCCGATGATCCAGCGTCGCTGGGGGGCTTCGTGACCGGACATGGAGCATGCGGCGAGCATCATCGGGATGGCGAGATATGACATGTTCCGCGGAGCAGGCATGGCGCGGCGAACCTCATTCCAGCCCCTCGCGCTGGTCGCGGCGGCCGGCGGCGGTGCGGGTGAACTCCATGCCCGCGGATTTGCCGGCGGTGCCGAGGATGCGGGCGAGGGTGCCCTGGACGGTCATCTTGTCGTCGTCGAAGGCCCCGTGGCTGCGGGCATCGGACGCCGTGAGGGGATCGCCGTTGTTGTTGGGAGCGGTGATCCAGGTGGCGGTCTTGTTCGCGAAGAGGCCGGAGACCTGCGGATCCTTGCGGATGAATTTTTCCATGCCGAGCAGCGGCTCGCCGCGGTCGCCCCAAGGGAAGAGCTTGAAGTTCCGCTCGAAGGCGCGGGAGACGAGATAGAGCAGGGATTTGTTGTAGATCCGGGCGCAGTGGTCGTCCTGCTCCGCGGTGTCGGTCAGGGTGTAGAGGGCGAACTCGCGGATCGCCCGGCCGGGCCCCGAGAGGAGCGGGAGATAGTGCCGCTTGAAGAAATCCATGGTGCAGGCGGGCGCCCAGATCTGGCAGGTGGCGATGGAGGCGAACTTCGCGATCTCGCGGACGACCGGACCCATGAAGATCGAGCCGGCGCTGTGGCCGGCGACGTGGATCTCGACGGCGGGATCGGCGGCGGCCACCGCCTTGAGGGCCTGAAGGACCAGGCGGGCGCCCCCCTTCGAGCTGTTGGTCGCGCCGAGGGCGTTCTCCTTCATCTCGTCCCACTGGGCCTTGCCGCCTATGTAACGGGCGATGGGCTCGAGCGTGTCGTCGAGGCGATCGAGCATGAAGTCCTTCGCCGAGTCGATGATTCCCTCGGAGCGGCGGCTGCGGAGGGCTTCAGAGAGGATGTTGCGGAGTGTGCTCCAGAAGTCGCTGTGCCAGATAAAGGCCAGCGGGTAGACGTGGTTGCGGAGCATCGCATCGCGGTATTCCGCGACGCGCTGAACGGCTCCGCTCTCCGCGACGAGTCCGCCGTGGGCGTAAAGGAGGATGCGCTTCTTGGGCCAAGCGGCGGTGATCCGGGGAAAGTCGTCACGGATGAACGCTCGGATTTCCGCGGCGGAGTTGGCGAAGTCGCCGCGTTCGGCCGGCAACCCGTCATTTGCGAGGCTGACGATGTGAGGGCGGAGGTCGGCGGCAGTCACCGCCTGGCTCATGCGGTTCGAGGGAAACGTGCCGGCGGACCAAGCGATGGAGCTATCGATGTGGACGGGCGCTCCGAGGCGGGCCACCCAGACGTCGGTCCCGTTTTCCAACCAATCGAGGTAGGAGATGTGGCCGAAGCCGTCGTGGCCCCAGCCGGTTCCCCAGGAGTTCTGGATCCAGAATCCGTCGCGGTCGTAGCCGACGATGGCGAATGCATGGCCGCCGAGCGTCTGTGGCTTGTAGCGGATCTTGCCCTCCTTGCGGACGGAATCCCAGCCGGAGTGGACCATGGCGGTGGCGAACAGGATTCCGGTTTCGGTCACGGCCGAATGCATGGCCACGAGGTCGCGATGATTGACGCGGAAATAGGCACCGAGCGGTCGTTCGCGTGCGTCTTCGAGCCGCTCGTGAGTCAGGTGCGGATCTTCCTTCCCGAACTTGTAGGGCCAGATGGAAGAACGGCAGACGCCGTGCTTGTGCCATCCTTTCATGGCCCCGCGGGCACTGGAACCGGAGTAGGCCTCGCCCGGCCACTCGTCGTTCCGCTTCGCCATTTCATAGAGCATGCGCGGGCTCACCATGTCGGTCGTCGCATCACCTCGGGCAGCGATCAGGTGATTGGCCACCGCAGCCAGGCCGAAGCCGGTGCATGCGCCCTCGGCGCCTTGGTCGAGCACGACCGGGGAGGTCAGGAGATAGTGCTCCAGCGGCCGGCTGGCCGGTACTTCCACGAGCGTCGGGACATACATCAGGTCCCGAAAATCCAGCGTGTCCGGCCGGGCGCACAGCTGGCGGCCGTCGAGCACGGGCGATTCATTGTCGGGCGGGACGCTGGATCTGCGTTTTGGGAGAGGTTTGGAACTCACGGCGCGGATGGATCGTGCCGCATGACAAGTTATGGATCGGTCCGAGCGCAAGAATCCTCCAGGTACAAATCCGGCGCTAATGTTAGAATAGATTGATTATGCCAAAAATCCGGTCGATTGGCTCCATCCGCTTCTTTGGCATGACGAATTTTTTCTGGCATTTTCGATCCGCTCGTCTCTGCATGTGGAACATGCGCATGGTGCGTCCCGGTGAGCGTTGGCAGGTGTTGCTCGCGAACGGCCGCGGCCCGGTCTGCCTGCATCTGCTGGCCTTGCGGTGCGGGTACCGGGTTGCGGAAATGACAGCCGGGCTGGGGTGCCGGGAGCGTTACCTCCACGAGGTGTTTGTCCGCGACGTGGGGTTGCCGCCGAAGGATTGGCTGCGGCGTGAGCGGATGGTGGTGGCGCGGCGGATGTTGGCCGGGGGCCGGCCGGCGGACCATGTCTCGGCACAACTCGGATTTGCCGCCATCTCGAGCTTCCGGCGGGAATTCACTGCCGTGTACGGTGTGTCTCCGGCCGCCTTTCAGGAGCGGAGGAAGGTCCACGGAAAGCCGCCGGCGGAGGTGCCTGACTCGTGAACGCCCTCTCAGAACGGCCACTTCTCTTCGCGGGAGTCGCGGAATTTCATCGCGGCTTCGGTGCGGGAGCGGACGTGGAGTTTCTCGTAGATGTGTTTCAGGTGGACGCGCACGGTCTCGACGCTGATGCCGAGGCGGTCGGCGATTTCCTTGTTGGCGAGGCCTTCGCAGAGGTGCTCGAGGATCTCGGTCTCGCGGCGGGAGAGTTTCACTTCCTCGGCTTCGGTGTCGCGGGCGGGCTGGTGGAAGGCCTCGACGACGCGGCGGGCGATCTCCGCGCTCATGGGCGCGCCGCCGGAGCGGACGTCGCGAATCGCCTGGCGGACTTCCGAGGGCGTGGACCGCTTGAGAAGATAACCGGAAGCGCCGGCCTTGAGGGCGGCGAAGATTTTGTCGTGGTCGCGGTAGACCGTGATCATGATCACCTGGATTTCGGGGAGGTGATGTTTGATGAGCCGGGTCGCCTCGATGCCGGACATGCCGGGGAGATTGATGTCCATGAGGACAACCTGGGGGCGGAAGGCGTCGATTTTCTTGAGCGCTTCCTCGGCAGTGCCCCAGACACCGAGGCATTGGAAGTCGTCGGAGGATTCCACGACCTTTCGCAGGCCGGAGGCGATGGCGGGGCTGTCTTCGACGATGGCGACGGGGATGGGGGCGGATTCGGTCATGGCGGGTGGTTTTTCAAGCGGTCGTGGCCGGGGCGAGCGGCAGGCTTAGGTGGATGGTGGTGCCACCGCCGGGCTCGCTGGAGATGCGGCAGTCGCCGCCGGCCTCTTGCATGCGCTGGCGGAGATTGCCGAGGCCGTGGCCGGCCGGGTCTTCGGCGGGATCGAATCCACGGCCATTGTCCTGGATGCGGATTTCCAGCAAATCCGTCCGGGTTTGGATGGCGAGGCGCACCTCGGTGGCGCGGGCGTGTTTCACGATGTTGTTGAGCGACTCGCGGGCGGCGAGGAAGACGCCGTGGCGGCGGGCGGCGGGCAGCGGCATGGCGGGGATTTCCCGCGGCACTTCGGCGCGGAGCGAGATGCCGGCGAGGCCGAGAAACTCGCGGGCGAAGGCGGTGACGTACTCCACGAGCGACCGCACGGTGTCCTCGCGCGGGTTCACCGCCCAGACGATCTCATCGAGCGTCCCAACCACGCCTTTCGCCTTCGCGGAGAGCGAGTCGAGGGCGGGCTGGGCTTCGGATTCCCCGGCGTCTTCGGCGGCCAAGGCGGCGAGGATCGAGAGTTCGGTGAGGCTGGCGCCGAGGTCGTCGTGGAGGTCGCGCGCGATGCGCGAGCGTTCGCTTTCGCGGGCGTTGCGGACCTTCAGCTCCTGGATGCGGCGCTTCATCCGCGAGCGGGCGACGCCCCACCCCCCGGTGGCCGCGGCGGCGAGCACGCCGGCGGCGGTGAGGAAGATGAACCATCCCGTCTGCCAGAAATGCGGCGCGATCGTGACCGGGAGGCGGGCCGGCGCGGCGCTGGTGATGCCGTCGCCGTGGGTGGCGACCACCTCGAAGATGTAGTCGCCGGGCGGCACCGCCTCGTAGGCGGCCATCCGCTGCGGGCCGAGGTCGCGCCACGTGTCGTCGAGACCCACGAGTCGGGCGCGGTAGCTGACCTTTTCCGGCGCGGCGTAGCTGAGGCCGACGAAGTGAAACTCGAGCCGCTCGCGCCCCGGGCCGGCCTCCACCATGCGGTCGGCCGGCACCATCGGGTCGCCGCCGGTGCTCGCCGCTTCGATGAAAACCGGGGGCGGTTCCTCGACAAGATCGAGATCGGCGGGATCCACGCGCACGATGCCGCGGCCGGTGGGGAACCAGAGCGAACCGTCGTTCCCCCGCCAGCCGGCGGGCTGGGCACCGCCGATGCATTCCCGGGTGGGCAGGCCGTCCGAGCGATCGAGCCGCAGCCAGTTCACGGGGGCGGCGGGGTTTTTCGTCCGTGCGAGCAATTCGGTCCGGCTGGCGCGGATGATGCCGCCCAGGGAGCCGAACCAGAGGTGGTCGTCGTCGTCGCGCAACACGCAGGTCAGCCTCGGGTCCGGCAGGCCGCTTTCCAGGCCAAGGCCGCGCCACCGCTCGCCGTCCCAGACGAAGAGGCCCGCGCCGAGCGTGGTGGCCCAGATTTCGCGGTCGGAAACGGGCAAGAGCCCCGAGACCCAGCGGTAGCCGAAGGTTTCCTCGGCGCCGAGGAGTTCGAAGCCCCGCTCTCCGCCCGCCGCGAAAACGCCGCCATTCACCGTGCCGGCGATCACCCGGTCCCCGAGGCTCGCCAGGGCGGAAACGTCCGGCACCGGTTCCCCGGCGGGAAACTTGTGGAAGGCGATCCGGTCCCCGCTCCAGGATGCCAATCCCGACGCGCCGCCGAACCACAGCGGGCCGCCCTCCGGCTGGCACATCGCCCGCACTTTCGAAACGATCGGCTCGCGCTGGAAGCGCGGTTCGAAGGTCCGTTCTTCCTCGACGAAGATGCTGCCATCGCGCGCGGCCACCCACAGGGTGCCTCCGCGGTCCTCGAACAAGGCGGCGACCGGCCGGTAATCGGGCCCGCCGATCTCGAAATGCTCCGCGCCGCTTTCCGCCGTCCAGCGGTCGAGCCCGCCACCGCGCGGGGCGGCCCACCAGACGCCGCCGCGGTCCTGGAGCAGCGCCTGGACGGCCGGCTCGCGGAATCCCTCGTCTTGATCGAGCACCGTCACCTTCGCCCGCCGGATGCGGACGAGCCCCTGCAAGCCGCTCGCCGCCCAGATGTTCCCTTCGCGGTCTTCCAGCAGCTCGTTGACCGAATGGAGCCGGCCGGCCTGCGGCAGCTCGATGAAACGGGCGGTTCCATCGTCCGCGACGGCGGCGAGATGGCCCGCGCCGTCGAGCCGCCAGCGATTCCCGTGATGATCGATGAAGGCAGGCTGGACCTCCGCCGCGCGGTCCCGCCGCACCCGGTTTCCGGAGTCGAATCCGGAACGAATCTCCTCTGGCAGGGCGTCTGGAAGCGCGCCGACTTCGAGCAGGCCGCCGCTTTCCCCGATGCGCCAGACGGTCTCGCCGCGCAGGAACCAGACACGCCCCCGCGGCCCTCGGGCGAGCGCCGTCACCCGCGGCGGCCGCGGCGTCGCCACATCCGGCACCACCATGTGGAACCGGCCGTGCTCGATCCGGAACAGCCCTCCTTGGAACGTGGCCGCCCAGACGCCGCCGCCGGGAGTGACGAAAAGCTGGGAGAAGGAAAACCGCGACCGCTTCAGCGAGGCTTCCGGTTCAACGGGCCGGAACTCGATGCCGTCGAAGCGCGCCAAGCCTTCGGCGGTGGCCACCCAGAGGAAGCCGGCATCGCACTGGGCGACGGAGCGGACGACATTTCCGGGCAGCCCGTCTTCCGACTGCCAGACCCGCACCAGATGAGGTGGTCGCAGGTCCGCCCCCGCCGCGACGGGCGGGGCGGCGAGCAGGATGAAGATGGCGAGCAGAGGCCGCACGCGCCCACATTGGTTCCGCGGGCGGAAGCTTGTCGAGGCCGCGCGCGGCCTGCCCGGCCTCTCAGGCACGACGGCGGCGGAGAAGAGCCAGCGGCGCGAGCGCGCCCAGCAGGGCGATGCCCGGCTCGGGGACAGGCGTGAACGTGACGCTCAGGACGGGCGCGGGATCCGTGGTGTGTTCCTTCGATGCGAATCCGTAGCCGCGGGCGCTGCCGTCCGCGGTTGGAAAGTCCGTGATGAAGGTGGCCAGCCCGGTGTGGGTTCCCGCATCCAGCCGCCCTTGCAGAAACTCCACCAGCAGATCGCTTTCCCCCCCGGAGATCGCCGCGGTGATGCCGCCGGTGATGACTTCGTTGATCTCGTCGAAGGAGACGGTGCGAGTGACCGTGTCGAACTGCGTATTGCTGGCGGCGATCTGCTCGTCCCCCACATCATTCCACGTGAGGCTCGTCTCAACCCAGTCCTGCGGCGTGTTCCCCGCGACGTCCAGCAAGCCGTATGTCGCGAAACGGCCGGTGGTCAGAGTGTCGTTGCGCCCGCCTCCGGATACCGTGTTGCCGTCGGTCTGCGAATTGGTGGTCTTGGTGAACGTCAACGTCGCGCCGGTGATGATGGAGCCGGCCGGAATGGCGCTCAGGTCGAACCTCGTGTAGATGAAGGAGTAAATGCCCGTCCCGAATTGCGTGGTGTCGAGGTAGGGGCTGGTGCCGAAGTTCTGCCCGTTGATGGCATTGCCGTCGCGGTGGACCACGAAGGTGTCCGCGACTGGAGTCAGCTCGACGGTGGCCGCGTGAAGCGTGCCTGCCAAGGCGAAGCCGCTGCACAACGAGCCGACGAGGCATCTCGCCGCGAGGAGGGTGGTGTCTTTCATGATTCCAGGGATTTTGATGGGGGTTCTGGTGGAAGGACGGCTGCCTGAGCCGGACCTCCATCCCCCAACGTAGGAAACGTTTCCCATGGGAGACGATAACCCGTGAGGGTGATCCGCCGGCGGAAGGCCTCAGGGAGCGAACTCGATGCGGTAGAAGGCGCGGGCCGGAGAATCCGGATCTTGCCAACTGGCGGTGGGTCCTTCGGCGGTGACGGTGGCGACAGTTTCCCAGCTTCCGGCTTCAAGCGTCAGGCTGCGTTTGACGGTGAACTCGACGCCAGCCGCGGCGGGCCAGCTGAGCGCGCCGTCCTGCCAAGCGCCGCGGAAGGCGCTCGCGGCGGAGGTGGGGTCGAGCCCCAGGATCAGCTCGACGAGATTCGGCGTGCCATCGCCGTCGGCGTCGCCGTGGGGAGTGGCGCTGATCGAGCCGAAGTGCGTCATTTCCCAGGAATCCGGGAGTCCGTCTTCGTCCGAGTCGTCGAGGACGAGCGTGACGACGCCGGCGGAGCTGGTGGAAAGGTGCGCCGGGAGGCCGGCGAGCACGCCTTCGATCCGGACGTTACCGAGGGTGAGCGCGCCGGCGTGGCTGAAGAGCGGGAAGTGGCCGAAGTCCGTGCCGGGGGCGAGGTCGGCGTGGAGGGTGCCGGCGAGGCTCAGGTCGCTGGCGGCGACGATGACATCGCAGTCTTCACCGACCCGCAGGTGGATGTCCGCCGTTTCGGCGAACACGGCGTCGCCGGTGACGATGACGGCGCCGGGCGTTCCGCCGAGCGTGCCGCGGCCGCGGAAGGTGCCGGCGAGGGCCCGCGCGCCGTCGATGGCGCCATCGCCTGCGAGCGTTCCGTGGACCGTGGTGGATTCGGCGCCGAGCGTCCCGTCCAGCAGCGCGAGGGTGGCGCCGGGTGCGACCGTGGCAGCACCGTTGAACGAGGTGTTGCCGCCGACGACGACGCCGCCTTCCTGCACCGACAGGGTCCCGGTGAGGCCGGAATTCCCGCCGAGCGTCCATGTTCCGGTGCCGGTCTTGACCAGGTGGACGCCGGCGAGGTCGCCGGCATGGTGGATGGTGCCGTCGAAGGTGGTGGAGAGGTTTTTCCCGCCGACGATGTAGGTGGTGGCGGTGGCGCCGCTGCCGGACTGGCGGCCGCCGAGATAAGTGCCGGAGCCGCCGGAAAGCGCGCCGAGGTGGATGGAGAGATTGCCGTTGCGGTTCGTGAGGCGGCCGCCCGCGGTGCCGAGATCGAAGTGCGCGGCGGCGCTGCCGGTGTTCACGTCGTTCGCGCCGGACGAGTTCGAGTTGAGCCGCAACATCCCGGAGCTGGAGCCAAAGTCGATGGTACCGCTGAAGCCGTCCATCCGGCCGTTGATGCTGAGAATGCCGGCCAGCCCGCCGAGGTGGACGGCTGCCTCGCCGTCGCTGCTGAACGTGGACGTCGTGGAATTGACGAGGGTGGAATTTCCGCCGTAGACCGAGGCGATCGCGCTGGTGCCGGAGAATACCATCGCGTTCGAAAGAAAAGTGGCCACGCCCGGGAGCTGGAGCGTGCCGCCGGCCAAGCGAATCTCGCCGGCGCCGAGCGGGCTGCTCGTGTTCGTGACGCTCAGGGTGCCTCCGGCAATCGTCGTCCCGCCGGTGTAGGTGTTGGCGGCGGAGTTCGCGATGACGAGCGTGCCGGCCCCGGATTTTTCCAAAACCCCCAGCCCGGCGAGGCTGCCGCTGCCGGCGAAGGTATAACTTCCGGAGGTGTGGGAAACATCGACGATCCGCGGCTGGAGCGCGCCGGAAAGGGTCACGGAGCGGTTTGCGGCGCTGTCGGTGAAGCGGACGCGGTCGAGATTGAAGAAGCGGTCGTCGCCGACGGGTCCGCCCGACCAAGGCGTGGTGTTGGCGACGTCCCAAGTGCTGGTCGATCCGGTCCAAGTGAGGTCGCCGGCATTGCCGCCTACGACGAGGCGGACGAAGGCGTTCGAGATCGCACCGCCGCCGGAGCGTTGGAGCGAGAAGGTCTGGCGGGTGGAGGCCGGCAGGTTGTGGGTGAGCGCCGGGCTGCCTGGAGCGGAGGTGGCGGAGGTCGGGCCGTCGATGAGCGTGTAGGTGCCCGCGCCGAGTTCGCCGTCGGTGAGGCGGAAATCGAAGGCCGCGGCGGGAGTCCGGAGCGTCATCGTCCCGCCGGCCAGCGTGATCTTGTCGTTCGGACCCGCGGGATCGCCGCTGAGGTCGAACCTGCAGGTGGCTCCGGAAACGTCGAGGCCGCCCGCGGCGACGTGGAGCGTGCCGGTTTCGCCGGGGTCATCGCCGGGAGAAACGCTGGACCCGGTGGCGAGGGTGAGGCCGCCGCCGGTGGTGAAGCTGCCGGAAAGCGCACCGCCGGCATTCACCGTGGTGGCTGTCCCGCCCAGCGAGCCGGTGACGCGCAGGGTGCCGGCGTTGACGGTGGTGGCGCCGGTGTAGGTGTGGTTTCCGGAGAGGGTGAGGGTCCCTGCGCCATGCTTCTCGAGGACTGTGGCGCTCGGGCTGCCGTCCGTGATGGTGCCCGCGAAATCCGAGTCGATGCCGAGGTGCCCGACCGACAAAGTGGTCACGCCGCTGTTGTTGTAGGCGCCGCGAATGCGCGAGCTGGAGTCGCCCGAGAGCCGACCGAACGAATAGGTGTTACCGCCCGAGTAATTCTGCGTGAAGAGATCGATGCCGGAAAGGTGGACCCGGGCGCTCGGAAACCCGTTGAAGGCACCGGTGAGGGCGCGCAGGGCGATTCGGCCGCCAGCGCCTTGCGCCGAGGCTCCGCCCGAAAGATTCACCGTGCCGGTGCAACCGGCGGACGCGCCGTCGAGGTAGGCGCGCCCCTCGGCGCCGAGGGTCGAGGGCGAGAAGATGTTGAATGTCCCGCCGCCGGAGAGCGCACCCTTCAGCTCGACCCGCTGGGAAAGTACGATGTTTCCCGTAGCCCCGGCGTCCACCGAGATGTCCGGCGTGAGGGTGAGGTAGTTGCTGCCGGTGTTGTCCCGCAGCGTGCTGCCGCCGGTGAAGCGGATCGCGCCGCCGCCGAGGTTGCCGCCGTTGTTGATGATCGTCTCCCCGCCGCTGAGATGACTCCCGCCGCTGAACGACGCCCCGGTCTGGAACGTCAGCTTGCCCTCGCCGGTCTTCGTGAGCGTCCCGGTGGATGAAATCGAGCCGGAGCCGGAAAAGGTGTAGTCCTTCGAGCCGGTCACCGTCACGGCGCCCGGGATCACGTTTTCCGCCACGTCGACCGCCGGGGCATTCGACCCGCGCTCGTCGAAGAGCGCCGTGTCTCCGGGCTCGAAGGAGGTCGGCTCGCCGTCCGGCTTGCGCCAGTTGTCGGTTGATCCGTCCCACAGATTCGCGCCGCCACCGATCCACAGCAGGTCGCGCGGCACGCCGGTGCTGGAAACGAGAATCGCGAATTGACGGCTCCAGCTCGAGCCTTCCGCATCGAGCACCGCGAAGCGGAATCCGGCGCGGCCGTGCGCGCCCTGGGTCGGCGTGAAGCGGACCACCGGCCCGCCCGCCGCCGGCGTCATGCCATCCGCGGCGAACTGCGCGATCGTTCCGCCGATGGCGTCCGTCACCGTGAAGACCGGGCTTTTCGAGAAGCCGCTGGTGAACTTCCGCAGATCGGTGGTGAACGACGACGGCGCGTCCTGCGTGTTTTTCGCGATCACCGCGTGGGGCACCGCCTTGAAGTGGAGATATTCCTCGAGATACGTGTAGCCGGCCGGCGTGTTCGGCGGAAAAAAGGTGGTGCCGGCGATGACGCCGCCGCTGGAGGGAAAGACGTTGTTGTGGTCCTGCACGGCGGGGTTCGAGCCGAGCGCCAGCTCCCAGAAGTCCGGCATCCCGTCCAGATCGCTGTCCCCCGGGGCGGTGCCGGAGTTCAACGTGCCGAAGCCGCTGTTGGAGACCGGCAGGTCCGATTCGCGGGAAATGCGGCTCGGCGTCTGGCTCACCACGTTGTGGAAAAGAAGCGTGTCCACCTCGTCGCGCAGCGGCCCGGCGTGGTTCGCGTCCAGCCGCAGCGCGCCGGCATTCGAGACGACCTTCTTGAATGCGGTGAGCGGATCGTCCACGGGGACGGCGATGTTTCCGGAGGCTCCGGCGAAGGGCGCGGCAGCCTTGACATATCTTTGGGTTCCGGGCGCCGCACCTTCGGCCGGATTGAATTCCTGGCCGGCCACGATGGCATATCCCTTGTTCGTGCCGTTGAGCTGCCCGTCGCCGTCGGCATCGTGCAAGCAGTCGTCGAGATAGAGACTGAAGTTCGGATTCCCGTGGCGGTCGATCAGCGCCTTCTCGAGCGCGATGTTGTCGGTGCGGCCGGGCGGCGAGAGGAAGTAGCAGCCGCGGACGTTCGCCTTCCAGTTCGCCGGCGTCTGGGAGTCGCCCATGATGAAGCCGATGCCCCAGTCGTAGGTGACGTTGTTGATCCACTCGAGCAGGCCGTACGGGCGGGCTTTGGGGTTGCGGGTGTGGTGGTGCGCCCAGAGCGAGCCGATGCACGACCCGCGATTGAGATCCCACAGACCGCCGGCGTTGTGGCTCTCGAGGCCCCAGGCGGTGACGGAGTCCTGCATCGTGAAGCGGTCCAGCGCGCTGTTGAAAAACGAGATGTTCTCGTCCGTGCTGAACTGCATCGTGATGTGGTCGACGATCGAATCGGTCGCCGAGCTGTCGACGTTCAGGCAGTCGCCGCCGCTGCCGTTCTTGCCGTGGCGGATGCGCAGGTGGCGCAGGATCGTGTTGTTGCCGGTGATGCGGACGGTGCCGTCGCGCAGGCCGATGCCGTCGCCCGGAGCCGTCTGGCCGGCGATGGTGATCTTGTTCTGCACGAGCCGCAGGTTTCCACCGGGAACCGGAATGTAGCCGCTGACGGCGAAGACGATGGTCCGCCCGGATGACGGCGCCGTTTCGATCCCATTTCGCAGCGATCCGGCGCCGCTGCCGTTGAGATTGGTCACGTGATAGACGTCTCCGCCGCGCCCGCCGGTGGCGTGCGCGCCGAAGCCCCGGGCTCCGGGAAACGCGGGGATTTGCGCGGCGGCGGTGCCCGCGAGCAGGATGGAAAGGAGGGATTTCATCAGGGTTTCTCGGGAGGGGAAAAGTCAGTTCGCATCGGTGCGGAAGGGCGCGGCGGGGAGGCCATCGGCATCGACGAGATTGGCGCCTTCGGGATGGTCCGCCCACGCGTACCGCACATAGCGCGGCTCCGCGATTTCCTCGTTGAAGACGATCACCGAGCTGCCGTCCACCACCGCGTCCGCCCAGGCGAAACTGCGGTCCGCGCCAGCGATGGCGAAGTGCCGCAGCGGCCCGCCGTTTGCGACGAGCGGCGAGGACGCATCGAAGTGCACGCGGATCCGGTCGCCCTCGATCTTCGCCTCGCGGAACATCGGTCCGCAGGGGGCGACGGAGTGCCCGTAAGTGCCGGCGAGCGCGAGGCGAGCGAGGCGCTTGCCGACGTCGCGTTTGTTGCGCGGGTGGATGTCCTTTTCGTCGCCGATGTCGATGGTCACGGCCATGCCCGTGTTCGGGATCCCGAGCGAAGCGGCCTGGGCTTCCCGCATCTCGGCGAGCGCGCTCTCCTGCGGCATCGAGGCCGGCGCGCGGTAGGCCGAGAGTTGGGTGAAATAGAATGGCATCTCCGGATCCTCCCTTATCTCGCGCCAGTCCTCGATCAGCGCCTGCTGCAGCGCCGGATATAGCTTCCGGGTGTTCTGGTTCGATTCGCCCTGGTACCAGATCGCCCCGCGGATCGCGAACGGCGCGACCGGCGCGATCATGCCGTTGTGCAGGACGAAGGGGTTGTGCTGGTCCTGCACCGGATCGGGATGCTTCGGCCGGCGCGGCGCCGGCTGTCCCTCGGTCCGCGCCTTTTCCGCGGCGACCTCCCATCTCGCGAGCGCCGATCCGTAATCTTCAAGCAACTGCGGATTGTCCCGGAAGTGCAGGCGCTTCTTGTCGAACGCCTTCATCAAGCCCTCGAACTCCGGATTCTCCTGGAGCTTTTCCTCGCGAATCCACGCCTCGATCGTGCTCGCGCCATACGCGCAGGTCACCAGCCCGACCGGTACGTCGAGCGTCGCCTCGAGTTCCTTGGCGAAATACAGCGCCACCGCGGAGAAGTCCCCGGCGGTCTCCGGCGAGCAGACCATCCACACGCCCTCGACGTCACGCTGTGGAAACTCGTGCATCGTCCACTCCGCGGAAAACGTCCGGATCCGCGGATGATCGGCGGCGGCCACTTCATTTTCCCAATCGGTCACGCCGGCGAAGTGGCGCTTCTCGGTCGGCGCCATCGTGAAGTCCATGTTCGACTGCCCGGAGCACAGCCAGACCTCGCCGACCCACACGTCGGAAAACGTGCGCGTCTCCGTGCCGGCGGAGATTTCCATCGTCAGCGGCCCGCCCGCCGGCAGCGCCGGAAGCTCGACCCGCCAGTCGCCGTCCGCATCGGCCGTGGCGGTCGCGGATTTTCCGCCGAGCGTCACGGTGACCGGAGAGTCCGCCCCGGCCGTGCCCCAGACCGGCAGCGGGCGGTCGCGCTGGAGGACCATGTGGTCGGAGAAAATCGACGGCAGCCAGAGCGTCCGCGGCAGCAGGTGGTCGCGGAGCTTGCAGCCCTCCAGCTCCAGGATCGCGTCGGCAAGGACCGTCGCGTTGAAGGCCGCGCCTTCACGGTTCGTGTGCGTATGATCGGCGGCGGTGAAAAACGCGGCCACCTTCTCCTGCCCGAGTTCCTCGTAGCGATCGGCGATGAGCGCGTTGAAGTCGATGAACTCCGCGCCCGCCTGCTCCGCCGCCTCCTTCGCCCAGCGGCCATAGTCGCCGGACGCGCGCACGACTTTCCCCTCGCGCCAGATGTTCCGCGGAATCAGCGAGACCACGATCGGCGTGGCGCCCTTCGCCTTCGCTTCCTCGCAATACGTGCGGAGATACGCGCCGAAGCTGCGCACGGTCTCCTCTTCGCCCGTGGCCTCCACAACGCCGCTCTTCGTTTCGTCACCGTTCCCCTTGATCGACGCCCGAGGACGGTCGCCCGCGAACATCTCGCCGCCGTCATTGTGGCCGAACTGCATGATGACGTAGTCGCCTTGCTTCAGATGCGCCGTCACCGCCGCCCACCGCCCTTCCGCGAGAAACGTCCGGCTGCTCCGCCCGCCGATCGCCCGGTTGTGGACGTCGATCTTCGTCGGATCGAAATGAACGCCCAGCGGATCGCCCCAACCCTGCTGGCCGGGCGTGCTGTTCCGCACCGTCGAGTCCCCGATCAGGTAAAGCGCCGGCTTCGCCGACGCCAAGCCGGCCAGCAGGCCGCAGAGCAGGAGGAAGAGGAATCGCGTTCGCATGCAGAACCCTCACCCGCCGAGACCGATTTGTCCGTTACCCGAAGGTGGTAACGGTCCGCGCTTTTCCTGCAGGCCGGCGCCACTTGATTCGGTCACCCGCCCGTACCGGTTCGCCATCAGAGCGGGCGGAACTTTCGCGACGCCGGACCTTCATGCCAAAGACCCGATCCGAAGCCGAAGGACCGATCTCCCCTACCTCTCGAGCGGGTGGAATCCGTCCGGATGCGATCGTCGCGGCACGCCTCGCGGGCTGCGGATAGTGAACCATATAGGCGATCTCGAGCCGCTCCGAAACAGGATAGCTCTCGCCTCCGATCGCACCGGACGAAACCCCGACGAGGGGGAGCATTGCCGGCGGCTCCATGGGCGGCACCGCCGCGTGGAGGTCTTTCCGCGTCGCATCCGGGGCCAAGGAAGCGAGCTGGCGCTCCACCACGCGCCGCTCCAATACCTGGCAGCCGACGCTCCCCAGCGCCATCATCAGCAGCATGACCAAGCCTTTCATCCTCACCTGATCAAACGGCATGTGACGGGGCGGCGATGGACCTCCGGGCCGTCCGGCGGGGGTGGGCGGACCGGAGCGGGTGGTGCTCCTTGGGCTCTGGAAGCGAGTGGCGGTGTCAGAAGGTGTGCCGCCGCGCCATCCGCCGGACCTTTCGGAGAAAGCTCCTGCCGGTGAAAGCAAGGGCATCTCCCATGCATTTCATCTGTAATCTGTGGTCATCGCTCGGCAACACGCTGAGGATGTCGGCTCACTCCAGTGGCGTGAGAGTTACCGGTCCGAGGAGTCCGGACGGCATGGGTTCCCAGGTGGAGGCGTCGAAGGGCCTGTAGTCGATGTTGACGAAGTTGATCTCGTGAAAGGATTTCCACTCGACACCGCGGCGGTCGAGATCCGCGATGCGGTTGGCGGCGAGGCTGGTGACTTCCACTTCCAACTCGTTCGACTCCCCCACCCTGCCCTCGATGACGAAGGTGTGCGGCGGCGACCACGAAGTGCCGATGTCCTCGCCGTTGAGCCGGACGCGGGCGGTGTGCGCGACCTCGCCGAGGTCGAGGAGATAGCGGTCCGCGGGATCGTCGGGGTTGAACGTGGTCGTGTAGACGCCGGTGCCGGAGAAGGCCTTGGCAGCCGGCTCGTCGCCCTCGGTCCAGGAGCCGAGGCTTGCGCTCTCCGAGGACGGCGGCAGTTCAGGCCCGCCTTCGGTGAAGCGGAGGTTCCACGTTCCAGCGAGTTCGACAGCATCGCCGGCCGGCTTCGGCTCGGTCCACGCAGGGCCTTCGGCTTGTTTTCCGGCGAAAGCTCGCAGCACGCGGGACTCGCCCGGCGCGAGGATGAGGCGGAATTTGCCACCGTCCATCGCCAACACACCGATCCGGTCTTCGCGGCGCGGGTCCATCATCACGATCGATCGCGAGGACACGGCAAGTGATGTCATGACATCGATCGCCTCCGCGCCCCGATTGACGATGAAATAGACATATCCGTCATCCATCCGGCGGCGGACGAGGCGGACGCCGAGTTCCGCCATCGGCTCGCGCGCGATGCCGGCGACTTCCAGCGCGGCGGAAACATCGGCGACCTCGGCATAACTTGGGGCGGCACGAAGCGCGGCCAGGTTTTCAGCGAGCCTGGCGCGCCGTTCTTCAAGCTGATGGAATCCCGGCGCGTCCCGATCGGCTCGGCCAAGTTCGACGATCTTTCCCCCGGCCTCGGCGAGTTGGCGGAGCTTCGCGGCGGTCGCGTCGTCGAGATAGTGACTTCCCGGCACGATGAGCGCCTTGAACGTCCGGCCGTTCAGCGCGATCGACCCGTCCTGGACGCTGGCATTCTGCAGCAGCCGGTCGCTGGCGTAATCCACCGGAACGCCGGCTTTCCACAAACTCATCGCCGCCTCGTGGAACGGCGTGCCGTGCAGCCACTGGTGCTGGTTGTGGAGCGTGAAGAGCGGGAGCTTCTCGGCGCCGTCGTGGAGCAGGTCAAGCGCCGGGAAATACAGCAGCGCCTGCGAATCCGGCTGCCCGCTCTGGAGCATCGACTGCACGCGCGCGATGTAGGCGTTGAACGCGGGCAAGTCGCGCCAGAGGCCGCCGTGTTTGCCCATGTGGGTGGAAGCGTAGAACAACCAGCCGGGCCAGCCGGCGTCTTCCGGCGAATAGGGAATGCCGTGGAAAAAGAGATGATTCACGCCGCCGAGCCAGAGAAAGTCCGCGGCCTGCTTCAACTCCTGAGGGGTCACGCGGAAGTGTTCGTCGAGCCAAGTGAAGCTTTCCGCGGAGACGAGGTTCTTGCCGGTGAGGTTCGCCGCGGAGGCGGCGAAACGGAGCATGGGAATTTGCGCTTCCTCGGTGTGGCGGAAAATTTCCGTCTCGGGGATGTCGGCGACGGCATAGTGGTCGAGGAGATTCCCCGGCGAGCCGTGGGCTTGGTTGCGCGTGAGGCTTCCCATTTCGGCGGCCCACGAGTGCCAGCGGTCGAGATAGCGGCGGTGGAGCTCGTCGAGCGTGCGGCGGTAGTCGGCGCGAATGCGGACCGTGGCTTCCTCATCGCCTTCGCCGAAGAAGGCCGGGAGGTGGTCACGCAGATCGTAGCCGCGCTGTTTCCCGAACTCGTCGAAGAGGTCCGGCGTCCAGTCGGCATTGTAATACTCGAATGAGTCATGGAAATGCGCGCGCGGCGCGGTCGCTCCGGATTTCGCGAATGCCGCCTTGAAGGGCTCGAGATAGGCCGAAAGCGCATCGGGCGAATAGGGATCCACGACATTCCCCGCCCCGCCGGGGGCGGCGCGCTTCACCTTCTGGATTGCCTCGCGCGTCGCCACGCCGTAGATGCGCCACTTTCCTCCTTCGGGCGCGGTCCACTGGAGGCGGTCGTCTTTCACCTGATCCGTCAGCTCGAGCGGCTCTCCTTCCTCGGGCCAAGCGGCGAGATGCCGGAGGACGCCGGGAATTTCCAAGGAAACCTCCGTGCCACCGGCCACCTCGCGTCGAATCCGCTGGAGCCCGCGCGAGGCGATGTCTTCCGAGACCCACGGGCCGCCAAAGGGCCAGCCGGTGCCGGTGGTGAGATCCACCCCGACGCCGAGGCGCTGCCCCTCGCGCGCGGTGTGCGCGTACGCGTCCATCCACTCCGGCGAGAGGAATTCCAGATCGCGATCCTCGTAGCCCTTCGCGCCGTAGATCGGGCAGATCTCGACGCCTCCGATGCCGGCCGCGGCGAACTCCTCGAGTTCGCGCGTCAGGTTCTTCGCGTCCACCCCGCTGCCGAGCCACCACCAGCGCGTCCATGGTTTCGCTTCGCGCGGCGGCTCCGGCCAAGCGCTGTCCGGGCTGGCGGCCATCACGGCGGGAGCGAGCAACGAGAGAAGGGTCAGGTGGGTTTTCATGGCGGTGCGCGTCCGGCATGGAAACCCGCCACGCCCGTGCGGCTCAAGCGGATCCGTCCCCCCCGAAGCGGTTATCGAGGGTCCCAGCCGGCCCGGATCGCACGACTGACACCGGCGGTGCCCGACACGTGAGGGAACCGTGAATTTCCCGTGAACCCGTCACGACTCGTTGCCACAAGAGCGAGAAAACCGCGATGCTCCCGCAGATGAGCGGACAGTCCCAGAAGTGGCGGCGGCCGGTGGCGATCGCCACCGCAGGCGCAGCGCTCATTGGCGTGGCCCTCGTCGCGCATCCGGTCAGCGACGGTCTTCGCAAGCTCGCGCTCCTGGCCGCGTTTGCCGGCGCGGGATGCGGAGCGCTGGCACTCGCATGGCGGCATCCGCGGCTGCGGGTGCTCGTGGTTTGCCTCGGCGCCGCGCCGGTGGCACTCCTCCTGCTGCCCGGCCGGCCGATCGACGCCCGCGCGCTGCACGCCGACTACCTCGCCCGTCTCGGGTCGTTCCGCGGGGTCCCTTACGTCTGGGGTGGAGAAAGCCGGCGCGGCATCGATTGCTCCGGTTTGCCCCGGCGGGCGCTGCGCGAGGCGCTTGTTCTCCATGGCCTCGCGCGGTTGAACGGCCGGGCGCTGAGGGAGGCGGCCCGGCATTGGTGGTTCGACGCCAGCGCCAAAGCGCTCGGCGACGGGCACCGCGGCTACACCAAGCCGGTGGGGACCGCAGGTGTCCTCCGCGGGCTCGACACGGAGCTCATCGCGCCCGGCGACCTCGCTGTCACGGCGGACGGGCTCCACGTGCTCGTTTTCCTCGGGGACAAGCACTGGCTCCAGGCGGATCCGGGCGCAGGCGAGGTCATCGTTTCCGACGCGCGCAGCGACCGCAACATCTGGCTGGACCAGCCCGTCACGATCCGTCGCTGGTCCCTGCTGGCCGACCCGCGGCACGCGCCGGAAATTCCGTATGGAAAAAACCGGTGGGATCGCCCGTAATCCGCCGCGTATGAAGAACCGGCTTTTGTTGATGGGATGCGCCGCGGCGCTGATGATGACGGCTCCCGTTTCCGCGCAGGACACGCCGCTCGCGGAGAAGATGGATGAGATGGACACCGCGTACAAGGCGTTCCGCCGCGAGCAGGATCCGGCGAAAGGCGCCGCTCTCGCGCGGGAAGCCCAGGATGCGGTGCTCAAGGCTCTGCCGGAGGTGCCGGGACTCATCGCCAGCATGCCGGAAGGCACCGAAAAGGCCAAGGCGATGGCCGCCTACCGCAAGATGATGGGCATGCTCTTCGTCACGCTCTGCGAGGTGGAGGAAGCCTTCGTCAACAACGAGATCGACAAGGTGGCGGAGCTGGTCCAGTCGCTCAAGGACCTCAAGAAAGAGGGCCACGAGCAGTTCATGGAGGAGTGATCCGCTTCCCCGCCGAACAGCGCACGGACAGGGATCCGAGCTTCGGGCGGTCCGGCGAGGACAGGCGGATCGGAGCAACGGGCGCTCACCTTCGGCTCTGCCGCAGAGTGGTGAGGATCCTCGGGATGTGGCGGCGCGCCACCCGCCGGATCGTTTGGAGAACGGTCCCTGCCGAAGCCCGCTGCGCCGCTGGATCCCTCCTCAGCGCACCACCACCGGCGTGCCGAGTTTCACCTTCGAGTAAACGATCGGCATGATCGATGACGGGCCGCGGACGCAGGCGTGGGAGACCGGAACCCGGCGGACGGGACCGACGTGGTGGCCGACGCCGTCCCAGGTCATCCGCATCCAATAGCGCATCGGCGCGCCCTCGAAGCGCCCGCCCTCGGGGATCTCGTCCTGCGTGACGTCGGCGTCGCCATTCACGAGCTTGCCCTCGGCGTCGTAGATCCGGCCGTACTTGTTCGAGCGCTTGTCCACGACCTTTTCGAGGATCTGATACTCGCCCGGCGGCGTGGGGTGGCTGCGCCGGCCGGAGCAGATCGGGTAGTCGAGCACCACTTGGTCGCCGTTCATCAACAGCCCGCGCTGGCTGGCGAGCTCGATGACGATGCTGGAATTTTCCTCATGGGTGCGGGCGAGCAATTCCTGGTCTTTCCAATAGTTGTAGGTCTTCGGGTAATTCGGCTCGGCCTTGAAATGGGCGTACGTGCCGGGCACGTGGGGATTCACCGGCTTGCCATCCGCGCCGACCTGCGGGGCGGGCGCCTGCTGGCTGGCGCAGGAGGCCAGGAACCCGACGGCGAGCGCGACGGCCGCCTTCTTGAGGTGTGGAAAAGTTCTCATGAGCGGAGGAAAGGGCGGGAGAGCTAGCCGAGCGGATGGAGAAATGCAACGCCGTTAGAACAACGGCCCGCTGCACGGACGAACAGGAAAACCGGGGCCGGCGCGCCTCATCGCGCGAAGAGCGTGTCGAAGAACACCCGCGCCGTGAGGCGGTCGCCTTCCCGGGACGGGTGGCTGCCGTCCTCCTGATACAGCCGGTTGCCACGCCCTGCGGCCATTTCCGCGGCCCACGCATCGCCGACCGGGACGACGCCGAGATCTCCAGCGGCCCGGGCGGCGGCGCGGCAACCTTCGCGCACCCGGCGGTGCCGCGTCGGGAAATCCGGCCCGGCCGCACCGGCGTCGCGTCGCGCCCACGTTTGGAAGATCACCGGGACCGCACCCGCGGCACGGGCCTCCGCCGCGAGCACCCGCATCGCCGGCACCATCGCCCGCGCCCGCTCGTCCACACTGGCCGCGGGCCGCAGGCTGTGCTCCTGGAGCACCACGACGTCCCAGCTCCCTTCACGGATCGAACGCAGCGTCGGCTCGTGGGCGGCGTGCTGCTCGAGCGACCATCCACCGTGGGTCTCCGTGTCGATCCGGGCGCTGATGCCGTTGCGGGAGGCGAGGCGCTTCAGCGCGCCGGGCGCGCCGAAGCTGTAGCTGTTGCCGACGAACAGCACGGCGGGCCGGGCCTTTCCCCGCAGACGCTCGCGGACCTCGCGGATCGCCGCGCTTTCCTCGCGCTGCGGTAGCGGCGCGGGCATCGGCGCGCAGGAAAAAAGCGCGAGCAAACAAAGGAGGACGAGCAGGAGAAGCGCCGGCACGCGCGGAGCATTCTCCATTGGCCCCGCGAATCAAGGCTGGGCAGGCACGCTCTGGAAATCCTGCGGAACCTTCGAAATGATATAGGCGGTGAGCTCGGCGACCTGCTTCGGCGAGAGCATCTGGCCCCAAGGCTGCATCTTCGCGCCGTTGTGGCCTTCGCTTTCCGGCGGCGAGCCTTCGTTGATGATCCTGAAGATATCCATCGGCCGGCCGCCGAACTTCCACTCGCCGTCATCGAGCGGCAGCCCGGGCAGGGCGATCTTCGTGCCGCCGACGTCCATCGCGCCGGAAAGGTCCGCCGCGTGGCAGGCCGAGCAGTTCGTCAGGTAGGTCGCCTCGCCGGCCGCGACGAGGTCCGCGCTGGCCGCCCACTGGTGGACGAGTTTCGCGTCGTCGAGCTCGGCGAGGGTTTTCCCGAGTTCGGCGAGCTTCGTCTCGTGGATGGCCGCGAGCCGCTCCGTCACGGCATCGTGATCGGTCCTCATCACCCCGCCGTGGTAGTAGATTACCCAGTAGACGACGAACCAGACGACCGCTCCGTAAAAGGTGAACAACCACCAGTTCGGGAGTTTTTGGTCGTATTCCTGGATGCCGTCGAATTCATGTTCGCGGAGAACGACCTCGCCCTTCTCCTTGGCGAAATGACCACGCTTCGGTTCTTCGTTCATGGCTCGTTGTTGGGGGAGGAAGTCGGCTCGTCGCCGGTGATCGGCAGCCACGCGAGGTGTTCGCGACGGTCTTTGCCCAAGGCCAGCGCGCGCAGCGTGGCGACGAGAAAGAAGGCGAAGATCAGGATGAACGAGATCACGGGGATCCAAGTCGCCCAGTCTTCATGGAGAATGCGCTTGAACATGATTTTCGGAGATAAGGTCAATCTTCGTCGCTCTGCGTGAGAGCGGGCTTCACGGCCGGAGTGGTGGCCAGCCTGCGGTAGGAATCCGGGTCGAGCGGGCGCGGCTCGCTGTCGTCCTTCGTCACATCGCGATAGGCGCCGAGCTTCTGCATGTAGGCGATCAGCGCGATGCCCTCGGTCTTGGCCAAGTGGTTGCGCAGGGCGTCGCCGCGCAGGTCCGGCTTGTCCGGAAGATAAACATCCGCCGCCACGAGCGAGGCCGCGATTTCCTGGGCCTGGGTTTCCGCGGCATCCCGGATCTCATGCTGCGTCATCGCCGGCCACGGGACGCCGAGCTTCGTCTGCACCGCAATCTTCTTCGGCAGCGACTTGAAATCGGTCTCCTTCTCGAAGAGCCACGGATAGGCTGGCATGTTCGAGCCGGCCGATGTCTGGCGCGGGTTGAGGAAATGCGTGAAGTGCCAGTCGTTGCCGCGCTTGCCGACGCGCATGTATTTCGCGTTCGCCGCCAGAGCACCACCCTCGCGGGCGAGATCGGGCCCGGTGCGCTTGGAGCCCCATTGGTACGGATGGTCGAAGAGCGATTCGCCGAGGTGCGAGTAGTCGTCCACCACTCCGGCGCGGCCGTAGCGCATCACATCCGGCACCAATGTCCGGATCATCTGCGAGTGGCAGTTGTAACAGCCTTCCGCGACATACACATCGCGCCCGGCCAGCTCGAGCGGCGTGTAGAGCTCCTGCAAGCGGCCTTCGACGTTCTTCTCACGGTTCACCACCAGCGAGGGAATGATCTGGGCCGCGCCACCGATGGCGACCGCGACGAAGACGAGCACCGTGAACGGCAGGTAGTTCTCGACCAGCCGCTCGTGCCAGTTCGTCCACTTGTCCTTCGAGGCCTTGAAGGCCTGGAAGCCCTTGAGCGTGACCAGCACGGCGACGACGAGCGCCGCCTTGTCGGCGTGCGGCGGCAGGAAGAACCACAGGATCGTGAAGGCGATGCCGAGGAAAACATAAGCGAGCGGATCGTTGAGCAAGGCCTCGCGCCACGGCATCGCGTCCTTCTTCGGCCGCTCGAGCAGCGCGACCTGCACGGACTCGTCGTGAGGAACGCCCGAGCGCGCCGTTTTCCAGATGTTGTAAGCGCAGAGTCCGAAGCCGATCAGATAGAACAATCCGCCGATCGAGCGCAGCACATAGTAGATCTTGATTTCCTGCAGGGTCTCCACGAATTCGTACTTGAGCGTGGTGCCGCCGGTGTTCGTCTGCCCGAGCATGAGGCCCTGCATGATGCCGGCCGTCCACATCGCGGCGACGTAGAGCAGGATGCCGACGATGCCGATCCAGAAGTGCCAGTTCGCGAGCGAGGTGGACCAGAGTTTGGTTTTCCAAAGCCGCGGCGCCAGCCAGTAGAACATGCCGGCGGCCATGAAGCCGTTCCAGCCGAGCGCCCCGGAGTGCACGTGGCCGATGGTCCAGTCCGTGTAGTGCGAGAGTGCGTTCACTGCGCGGATCGAGAGCAGCGGCCCCTCGAAGGTGGCCATGCCGTAGAACGTCACGCCGGCGGCGAAGAATTTCAGCACGGGATCGGTGCGGAGCTTGTCCCACGCACCGCGCAGGGTGAGCAGACCGTTGAGCATGCCGCCCCACGAGGGTGCCCAGAGCATCAGGGAGAAGAGCATGCCGAGCATCTGCAGCCAGCGCGGCAGGTCGGTGTTGAGCAAGTGGTGCGGGCCCGCCCAGATATAGATGAAGACCAGCGACCAGAAGTGGATGATGGAAAGCCGGTACGAGTATACCGGCCGGTTCGCCGCCTTCGGCAGGAAATAATACATGATGCCCAGGATCGGCGTCGTCAGGAAGAAGGCCACCGCGTTGTGCCCGTACCACCATTGCACCAGGCCGTCCTGCAGGCCGCCGAAGATCGGATACGAGTGCGTCAGCGAGGTCGGCAACGAGAGGTGGTTGACGATGTAAAGCATCGCCACCGTCACGATCGTCGCGATGTAGAACCAGAGCGCGACATAAAGAGTCGGCTCGTTCCGCCGGGCCAACGTCCAGAAGAAGTTGATGGCGAAGACCACCCAGACCACCGCCACGGCGATGTTGATCGGCCAGATCAGTTCCGCATACTCCTTGCCGCGCGTGAACCCGGCCGGCAGGGTGACCGCGGCGGCCACGATGATGGCCTGCCAGCCCCAGAAGTGGATGTTCGAGAGCAGATCGGACGCGGTGCGGGTTTTGCACAACCGCTGCGTCGAATAGTAAATGCCGGCGAAGGCCATGTTGCCGACGAAGGCGAAGATCACCGCGTTCGTGTGCAGCGGTCGCAGCCGGCCGAAGGTGAGGAACGAGACGCCGTCGGACTGGAACAGGCCGAAGGTGATCCACTCGAGGAACTTGCCGTTCATTTCCCACCACGACAGCTGGGTGGCGGCGATGAGGCCGACGAGCATGCCGACGATTCCCCAGAAGATCGAGGCGTTCATGAAACGCCTCACCGTCTTGTCGTCATATGTGATCGTGGTCATTGATGAAAAATCAGCGGGTTTTGACGAGGACACGTGCCGGCGCTTCGTCCAAGCCGAGCGGAAGGAGCGAATCGCGCTCGGGACTCGAGCGGCGGGCGCGCCGGCACTCGGCGGCGAAGCAGGCGATGAAAATCCCGGCCAGGCAGGACGAGACGAGGATGGTGAGGGCGAGGACGTTCACGGCGTTTGACGAGGTGAGGTAAGCGGGTGTCGGTGACGGCGGCTCTGCGCGGTTTGCGGAAGGGTGCGCGGATCTTCTCACAGGCGCTCGAATCGCGCGGCCTGCCGGTCCTCGCAGGCGAGCCACTCGAGGAACACATCGGCGATCACCTGTGCGATGCAGGTGGCGGGAAACAGCGCGGGATTGACGATCAAATGGCAGTCGTCGAGCCCGTCGGGCGGCAGGCCGATGCCGGCGTGGAAGACGTTCTCCATGCCGCGCGTGGCGGCCGCGCCGAGCGGCGAATCGAGCACCACGTGACCGCGGGTCGCGAGGGCCGCGAGCGTCTTTTTCAGCCCGCAGGGGCTCGTGGGTGGACAATTTCCGCAGCCGTCCCCGATGCCGAGCAACGCCCGCTGCGAGGGATCGGCCGCGATGGTGGCGACGAGTTCCGCGGGGACGGCGAGCCAGTGCCCGTCCGCCTCGGCGTCATACTCGTTGAGATACACCGCGATCTTTTCGGCGATCCGGGGCGCGCCCGACGAGGCGGGGCCGTGCAGGACGATCGAGCAGCTGGCGGTCGGCTCGGGGACGACGACGAGCAGCCATTCGTGGAACGCAGGCAGAGACTGGGTGGCGGGCATGGCGGCGAGTTGGTTTTCGCCGTGAATCTGCCCTGCCCCCGCCCCGGCCGCTCCGCGCGGATTGCGGAACGATGCGCGGATTCAGCCGTGTTCCGACTATCTCGGCTGCCAGGAATGGCGCTGCCAAAAGCGCGCCAACTCGGCATGGCTGCCATTGAAGGCGTTGTGCTCGAGCGGCCGGTCCATCGTGCCGAAAAAGGCCGGGGCCCGCCAAGGGCCGTGGTGGTAGTGCTTCGCGGCGGAACGACCGCGTTCCCAGAACACGCCGGCGTATTGCCACATCGCCCAGTCGTCCCAGATGGCATAGGCCTTGAGCAGGTCCCGCGGTGTCCTGAAACCGCTGTCGTGGGCGTAGAGCGCGAGCCAATACGGGCACTGCCGGATGCGGCGCTTCTGCGCCGGCGTGGCGCTGGAAAGGCTGCGGCGCAGCGCGTTGCTGTTTTCGAGATAGATGACCGGCAGCACACCGGTGCGCTCTTCGACGCGATCGATGAACGCCACGAGGTCCGCCGCGGTCGACCGCGAATCGAAATCGCCGACGAGAAGAATGCGCCGGTTTTCCAACCCACGCGCGCGGGCGATCTCGCGTAGCCGGCTGACGTAGCGGTCCGCCTGCCACGTCGGGCTCACGTCCTTCAGCACGAAGTAATAAGTGCCCAGCGGCATGCCCTGCCGGTCCGCGGCGACCAGGAAGTCGTCGCACTTCGGGTCGATGAAGCGGCCCTTGCCGGTGCGGGCGATGAGGCCGACCGCGCCGTTTTTCCGCAGGGCGGAGACGTCCCGCTCGGAGAAGGCGTCGCCGCGCCGCTGGCGTTCCTTGGGATCGTACGACGAGACGTTGACGACCTTCGGCGCCTCGGAAAGGCCGACCCGCCCGTAGCCGCCGCACGCGGCGAGGACGAGCGGCACGATGAGGGCGGAGACGAGGTGCGGGCGGATCATTTTTCCCATCCTAATGCCGATCCTCGGGAGTGAAACCCATCACCATGTCGAAGCGCGCCGCCAGCTCGCCGATCTTCGATTCCTTGACCGGGGAAAATTCCGCCATCAGCGAAGCGCGGGCCTTCGGGTCCTCGATGCGTCGGAGCAGGATGTCGCGCTCGTTCTGTGGGTGGCCTTTGACATAACATTGGGTCGTCCACTTTTCCCGGCCCTTCATCTTCACGGCGAAGTGGATGTGCGGGGTGCGACCGGGATAGGGCACGGGCTTGATGGTCCGGAAGTAGTATTCCCCGGTCGAGCCGGTGAGAAAGCGGCCGAAGCCCTGGAAATTCCCGTCGCGCCGCGCGCCGCCGTCGCTGCCTTCGTGGAGATAGACGCCGTTGCCGTCCGCCTGCCAGATCTCGATGGTCGCATTGCGGATCGGTTCGCCGTGCTTGTCGAGGAGGCGGCCGGAGAGATGCGTGACGGCGCCGATTTCGGACCGGATGCCGTCGTTGACGACGAGGAGGTCGTTGTCGGTGTCGAGCGGCAGCGGATTCGGGTAGAACGGTCCCTCGGTCTGCCGCGGCGTGAGCGTGAGCTGTTCGGCGAAGGCTCCGGGAGCGGCGAGGGCCGCGGCGGCGGCCACCAGCAGGCGGCGGCGCGTCCAGAGGTAGGGAAAGGCGGGCGGGACTTCCGGCTTCATCGCGCGAGCATGGCACGGCGCGCGCCGTCTTCAAGAATGCTTCCGTGGCCGCTGGCACGGATCGTTCGCCACCGCGGGCGCGGCCGGGGCTTTTTCGTCGCCCCGGGGCGGCCCGCTTGCGATCCTCCGCCCGCCGCCATGCAGGAAGCCGAAATCGACACCCACCAGAAAGCCCTCCGCATCAACCTCGACAACCGCTGGTACGGCACCTTCGCCGAGATCGGCGCCGGCCAGGAAGTGGTGCGCTGGTTTTTCCGCGTCGGCGGTGCGGCCGGCACCGTGGCGAAAAGCATGTCCGCCTACGACATGACCGTGAGCGACGCGATCTACGGCACGGCCGACCGCTACGTCTCGCGCCTGCGGCTCCAGGCGATGCTCGACCACGAATTCGCGCTGAACGTCGAGCGCCTCGGCGACAAGCGGGGTGACACGACCGCGTTCTTCGCCTTCGCGGACACCGTGGTGGCCCGCAGCTACCAGGGCGGCAACGAATGCCACGGCTGGATGGGCATCAAGTTCCAGTCCCGCCCGCGCGACGAACCCAGCCAGATCCTCCTCCACGTGCGCATGCTCGATGCCGAGGCCGCGCTCCAGCAGGAGGCGCTCGGCGTCGTCGGCGTGAACCTCCTCTACGGCGCGTTTTTCCTCCACCACGAGCCGGAAAAACTCGTCGAAAGCCTGCTCGACCGCCTCACCACCGGCCGGATCGAAATCGACCTCGTCGAGTTCCGCGGCATCGAGTTCCGCTCGGTCGACAACCGCCTGATCAGCCTGAAGCTCGTCCAGCTCGGCCTGAGCGGCGCCGCGATGTTCGGCCCGGACCACGAGGTGCTCCAGCCGTCCGAGGTCCTTTACAAGAAGGCCGTGCTCGTGGAACGCGGCAGCTTCCGCCCGCCGACGCAGGTGAACCTCGACATGCTCGAGTGCGCGCTGGAAAAATTCCGGGCCGATCCCGCGGTGGAAGGCAGGTCGGTCCTGCCGATCTTCGAGCTGACGATGCGCAACCTCCTCGCCGGCGGCAAGGATGTGGACCGCCGCGATTTCCTCGCCCGCGCCGATCTTCTCGCCGCCTGCGGCATGACGGTGATGATCTCCGATTACTTCGAGTATTATCGCCTTGCCGCTTATCTCGCGTGGCGGACGAAGGAGCGGATCGGCATCGTCCTCGGCGTGCCGAGCCTGGTCGAGTTGTTCGACGAGAAATACTACCAACAACTCCCCGGCGGCATCCTCGAGTCGTTCGGCCGGCTTTTCAAAAACAACCTCAGGCTTTTCGTCTATCCGCTGCGGGACCCCAGCACGGGCGAGTTGACCACCGTCGAGAACTTCGAGGTCGCACCCGAATTGCGGAAACTTTTCGGCTATCTCGCGGACCGCGGAAGTTTCGTCGATCTCGACAACTACAACCCGGCGTATCTCTCCATCTTCTCGCGCGAGGTCCTCGAACGCATCGCCGAGGGCGACGGGACGTGGAAGTCGATGGTCCCAGCCGAGGTGGCGGAACTCATCATCAAGCGCGGCTTCTTCGGCTGCGACGGCTAGAGCAGCTCCTGCCGCCAGTCGTCGAGATCCGCCTTGCGGGCGTTCGGGATGATTTCCGGGTCCGGCGGCAGCTTGCGGAGCCGGCGCTCGATCAGGCGGGCGATGGAGGTTTCCAGCGGCAGGCCTTCGGCGCGGGCCACGCGGCGGGCGGCCTCGAAGACCTCGGCGGGGAGTTCGATGGCGGCTTTCATCGAGAGCGGCGGGTGGGTGGGAAAAGGTTCACTCTGGAGAGATGAAAGCCGCCGCGCGAAGAAATGATGAGCGGCCCGTGAGAAGTCGATGAAACGAGAGCCACGCCGGCCACGGCGCGGCGGATCCGGAACACCCGAAGTCCTTGGTTTCGGAAACGGCGCTTTTCGTGGCTTGTGACACCGCCGGGAGGTGTTCATCCTCCCAGGTCATGTTCAATTCCGTTCTGTCGCGCCGGCGTTTCCTGCAAGGCACCGGCGCTTGGCTCGGCTCGTCGGCATTCGGCCTCGGAGCCGACAACCGCGCCGCGCGCACGATCTCGATTTTCCATACGACCGACCTCCATGGACATATCACGCCCACGGTGAGCTACGAAGGGCTCGGAGGCGTCGGCGGCCTCGCCCGCTGCGCGACGTGCATCCGCCAGTGGCGGCGGGAATCACCGCACTCGATCGTGGTGGACGTGGGCGACGTCTACCAAGGCACCCCCGAAAGCCTCGAAAGCGGAGGCGGCCTGATGATGCGGATTTTCGAGCGCCTCGGCTACGATGCCTGGGCGCTCGGAAACCACGATCTCGACTGGGGGCCGGACGTCCTGGCGAAGAACCTCGCCCTCAGCCGCAGCCCGGTGCTGGCGGGGAATCTCCGCCGCGGGAAGGCGCTGCCCGGCGAGCTCGGTGGCGATTGGGAGAAATTGCGGCCGTGGACCATGAAGGTGGTCGGCGGCTTCCGCATCGCCCTCATCGGGCTGATCACGCCGGGGCTGCCGTTCTGGCTCACTCCGGAAACGCTCGGCGGCCTCGAAGCCACGGATCCCGCGGAGTCGCTGGAACGTTCGATCGCCGAGGCCCGGGCGGAAAAGGCGGACGCCATCGTGGTGATGGGCCACATGGGCTGGCGGTACGAAGATGACTTCGCCAATCCGGTCCGAGAGACCCTGCGCCGCGCGGACGGAGCGGATGTCTATCTCGCCGGCCACTCGCACCAGGACCAACCCTCGTGGATGACCGGCCGGGTGCTCTGCACGCAAGCCAGCTACCATGGCATCCACTGCGGCCGCGTCGATCTCACCTTCGATCTGGAGTCTCGGAAGCTCCTCGACCGGCGCGCCTTCACCTTGCTCATGGACGACCGCTTCGAGCCGGACCCCGTGGTGATGGAGCTGGCGCAGCCGGACCTCAAAAACGCCGGGGAGCACCTCGCGCGGAAGCTCGGCGTGGCGAGAAAGCCCCTGCCCGGGAAAGGCCGCGGCAGCCGGCTCGTGGAGTTATTCTGCGAGTGCTTCGCGGAGGCCCTGCAGCGTCACGGTGCGCCCGTCGACGGCGTTTTCCACGGAACCTTCGGCACGGGCGACCTGCCAGCCGGCGAGATCACGGTGGCGGATTGCTGGAAACTGCTGCCCTACGAAAACGTCCTCGTCACCGCCCGGGTGACCGCCGGGGAGTTGCTCGACATCGCCCGCGAGGATGCCGACGACGCCCGCTCGGACCGCACGCTCTGGCCGTTCGAGGTCGCGCTCGATCCGCAGGGACAAACGGTCCGCTTCCGCCACAAGGGCCGGAACGTCCGGCCGGACGACCGGTTCACCATCGCCTTCAACAGCTACGATTCGCAATCCGGCGGTCGTCGCCTGATGCGTTTGCGGGACATCGTGAATCGTCAGCAGGCAAAGCGCGTTGTCACGCCCGTCGATACCCGCGGCGCGCTCATCGAAGGGATTCTCGCGCGGAAGATTGTGACCTGAACTGGCTGAGGAGCGCGGCGGGGGAATTCGCTACGAGCTACGGGTTCTCCACATCCACGCGCAGGTCGCGCAGGCTCCACAGCACGCCGGCCGCCGCACGGCCGTTGCCGCGCAGGCGGCGCGCGCCGTCGCGGCGACCCTCGG
>CBFGTW010000035.1:0-32534 GCA_965651855.1 uncultured Verrucomicrobiales bacterium
GAACAGCGTCGAAACCTCGCGGAATCGACGCCCCCATGAAAATCCCGCAGAGGCGAAAAATCAACTTCCCGTGATGCGATCTACGCGATCACGTAGGGCGGTAGTATAACTGACCGGCTGGGCCGATGGTTTCTCAAGCTGTTGGAAATCAGTAGTTCGAGTTGAAAATAAGAACTCTCCGGCACCGGGCGTGGATCCCGCGTGCGGAGAGTTCTAAAAGATCAATATCGGTTGATAGATGTGCAAACCCGGCTTATTTCCGGTCGAGCACGGAGTTCCAGTGCTCCACGTGATCCTGCTGGCTTTCGAAGAGCGGCTGGGGGTCGTCGTGAATCGTGATGGAGGTGATCTTGTCGCCGGTGCCATCGGCCTTGCAGCCAGGCTCGCCGGTGTTGTTCTTGCCCGTGATTTTCTGGACCACATCGAGGCCGTCGGTGACTTGGCCGAAGACCGAGTGGCGGTTGTCCAGGAACGGAGTGGCCACGGTGGTGATGAAAAACTGCGAACCGTTCGTGCCGGGGCCGGCGTTGGCCATGGAAAACACGCCGGGGGCCCGGTGGCGCAAATCCGGGTGGAATTCGTCGGCGAACTTGTAGCCGGGGCCGCCCCGGCCGGTTTCGGTGGGATCGCCGCCTTGGATCATGAAATTCTGGATCACCCGGTGGAACGCCACGCCGTCGTAATAGCCGCGGCGGGCGAGGTTCAGGAAGTTCGCCGAGGTCAGCGGGGCCTTCTCCGCGAAGATCGTCGCCTGGATATCGCCTGCGGTGGTGTGGAGAGTGATGCGGATGTCGGACATGGGCGGAGTGAAGCATGCCGGCGGGCGGCGTGGCAACCTCCGCTGCCGGGCTTGCCAGATCGGGCGCGCGGCGGCAGCCTGATCGCGTGCCAGAGACGATGGAGAGCGCCCGCCGTTGGAGCGGCTACGTTTGCCCGGATTGCCGCTTTGTTTTCCGCGTGCCGCGGGATCACGACGGCGCCGGCGTGGTGTGCCCGAGCTGCCGCCGGATGCTCCGGATTCCTGCGGCGGACGACGTGCCGCCGCCTTTGGTGGCGGCCGCGCAGGAACGTGAGCCGGAGGCGGAGGAAGCCACCGCCGAGGGCGGGCACGTCCGCCGCAAGCGCCACCACGGATCCAGCCGCCGGTCCACCTCGCCGGAATGGGAGCACGAGGGGAAGCACCGCACCCGCCGCGGCGAGCAGCGGGCGATGCGCTGGATGCTCGCGGGGGGCATCGCCCTGTTTCTCTCGCTCGTCGCCGCCGTGATCTTCGCCCTGCGCGAGCGCGAGCCCCTGCCGGTCGTCGCGGTGCCGGTGGCGGACGCACCGGCGGAAGCCGGAGCGGAGGGCGCTGCCGAGGTGCCGGATCTGCCGGAAATCATGCGCCGCAGCGAGGTGGATGTCTTGGCCGAGGCGGAGGTGCTGGCCCGTGAGTTTCTCAATGCATCGAGCACCGAGGAGATCCTGCCGCTCGTGCGGGACCCGCAGACCGTGGCGCAGCGCATCGGGCGGATCCACCCGGACGGCCGCATCGAACCCCGGGGGCTGTCGCAATTCAACCCGTCCGGCGCCGTCGGCTACCGCGGGGCGTTTGCCTCGGTGGATGCGCTCGACAAGGATTTCGCGCCGCTCCAGATCGCCTTCGTCCAGACGCCGGAAGGCCTGAAGATCGACTGGGAGAGTTTCGTCGGCTGGTCGGACATGCCGTGGGAGGAATTCGTCGAAAACCGGCCGACCGAGCCGCACGTCTTCCGCGTGACCCTCAAACAGGTGGATTACTACAACTTCGACTTCAGCGACGACACCCAGTGGCAGTCGTATTCGCTGGCCTCGCCCGACGGCGAGCACGTTCTCTACGGGTACGCCGAGCGTGGATCGATCCTCGACCAGCGGGTGAAGCCGGACGATGCCAAGCAATCGATCGCCGTGACCCTCGCGCTCCGTTTCCCGGAAAATCCGGAAGGTCGCGGCCAAGTGATCATCGATGACTACATCGTCGAGGGGTGGGTCACGGACGACGCGCCGGATCCGTGACGTTCCGCTATTTCCCGGCGCGATCCGCCGCGGTGGAATCGTCCTCGTAATACGGATCCTCGGGGTTTTGTCCGGGATTGCGCTGGTGGCGGCGGTGCGCCGGCTCCTTGAGCAAGTCGAAGTGGCTGCCGCAATACATGCAGCGGAATTCCTGGGTGGCCGCGATCGAGAGCATGGCGGTCACGCCGTGGTTGAGCGGCGGGAGGCGGACGGCTTTCGAATGGGCGAGCGCCCCGGAATTCATCAGCGGCGTGCCCTTGCACAACGGGCAGAAAGCGGACCGGCGCTTGAAAAACGCCAGCAACCAAGCGAGGCCGCTGAAGCCCAGCGAACCCACGAACACCCGCGTCGCCAGCACGCTGGGCTCTTGGGAGAAGACCACGATGGCGGTGCCCGCCGCCAGCATCCCGAGGAAAAAGAGGAACCACAGCGCCACGCCGATCACGAACGGCTTCCGGTAGGGCAGCGAGCGTGCCCGGCTGCCGTTCTTGGTGGGAGCCGGCAATGCAACCGTGGCTTGCGGATCGGCGTGCATGTGCCCGAGCAAACTCCTTGAATCGCAGGTTGTTGACAAGCCTTGATTGGCAAGGTTGCAAAAATTGCGCCGGATCGCCGGGCTTGTGAAACTCCGGTGGGAAGCGTTTCGTAGGCGGCACCGTGAGAATTCTGACCCTCCTCTGGCTCGGCGTCGCCGGCGCGCTCGCCCAACACAATCCGGCACCGGTTTCCGCTCCGCTCCAGCCGGCCGAAGATGTCACCGCGCGTTACCAAGTGGCCCGCGGCTTCAAGCTCGAGCGGATCTATCAAGTGCCGGAGGAGCAGGGCTCATGGGTCGCGATGACCCTCGACGACGCCGGCCGGCTGATCTGCTCGGATCAATATGGGAAGCTCTACCGCGTCACCTTGGCCGCCGGGGCTGTCGCGCGGGTCGAGCCGCTCGACATTCCGATTGGCGGCGCCCACGGGCTGCTGTGGCATCGGGACGCGCTCTACGTCTCGGTCAATGAAGCGGAGGGCGGCCAGAGCGGCGTTTGGCGCCTGCGGTCCGAGGGCGAATCGTTCGCCGAGCCGGAACTTCTGAAAGCGATGAACGGCCGCGGCGAACACGGCCCGCACGCCTTGGTTGCCTCGCCCGACGGGGAGTGGATCTACTTCGTCGCGGGGAACTTCACCGATCTCCCGGAGATGGACGACAGCTTCCCGTCCCGGAACTGGGGCGAAGACCAGTTGCTGCCGCGCAATCCCGACGGCCGCGGCCACGCGCAGGACCGGATGGCGCCGGGCGGCTGGATCGCCCGCTTCGGTCCGGAGGGAGACCGTTGGGAACTCGTCGCGATGGGTTTCCGGAACACCTACGACATCGCCTTCAACGAGTATGGCGATCTGTTCGCCTATGATGCCGACATGGAGTGGGACTTCGGCATGCCGTGGTACCGCCCGACGCGGATCTGCCATGTGGTTCCCGGCGCGGAGTTCGGCTGGCGGAATGGCACGGGCAAATGGCCGGCCTACTACGAGGACAGCCTGCCGGCGGTGGTGAACATCGGTCCGGGTTCGCCCACCGGGCTGCTTCACGGCAAGGATCTCGCGTTTCCGGAAAAATACCGGCGCGCCCTGCTGGCCTTCGACTGGACCTTCGCCACCATTCACGTGATCCACCTCGAGCGGGACGGCGCGGACTACCGCGGCGAACGCGAGGAACTGGTCGCCGGCGCGGGCTTGCCCCTGACCGACGGGCTCGCCGGACCGGACGGAGCGCTCTACTTCGCGACGGGCGGACGCCGCACTGGCTCGGCGCTCTGGCGCGTGAGTTGGCAGGGCGAAACGCCGGGCCAGGAATCATTGTCCGCGGACAAGAACGAGCGGCTGGCCGCGCTCGAAGAGGTCGTGCGCCAGCCGAAGGCTACCGCGGTCGACCGCCTGTGGACGGAACTCGGGGCGGACGGGCGCACGCTGCGCTTCGCGGCCCGGGCGGCCCTCGAGCGGCTGCCGGCGGACGAGTGGATCGTGAGGCTGAACGCCGAGCGCGACCCATGGCGAGTGATCGGCGGCGCCATGGCCGTGGCCCGCACCGCTCCAGGAGAAAAAGGCCGCGCGCTGGCCGCGCTCGACCGGCTGGACTGGTCCGCCCTCTCGAAACAACAGCAACTCAACTGGCTGCGGGCCGCCGGTCTCGCGTTCATCCGCGGCGACGGTGCCGACGAGCCCGAACGCGCCCGGATTCTCGCGAAAATCGATGCCGCGTATCCCGCCGGGGACTTCGAGCTGGATGCCGAACTCTGCCGCATGTTGTGTTATCTCCAGGCGCCCGATGTGGTCGCGCGGACATTGGCGCTCATGCCGAAATATGCCGAGCCCACGAAGCCGGACTGGGCGGAGCTGATTTCCCGCAACGACAGCTACGGTGGCGACATCGCCCGGATGATGGCGAATCATCCGCCCACCGCGCAGATCCATTTCATCTACTGCCTGCGCGTGGTGAAAGGGCCGTGGCGGGAAGCCGAGCGACAGGCGGTCTTCGACTGGCTGCGGGACGTGGCCACGCGCGACGGCGGCCACAGCTACCGCGGCTTCATCGAGGGCATCCGCCGGGATCTCCTTGAAAACGCGACCGACGAGGAACGCGTGCGTTTCGCGGCCGACGCCGCGTCTCCCGCCGAGCCGGTGCTCCAGAATCTCCCGCCCGTCGAAGGGCCGGGACGTGATTGGACCGTCGAGGAAATCGTCGCCTTGGCCGAAGGCGGGCTCGAGGACCGGGACGCTCGGCGCGGCAAGAACATGTACCAGGCTTCCCTCTGCGCCGCCTGCCACCGCTTCGGCGGGGAAGGCGGAGCGAGTGGCCCGGATCTCACCGCCGTCGGCGGAAGGTTCAGCGTCCGGGATCTCGCCGAGGCCATCGTCGAACCAACCAAAGTGGTCTCCGATCAATATGCTTTCCAGCAGTTCAAGAAGCACGACGGCACCTCGCTGGTCGGCAAGACGCTCAACGAGCAGGACGAAGTCCTCCTGATCGCCACCAATCCCTTCGACATGAGCCAGACCCTCGAGATCCCGCGTTCCGAGATCGCGGAAATCACGCCCTCGCCGGTCTCGCCGATGCCGCCGAGCCTGATCAACCGGCTGAATGAAGAAGAGTTGAAAGACCTGCTGGCCTATCTGCTGGGGAAAAGCTGAACCGCAGCGGAAGATCCGCGGCAGCCGGACGGGCGGGAACGATTCCGGTTGCCCGCCTCGTCCGATTGAAGATGATCGGTGCCCGCATTTTTTCGCCGTGGCTTCCGTTTCCCCCTCCACCACCGCCAGCGACCCGTCGCCCGTGGTCATGTCCATCGTCGTTCCGGTCTTCAACGAGGTAGGGAATGTCGCCGTCCTGCATGACGAAGTCCGCGCGGCGCTCGCGGATCTCGACGGGTCTTGGGAGCTGATCTTCGTGGACGATCACAGCACGGACGGCACGCGGGACGTCCTGAACGACCTCGCGGAACCAGAAATCCGGGTGGTGAGGCACAAGGTGAACGCCGGCCAGAGCGCGGCGGTCGCCACCGGATTCCGCCACGCCCGGGGTGCGTGGGTGGCCACGCTCGACGGCGACTGCCAGAACGATCCGGCGGACCTCCCGCGAATGCTCCGGATGGCGGTGGACCAGCGGCTGGATGCCGTGACCGGCGTGCGGCGCAAACGTCGCGACACGGCGGTGAAACGTCTATCGTCGAAAATTGCGAACGGATTCCGCAATTGGATCACGGGCGACCGGGTGACGGACAGCGGATGCGGCATCCGCCTCGTGCGGCGCGCGTGTCTCCGCGAGGTGCCGGTGTTCAACGGCATGCACCGGTTCCTGCCGACCTTGCTCCGGGCCCAGGGCGCGTCGGTCGGCGAAATGGAAGTGCATCACCGCGAGCGGGTCCGCGGCAGTTCGAAGTACGGGGTGCACGACCGGTTGTGGCGGGGCATCAGGGACTGCTTCGGCATCCGGTGGTATATCAAGAGGGCGGTGTCCGCCGATCGGACGAATGAACCCGGACAGCCCTGAGACGGAGACGAGCTCCGAAGTCACGGCCGCCGGCATTTCTTCCGGGGGCGAGACCGTTCCGCGGGCGGGATTCCGCAAGCCGCTGATCGTCCTGCTGGTGTCGCTCGCCGTTCTGGTGGCCTTGCACGCCGGGCCGTGGTCGCCCGGGATGATGGAAATGTGGGCGTGGCAGGAACGCTTCGACCGCCGGGGGATCAAGGAAGAGTTGGCGTTCGCGGCGATCGCGGCGCTGCTGATCGCCGTGGGCGTCCCCAGGCTGGCATTGTTTGGAATCGCCGGCTTCCTGTTCGGCTTCGCGGAAGGGCTCGCGGTCGCGATGGTGGCCGGCGTGGCGGGTTCCTGGCTCTGCTTCGCCGTGGTCCGCTGGGGCTTCCGGGAATGGGCGGTGCAGCGATTCGGCGAGAGGCGTTTGTTCCGCCACGTGACGACCGCCGGGTCCCGCGTCGGCTCGGTGTTCCTGATCCGCCAACTGCCGTTGAGCAACGCCATGGTCAACGCGGGCCTCGCGCTCACCGGCATCCGGACGACGACGTTTCTCGCCGGCTCGTTCCTCGGCTTCCTGCCAAACGGCGCGGTGGCCACGCTGATCGGCGGCGGCATTGCGGAAGATCACGCGTGGCAGGGCGTGGTGCAGCTCGCCGCCGCCGCGGCCATCTTGTATTTTCTCGGCGCCGCGGGACTGAGGCGGCTCGGGGCGAGGCGGCGGACGGAGGATTCGAAGTGATGATATGATGAAAAGGGATCACATCTGGATCGGGCTGTTGTTGTTCTGCGGGATGTTGGTTTTCGCCATCCGCATGTCCGCCCCGGCGGATCTGGAGGGCTATGCCCAGGCGCGGAACATCGGCTACATCATCGATCTCGTGGAGCGGGGGAACTGGCTCGCCCAGCGCGACATCGAGGGCCGGATCATTTCCAAGCCGCCCTTGCACACCTGGACGATCGCTCCGTTCGCGCTCGCGCTGGGCGTGAACCGCCTTCCGCTGGTGCTGCCCTCGTTTCTCGCCGTGATGGCACTGACCCTGTTGGTCTTCCACATCGGCAAACGCCAGTTCGGCCTGCTCGCCGGCGGATTCGCCGGGCTGGCCGTCGTCCTCGCGCCGATGATGTCCAAGCACCTCGGACTCGTGCGATCGGACGCCTTGTTCACGCTTTGGATCGCCGCCGGCGCCTGGTCCGCCTACCGCGCCTGGGCTCACGGGAAAAGCTGGACGTGGTTCTGGTTGTTCGCCGCGCTCTCGACGCTGACCAAGGGGCCGTTGGGACTCGTGATCTCGGCGAGCGGCTTGCTCGCTTGGTTCTGGGAGAAGCGCCGGTTCCCCGGAACACGGACGCCGTCCGGCTCCCATCTCCCGGGCTTGCTGCTCTTCGCGCTCCTCTGCGGTGGCTGGTTCGCCGCGGCCGTCTCCGTCCACGGCCGGGAACTGGTGGACAAGCTGATCTTCGACGAGCTGCTGGGGCAAGCCACCGGAGCACGCAAGGACAGCTTCCCCGGCGCGAATTTTCCGGAGCCGACCTTGAACCTGCTCAGCCGGTTCGTGCCCTTCAGTTTCCTGGGGTTTTACGGGCTGTGGCGCGTGGTGCGCAGGCCGCCGGAAGATCCGGACGAGCGGCGCTTCGGCCGCTTCCTCGCGATGTGGGTGTTTCCCGGGCTGTTGATTCTGTCCCTCGCCGCCCACCATCGCGGCGATCTGGTGTTGCCGCTGTGGCCGCCGCTGGCTCTCCTCGCGGGGGCGGAAGGTGCACGGCTGGCGCGGCGGTTTCCCGCCCCTCGCGTGGTCGCCGCCGCATCTGCGGTGGGCGTGCTCCTTCTGGCCTATGCCGCCATCACCTACCACGGCGGAGCCTCCGCGCGGAACAAGGTCATCCGCTACTCCGAAGAGATCCGGAAGGCGGCCGAGGCTTTCCGCGAATCCGGCATCCCGCCCGACGAGGTCGCCTACCTCGACACGCCCACGACCTTCCAGATGTATCTGGGCTCCTCCCGGATCTGGACCACCCGGGAGAAAATCCGGGCAAGCGTTTCGGCCGGGAACCCGCCGCGCTACCTCGGCACCGAGAGCGATGCGGTTGACGCGGAAGCCTTCGGCGCGAAGGAGGCGGTGGAGGTCTTCCGCCGGCCCGAGGACAGCGAGCCGGCGGTGGTCCGGATTTTCGAAATGCGTTGGTGACGGCTCACCACCCCATCGCTCCCGGGTCCTCCACGTCCAGCCGGCTTTGGAGTTCCGTCAGGTAGGCGCGGGCTTGGCGCGCTTGGGCCATGATTTCCGCCGGGCGGCCGATGTTCGAGGACAGCTCGAGGATGAGGGTGCCGCGGAAATTCCAGTGGCGGAGCTGAGCGACGAGCGACTCCCAGTCGATGGAGCCTTGGCCCGGGGGGAGGTGATCGTCCCAGCCGCCCCGGTTGTCGTTGACGTGGAGCATCCGGAGGTGGCCGGAGAGCTTGTGGACCACCGTCCGGAGATCGCCGGAGAGATAAGCGTGACCGGTGTCGAGACAAGTGCCGACGTTCGTCTCGCGGATCGCTCCGAGGAGGAACAGCATGTCGCTGGTATGGCCGAACATCAGATGGGGCAACATGTTCTCCAGCAGCAGGATCAATCCGATCTCGCGGCAGTGCTTGGCGACTTGATTGAGTGAATTCGCCGCCTGGTTCATGCGGTGGTACCACTCGTCCGGCGGCGGCCGGCCTTCCTGCTCTGGCCCGGGATGGAGGACGATGTAGCGGGAATCCATCGCCTTGGCCGCATCGCATGCGGTGAGCAGCTCGGCGACGGACGACTCGCGTTGGCGGGCATCGAGCGACGCGATGTCGATGTGCGGGGCGAATGGCGCGTGGAAGGAATTCGCCTGCAGGCCGAGGTCCTTCATCCGCGCCGCGGCATCGGCGACGCGGCCTTTGTCGTGGTAGTCGAGGTGCGCGGGAAACGAGCAGACCTCGATCATGGTGAAGCCGCCGTCCTTCACCTCGTGGAGGATCTCGCGGATATCCGTCTGGTAGAAGCAGCCGGTGGAAATGCCGCAGGGCCAGTCGCTCATGGTGTCATGCTCGGGTTCGATCGGAATTCGGCCGCGCCAAGCCGGTCCGCAAAAAACGGACGCGAGCGATTTGAGAGGGATGGACTTGGCGTGAGATGGGTTGGCGGGTGCATCGGAGGCTCGGTATGTCGAAGGTCCTGGCCAGCGACCGTTCATCGTAGAGACTGCCCGATCTCGATCCCGTCGCAAGCCAAACCCGTTTCGAGCGCGACCGCGCCCTCGGCTCGCTGGACGAAGTGCGGCTGGCCCCGGTGCCACGAGCCGCGCGGCCTGCTCATCGGCTCCAACGACCGGCAACCGCCCGTCGCGGGACGGGTTTCGCGACCGCGTACAGCTTCGCCGCCTGCAGCCACTCCAGCCCCGGAACCGGTGAGAAAGCGATCTGGAGACCGAGGTGGCGCAGTCCGGTCGTCTTCATTGTTGGCCGGCCCCGACACAACTGACCGCGGCCAAGCCGACGATCAGCGTCCACCCGATGATGCGTCCGATACGCGCAAGTTCGACCAGGAGCGTCGACTTGGTGGATTTGCCATCAATGTGGTAGCACGTGGCCAAGTAACCAAGAAAGCACGTCCACGAGGTGACCAACAGGTGGTTTGGGCTTGTATCATCAATGGCGAGGAATGAGACGAGCCCATACGCCAAGCCTTCCAGAACCGGGTTTTTTCTGTCTCTTCCCGAGGGTCTCTCCAGACGCAACGAGCGTTCGGGATGCTCCAAGAGGGCCGGTCCGGCGGCTTCCGCCGGCGAGGATTCACGGTCCGTGGAGCCAGCCATGCTGGTTCGAACAGTAGGCCCCGGTGGAAGCCGGTGGAAGGAGAAAGGCCAAGGATGCCTCCCGCGCTCACGCACCGTTTCTCAAGACGCGGATTTCCAGCCAGTCACAAAGGGTCCTTGTCCGAAATCAATCCGTGTGAGCCATGGCCGGTTCGTGCGGCGGCGGCAGAGTGACAGTCGAGGCAGCTCACGGCATCAACGAGCCGGGGCGAAGGGCTACTGGCTGAGGGCGAGAACCACAGTGGCAGGAGTTAGCCGTTGGTTCGCGCGCCGAATAAAATCGGTTGCGCGCGAAGTCCGGGGGCGGCACGCTCGCCCCATGAACATGCGGACGACGTTGATCCTCGGCACCCTCGGTTGGGTGGCGCTGATCAGCGCGGCGCACGTGCACTACAACCTCCCGCCGGTCGCGACCTGGTTCCAACCCGAGGAGGAAAGGAAGATGCGCATCGGCTTCCTGCCCGTCACGTGCCACCTCACCTGCCCCGTCACGGACTTCATCAACAAGGAAATCGCCGGGGACGGGCTGTTCGAGCCGATCAAATTCAGTGGTTGGCCGGAGCTGAAGGAGGCGTTTCTCTCCGGCCACACGCGGGCGACCTTCATCCTGGCTCCCATGGCCATCGCGCTGCGCGAGCAGGGCGTGCCGATCAAGATCGTGTACCTGGGCCATCGCGACGGCACGACGATGATGGTGCACAAGGACAGCGGGATCCGGCGCATCGAGGACCTGCGCGGCAAGACGGTGGCCGTGCCCAACCGGTTCTCGAACCAGCGCCTGCTGATCTTCCGCGCGCTCAACCAGGCCGGGATGAGCATCGACGACATCAAGCTGTTGGAAATGCCGCCGCCGGACATGCCCGCGGCCCTCTACTCCAAGTCGGTCGACGCAGTCACCAGCGGCGAGCCCTTCATGGGCCAGTGCGAGCTGGATGGCTACGGGCGGGTTCTCTACCTGACCAAGGACATCTGGCCGAACTTCATTTCCTGCGTGCTGGCCGTCCACGAGGATGAGATCCGCGACAACCCCGAGCGCATCCAGACGCTGGTGGATGGCATCGCCAACAGCGGCATGTGGCTGGAGGACGGGATGGACAAGCGGATGGCCGCGGCGGAATTCGTCTCGAAGCACTACTACAACCAGGACCCCCGCTTGCTGAGCTTCGTCCTGAGCAAGCCGCCGGACCGCGTCACCTACAACAACCTGTCGCTCCAGCGGGCGAACTTCGAGGAAATCGAGGTGCTCGGCAGGCAGGCAGGCATCCTCGACGGGACGTCCGGCTTCGACGACTACGTCGACGCCAGCTTCAGCGAGATAGCCGAGAAGCGGAAGGCGGCCTTCGACTACTCCGCGGAGCGCGCGCTTCTGGATTCGAAACGATGACGCGATCCCTCCTTCTCCCCCTCGGCGTCGGCGCTTTGTTCCTGGCCTCGTGGCATCTTGCCGTCAAAGCCAGTGGCAGCGACTTGTTCCCCACGCCCGGCCAGGTCGGCCTCGGCATCGTCGAGCTCGCCGAAAAGGGAGTTCTGGTCAAATACGTCGTGGCTTCGCTTTTCCGGGTCACGTGGGGCTTCTTCCTGTCCATCGTGGTCGGCGTGCCGCTCGGCTTGCTGCTCGGATGGTTCCGGCCGGCGGCGAGGGCGCTCAACCCGATGATCCAGATTTTCCGGCCGATCTCGCCGATCGCCTGGATCCCGGTGGCGATCCTCTGGTTCGGGGTGACGGACTTGGCGCCGGTTTTCCTGATTTTCCTCGCGAGCGTGTTCCCGATCACTGTTTCCACGATGGCGGCGGTCCAGAACATGCAGCCGGTCTACGTCAGGGCGGCGCGGAATTTCGGCCTCAACAACCGGAGTCTCTTCCGCAAGGTCATCTTGCCCGCTTGCCTGCCACAGATCCTGACCGGCTTGAGGATCGCCTTGGGCATCGCCTGGCTGGTCGTGGTGGCCGCGGAGATGATCGCGGTCAACTCGGGCCTCGGCTACCTGATCATCGACGCGCGCAACGCCGGCAAGCGCTACGACCTGGTGGTCGCCGGCATGGTCATGATCGGCCTGATCGGGCTTGCCCTCGACGTGCTCGTCCGACGGCTCGAACATTTTGACGAAGTACGCTGGGGCTATGGAACGCACTGACCCCGTCATCGAAGTGCGCGACCTTTGGATGACCTTTCCCGCGAAGCGGAAAGGCGAGCCGGTCCATGTGCTCGAGGGCGTCGACATGAAGGTCCGTCGAGGGGAATTCGTCTGCATCGTCGGGCCTTCCGGCTGCGGGAAGTCGACCTTGTTGAACATCATCGGCGGCTTCCTCAGGCAGACTTCCGGAGAAGTGCTCGTGGAAGGCAAGGCCGTGGACGGACCGGATCCGCGGCGGGTCTTCGTCTTCCAGGAGAACGGGGTTTTCCCATGGCTGAACGTCCAGGACAACGTCGGCTTCGGCCTGCTGGACCGGGACGCGGCCGGGCGTGCGGACACCGTGGCGCACTACATCGAGATGGTCGGGCTGTCGGGATTCGAGAAATCCTATCCGCGCGAACTTTCCGGCGGCATGCGTCAGAGGGTCGAGATCGCCCGGGCGCTCGCGGCGTCGCCCGACATCATCTACATGGACGAGCCGTTCGGGGCCTTGGACTTCATCACCCGGCTGAAGATGCGCGCCGACCTGGTGCGGATCTGGCAAGAGGAGCGCAAGACCGTCCTGTTCGTGACCCACGACATCGAGGAGGCCGTTCAACTGGCGGACACCGTTTATGTGATGAGCCGCCGCCCCGCGACCGTCCAGCTCAGCGTGCCGGTGGACCTGCCGCGCCCGCGGGACCTGGATTCATCCGGCTATCTCCACTGCCGGGACCGGATCTTCCAAGCGATGGGGATGAGCCTGAAGGTCGGGGATTGAGACGGGCGCGGGGACATTTGGCCCATCTTCCGGCCGGTGGGACCAATGCCCAATTCCGGAATGCCAAGGTGTCGCGGGATCAGCTTCGAGGGGAATCGACTCAGAGGAACCGAGCTGCCGGACGAGGGGGTTGACCGAGGCAGCGCCATTTGTTGCCGACCATGGCATGACGACCTTCCAACACAGGGAAAGGAAATGCCGAGGCTTCGTTCAGCATGGCAGCGAGCACAAGATCGGCGACCCCAGTCACCCGCGTGAGCGCCACCTCATCCGACATGCCCCTTGGCAGTCGGGAAGTGGGTCGTTTCCAGGAATCCGGCTGGATTTTCCGAGGCCGGAAACGGCCTGCGGGAGGGGTAACTCCTCGGGAATCAAGAAGTGGAGCATAGCGGATTCGAACCGCTGACCTTCTCATTGCGAACGAGACGCTCTACCAACTGAGCTAATGCCCCTTTTTGAAGTTCCGCCGGTGGGGTGCGGGCGGTGACGGGCGATTCCGTGCCATTCGGCGGGAGCAAAGGCAAGGGGGAAAATCCGGTGGCGGGGCGAAAATCGCACGGGGAGGTTAACAATGTTTTGCCAAACGGGGCGGTTTCCCCATACTCGTCGCCATGAAATTCCCGATTGGTCCGGCAGGCTTGCTGGCAGTGGCGTTGGCCGTTCCGAGTTGCGGCGTGGATGGCACCGGTTCCGGCTTGGTCGCCAGCCACCCCACGGGCACGGGGCCGTTCGACAGCCGGGGCAATTATGTGGAAGCTTGGGCTGACGACCCGTCGCGCTGGAACGCGCCTTCATCGCGGCCTGCGGCGGAAATGCCGATGCTCGCATCGGTGGAGGAGCCGCCGGCGGTCGCGGCGCACGAGCAGCCGCCGATGCATTCGATCCCCGTGGTGACGACGGTGACGACCACGAGGGTGGCGCCGAAACCGGTGGCCGAAGTGGCGAAACCCAAACCCAAGCCGGTGGCGAAGCCGAAGCCGCAGGTGGCGGCCAAGCCGAAGAAGCCGGCGCCGACCCGCTACACGATCCGGAAGGGCGACTCGCTCTACGCGATCGCCAAGAAGCACAATTCCACGGTCACCGCGATCCAGCGCGCCAACGGCATCAAGGGCACGCTGATCCATCCAGGCAAGACGCTCGTGATTCCGAAATACTGAAGAACCGAAGGTCGGAGAAATTTAAAACGCCGCGCGGACCGGTCCGCGTGGCGTTTTTTTTGTCAGGGCGGGTTGAGGGATTGCGGCCGGTGCCGCGGAAATCCGCAATCCCCAATCCGAAACCCGCAATTCAATATCCTTTCATCCACTCGATGATGTCCGCCACGTCTTGGGCTGAGAGCCCGAGTTGGTCGGCGTTGAGCATGAGCGAGCGATCCATGGGCTTGCGGTGGCTGATGCGGTTGGCTGGAACGCGCTGCGTGATGCCGCCGGTGGAGCGGATCACGACGGGGTCGCCGTCGGCGATGAGGAGGCCGTCGATCCAACGGCCGTCGTCGAGCTGGATCGCGGTGCCGGCGAAGCCGTGGGCGATTTCCGCGGAGGGATCCACGATGCCGAGGGCGATGACTTCCGGTGGCTGGCGGTTGGCGAAGCCTTTGAGCGCCGGGCCGTAATCCGGCCCTTGGCCGTCGATCTGATGGCACATCACGCAGCGGGCGGCGGCGATTTTTCCGCGTGCGGCATCACCCTCGAGGGCGAGCACGTCGTCGACGGAGAATTTCGTCGATTCCGGTTTGGCGGGGACGATGATTTCCACGAGAGCGGCGGATTCCTCGATGATGCCTTTTTCGACGAGAGTGGGGCGGAGGTCGAAGTGAAGCCACTCGCCTTCGCTGCGATTGGTGAGCCACCACCGGGCTTGGTCGCGCACGCCGGAGCCCGCGGCGGCGAGTTCCATGAGGGCATCCGCGGCCTCGCGCGTGTTGATAAAGGCGAGGGCATCGACGGCGAGTTTCCGCTGCACGTCGGAGACGCGGGCGTCGCCGGCGCGGTTCTTGAGGGGCTCCACGGCGGCGGCGGGCATGAGGCGCCAGGTCAGGCGGGCGAAGGCGTCCGACCAGCGGGTGGCCTCGCCGGGTTTCATCTCCTCGACGAGCGCCTGCCACAGCTCGTTGGCGTGGTGGCCGGCGCCGATGCCGAGCGACTCGAGGTACGAGGCGTCCTCGCCGTCCCAGCTTTTCGCGACGTTCACCAGAACTTCGCGCGCCTCGTCGAAGGGAAGATATCGCATCGCGAGCGCCGCTTCGGCACGCACGGCGGGCGATTTGTCGGTGGAGAGCTTCTTCGCGTAGGGCAGGGGATCGATGGCTCCGTCGGTGCGGCGGATCGCACGGAAGGCGGTGAGGCGGACCATCCCGTCCTCGTCGGCGAGCAGCTGGTGGAGCTTCGCTTTTCCTTTTTCGCCGAGGTAAGGCATCAGCCAAATCGCGCGGGCGGCGACGAAGGGATTCGGATCCTCGAGCACCTTGGCGACGACTGCGTAGGCGGGTTCGCCGGCATCTCTCAGCATCCGGAAGCCGAGCCAGCGGACGTTCACCGCCGGGGACTTCAGCGCGGTGATCGCGTGGGCGGGATTCGCCGGATCGATCTCGGGAATCTGCGGGCGGAAATTGCGCGGGGCGATCCGGTAGATCACGCCGGATGCGTGCGGGTCCTGCGTGTCATGGCCGCCGACGCGCGGGTCCGTCCAGTCCGCCACGTAGAGCGCGCCGTCCGGCCCCACGCAGACATCGGACGGGCGGAACCAGAATTTCAGGTTGCCGTCCTCCGACCCGCGATTCTCTTGGCGGGCCCCGCCGGTGAAGTCCGCGCCGTCGAATTTCTTCTCCGGATTGGTCGTGAGGAAATCGACGCGCTCGAGCCCGAATCCCGCGCCCAGCGGGTCCGGCTGGTAGGAGAAGACGACGTTCCGCGCAGCCTCGCACGAAAACAGCGTGCCGACCATCTTCTCGCCGAGCGCGCCGTTTTCATAGAAGGCGACACCGGTGGGCGAGCCGCCGCCGTAGATGTCTCCCGCGGGCATGATGCCGGGGTCTTCCTGCCGCCATTCCGCGGTGGGCACGTCCTGGCCCGGCCGGCGGTCGGCGCTCCAGAAGCGCTTGCCGTCCCGCGAGAAAAAGCCCGCGCTGCCATGCTCGATGACGTGGCTCGTCCGACAGGCCGGTGGATCGTCGTTGTCGTTCTGGAAGACATGGCCGCGCGAGGTGATCGTCTGCTCGTAGGAGTTCCGGTAGTTGTGGCCGATGATTTCGGCATTCGTCGCGTCCGGATTCATCCGCACGGTGAAGCCGCCGACATAGACGAAGCCGTCATCGCTCTTTTGGCCGGCGATGGCGGGCGTGTCGACCGGCCACTCGCCGCCGCCGTCGCGATAGTAGGCGCTGCCGATGCGGAAGGTCTTGCCCGACTTGTCAGTGAAAACGCCGCCGCAGTTTCCTTGGTTGAAATACCATTTCCCGTCCGGCCCGGCGGTCACCGAGTGGAGCGAGTGGTCGTGGTTCCGGCCGTTGAATCCGGTGAGCAGCACCTCGCGGGTGTCGCCGTTTTCCGGCTCGAATTTCAGGTCGCGGTTGACGTCCGTCAGCTTCAGCAGGTGGGGCGGCTGGGAGACGAGGACGACGTTGTCGAACACCGCGATGCCAAGCGGCGAGACCAGCTCCGGGTCTTGCCAGAAGACTTGCGAGCGGTCCGCCTTGCCATCGCCGTTCGTGTCCTCGAGCACCACGATTCGGTCGCCTTCCGGGCGGCGGTTCGCACGGCCACGGTAGTTCACGCCCTCGGTCACCCAGATCCGGCCGCGGTGGTCGATGTCGAGGTTGGTCGGGTTGAAGAGGTCCGGGGAAGCTGCCCACGCCGTCACTTCGAGTCCGGAGGGCAGCGCGAAGAGGTCGAGCGGCATGTCGGGCGCTTCGGTCGCCGGTTCCCACGCGAGGACGGCGGGCGTGGCCAGGACGTAGGGCAGGATGCGGAGATGTTTCATGTGGGGATCAACGGGGTCGTGGCGGGAGGTCGGGCCATACGGAGGTCCGTCGGCGGCGCCTGTCAGCCTTGTGGATTAAACGTTGCGCCAGTCGCCCCGGGGGTGGCAAGTTCCGGCTTTGCCTCCGCTGCGAACCCGCCGCATCGTCGCGCCATGACGCCCGCCGCCGCCGGATTCTCGATGCCTGCCGAATGGTCTCCGCAATCCGCCGTGTGGCTCTCTTGGCCGGTCGATGATCCGCGGCACTGGGGCGGGGCGAAGCGCGCGCTCATGTGGGAAAAGTTCGCGGAGATCGCCGCCGGCATTTCCCGCTTCGAGCCGGTCCGGATCAACGCGCCCGCCGCCGATCACGCCGCCATCGCCGGAGCTTGCAACCGCGCCAAGGCAGTGCCGGAGCGCGTCGAGCTCTTCGATCACCCGCACAACGACGTCTGGTGCCGCGACCACGGCCCGATCTTCGTCAAGCACGATGAAACGGGCGAGGTGGCCGTGACCGACTGGGAGTTTAACGCCTGGGGCGGAAAATTCCCGCCTTGGGATCTCGACAACGCGATCCCGGGAAAGATCGCCGCCGCGCTCGGCCTGCGGCGCTTCGAGGGCGGCATGATCCTCGAGGGCGGCGCGATCGAGGTGAACGGCGCCGGCCAACTCCTCACCACCGAGGCGGTGCTGCTCAACGCCAACCGCAACCCGCGGCTCGACCGCGCCGCGATCGAACAACGGCTGCGCGACGGCTTGGGCGTGCGCGAGATCCTCTGGCTGCGGCAGGGCATCGAGGGCGACGACACCGACGGCCACATCGACGACCTCGCCCGCTTCGTCGATGAAGCGACCCTCCTCGCTTGCGTCGAAAGCGACCGCCGCTCGCCCAACGCGTCGATTCTCGACGAGAACCTCGAGCGTCTGAAGTCGTTCGCCGGCCCCGGCGGCCGGCCGTTCGGAATCGTTCCGATTCCGCTGCCCGAGGCCTGCGAAGTGCCGGGCTGGAGGCTGCCGGTACTACCCGCCTCGTACGTCAATTTCCTGATCGTGAACGGCGGCGTCCTGGTGCCGACCTTTCGCCAGGGGCGCAATGACGACCGCGCGCTCGGGATGATGCGCGAACTTTTTCCGGCCCGGGAAGTCGTCGGCATCGACTGCCTCGATCTCGTCGAGGAAGGCGGCACGCTCCACTGCATCTCGCAGCAGCAGCCGGCGTGACGCGACGCGTCTTGCCATGCCCCGGTCGCCGTCCCGCGATTTCCGCGTGACCGGCCGGCGTTCCTGACGCACGTTCCCGCACCGACCGTCAGCCTCACCGTCATGGGAAATTTCGCCGAATTCGAGTCCAAGATGAGAAACGCCGGGATGGGGGACGCCGCCATCCGCGCCTTCCGCCGCAACTACGAAGCGCTCGAGCGCGACGAGAGCGGCCTGATCCCCGAGGACGCCATCGAGCCGGCGCGCGACCTGCCGGACTCCGATCATCTTCCCGACGGCCGCACCGCGGACCTCGACCTGCTGGCGAAAACCGTGGTCATCAAGCTCAACGGCGGACTCGGCACCGGCATGGGCCTGCAAGGGCCGAAGTCGCTCCTGCCGGTGCGGGACGACCTCACGTTCCTCGATCTGATCGTCCGCCAGATCCTCGACTTGAGATACACCACCGCCTCCCGCGTGCGGCTGCTCCCCATGAACAGCTTCAGCACCAGCGGGGACACGTTGGCCTATCTGCGGAAGTACGAGAACGAAGGATTTGCCGATCCCGCTCGCGTGGAGCTGATGCAAAACCAGATCCCCAAGATCGACGCCGCGACGCACAGGCCGGTTTCCTGGCCGCCCGATCCCGATCTCGAGTGGTGTCCGCCGGGTCACGGCGACCTCTACCCGGCTCTGGTCGGCAGCGGCTGGCTCGACCGGCTGCTGGGCGAGGGGATTCTGTACGCCTTTGTCTCGAATTCCGACAACCTCGGCGCGGTCCTCGACCCAGGCCTGCTCCGTTATTTCGCCAATTCCGGCGCGCCGTTCCTCATGGAAGTGACGCGCCGCACGCCGGCGGACCGCAAGGGCGGCCACCTCGCGGTGCGGAAAAGCGACGGCCGGTTGCTCCTGCGCGAAGTCGCCCAGTGCCCGGACGATAATCTCGACGCCTTCCAGGACATCGACCGCCACCGGTATTTCAACACCAACAATCTCTGGCTGCGGCTCGACTTGCTGAAAAAGCAGCTCGAGGCCGACGACGGCGTGCTGCCGTTGCCGATGATCCGCAACCGCAAGACGGTCGATCCGCGCGACAAGTCGTCCACGCCGGTTGTCCAGCTCGAGACGGCGATGGGCGCGGCCATCGAGTGCTTTGCCGGCTCGGCCGCCATCGACGTGCCGCGCAGCCGCTTCGCGCCCGTGAAGACCACCGCCGATCTGCTCGCGTTGCGGTCGGACGCCTACGAAATCCTGCCCGACGGCCAAGTGCGCCTCCATCCGGACCGCCAGGGCGTGCCGCCGGACATCAAGCTTTCCGACGACTACAAGCTCGTCGACCAACTCGACGCGCTCGGCGTACCAGGCTTGCTGCGTTGCCGGTCGCTTTCAGTCTCAGGGCCGGTGCGTTTCGAGCCAGGCGTGGTGATCGAGGGGGACATCGTGATTTCCTCGTCGGGCGAGGACCGGGCTGTGGTCGCCGCGGGCGTTTACAAGGACACGAAGATTACGTTTTGAGCGTTCGGGCCGCTGCGTAAACTTGCGCAATTTTTTGTGTCTGAGTCCTTGCCAAGGGCTGGGGCGGCCCCTACTCCGTGCGGCGCAATGACGAGCGTAGGCGAGATTACTTTTCCGACCGACGGTTACGAGGCGGTGATTTTCGATTGTGACGGCACGCTCGTCCATTCGATGCCAGCCCACTTCGAAGCCTGGTGCGAAGCCCTCACGATCCACGGCGCCGGCGGCGTCCTCAAGGAGGACGTCTTTTATGCCATGGGCGGCCGTCCCACCAAAGACATCGTGGTGGAACTCAACGACGAGTATGACCTCCACCTCGATCCCGAGAGCGTCGCCATCGCCAAGCGCGAGGCCTTCCTCAAGCGCCTCGGCACGCTTGAGCTGATCGAAGAAGTGGCCGCCTTCGCCCGATCGCTGCGCGGCAAGGTGCCGATGGCGATCGCCACCGGCGGCACCCGGATGGTCATCGAGAAAACCCTCCAGGCCACCGGCACCTCGCACTGGTTCGACGAGGTCGTCACCGCCGACGACGTGGCCGAAGGAAAACCGGCGCCTGACATCTTCCTCCGCGCCGCCCACCTGATGGGCGTGGCACCGACGAAGTGCCTCGTCGTCGAAGACGCGCCGGCCGGCATCATGGCCGCCCAACGCGCCGGCATGCAGGTCGTCGCCGTGCCGTCGCCGCTCGTCAGCGAGCCCGAGGCAGCGGCCTGAGCGGCCTGATTCGCAAGGGATTGCGGAATTTTCCGAGCCCCTCCGGTTTCGCGCTTGCGCGTCGGGGGGGCTCTCTATTGACTCCGCCATGGCGGAGATTTCTCTCGGTTTATCTTTCGACGACGTCCTTCTGGTGCCCGCCCTGAGCGGGATCCTGCCGAGCGAGGCGGACCTTTCCACCCACGTCACCGCGGGCATTCCGCTGCACATCCCGGTCGTTTCGGCGGCGATGGATACGGTTTCCGAGGCGGACCTGGCGATCGCGTTGGCCCGCGAAGGCGGCATGGGCGTCATCCACCGCGCCTGCCCGATCGACGAGCAGGCATCGATGGTTTCCCGGGTGAAGCGCTCGGAAAACGCGGTGATCCAGAAGCCGCTCACCGTGCGCAAGGAGGACAGCGTCGAGCACGTCCGCGCGCTAATGGCGGAGAACGGCTTTTCCGGCTTCCCGGTGATCGATGAAAACGGCCGCCTCGAGGGCATGGTGACCGGCCGCGACGTCCGTTACCTTGATCGGCCGGACGCGAAGGTGGCGGACGTGATGACGCCGAGCGGGAAGCTCGTCAGCGCGCCGGCGAACACGAGCCTCGAGCAGGCCCGCCGGATTCTCTATCAAAACCGCATCGAGAAACTCCCGCTCGTCGACGGCGAAGGCCGGCTCGCCGGGCTTATCACCGGTTCGGACATCGAGAAGCGCATCACGTTCACGAACGCGGCCAAGGATTCCAACGGCCAGCTCCGTTGCGGCGCCGCCGTCGGTGTGGGGCCGGATTGCATCGATCGCGGCCAGGCGCTGGTTGAAGCGGGCGCCGACGCCTTGTTCATCGACGCCGCCACCGGCCACACGAAGCACGTGCTCAACGTGATCGGCCGCCTGCGCGAGCTTTCGGACCGGCCGGTGGTAGCCGGAAATGTCGTCACCGAGCAGGGCGCCCGCGACCTCGTCGCCGCCGGCGCGAGCGCGGTGAAGGTGGGCGTCGGCCCGGGCTCGATCTGCACCACCCGGGTGATCGCCGGCGTCGGCATGCCGCAGTTCAGCGCCATCCAGAACGTCGCCGGCTATTGCCGCGAGAACGGCGTGAAGGTCATCGCGGACGGCGGCATCCGCTATTCCGGCGACATTGTGAAGGCGATCGCCGCTGGCGCGGATCTGGTGATGCTCGGCTCGCTGCTCGCCGGCACCCGCGAGAGCCCGGGGCAGACCGTCCAGTCTCAGGGCCGCCGCTTCAAGACCTACCGCGGCATGGGCTCGATCGGCGCGATGAAAAAGGGCGCGGGCGACCGCTACAGCCAGAATTCGTCGGGCAAGCTCGTCGCGGAAGGCGTCGAAGGCCGCGTCCCCTACAAGGGCCCGCTTTCCGACGTGATCTTCCAACTCATGGGCGGGCTGAAGTCCGGCATGGGATACGTTGGCGCCGGCACTCTGGCGGAACTGCGCGAGCGGGCGAACTTCGTCCGCATCACCCCGGGCGGACTGCGCGAAAGTCATGTCCACGACATCGTCATGACCGAGGAGCCGACGAACTATCAGCCGGTGAGTTGATCCGTGGTCGCTGCCGCCTGCACATCTCGTTTCTGCTTTCTCTCTTCTCCGCCCATCTTCCATGCACGATTCCAATCACGTCGCCGTCCTCGACTTCGGCTCGCAATACACCCAGCTCATCGTCCGCCGCGTGCGTGAACTGGGCTTCTTCGCCAAGCTCTATGCGATCGAGGATTTTCCGGACATCGGCAAGCCCGGGGCCATCATCCTCTCCGGCGGGCCGAAAAGCACCTCGGACGAAGACGCGCCGGACCTCGACTTCGAGGCCTTGAAATCCTTCGGCGTCCCGGTCCTCGGCGTCTGCTACGGGATGCAGCTTCTCAACATCAAGTTCGGCGGCACCGTCGAAGCGAGCGACCGACGCGAATACGGTCCCGCCAATCTCCTGCCCGGGGAATGCGTAGGCCTCTATGACGGCGTGTCTCCGAAGTCGCAGGTTTGGATGAGTCACTCCGATACGGTAAAGCTCATTCCCGCGGACGCGAAGGTCCTCGCCACCAACCAGCACGGCACACCGGTTTCGCTGCAGTGGAAGGAGCGCTTCTTCGGCATCCAGTTCCATCCGGAAGTCACCCACAGCCACGAAGGCCTGCGGATTCTCCACAACTTCCTGCTCCAGGCCCAGAACCTCCAGCCGTTCCGGATCGACGACTTCAAGCGTGAGCTGATCGCCGGCATCCGGGAAAAGGTCGGCACCAAGCAGATCGTCTGCGGCGTTTCCGGCGGCGTGGACAGCACCGTGCTCGCTGTCTTGCTCAAGGAGGCCGGCGCGAACGTCCGGGCAATCTTCGTGGACCACGGCCTGATGCGGAAGGACGAGGGCGACGAGGTCCGCGGCAATTTCCACCGCATGGGCGTGCCGATCGAGACGGTCGATTGCTCGGAGCGCTTCCTCGGCGCCCTGCGCGGCGTGGATGATCCCGAGGCGAAGCGGAAAATCATCGGCAACTTGTTCATCGACGTCTTCTGGGATTCCGTCGGCGACGCCGAGATGCTCGCGCAGGGCACGCTCTATCCGGACGTGATCGAGAGCGCCTCGAACGCCAAGTCGAAGGCCTCGAAGATCAAGACCCACCACAACCGCGTCGACCGGATCCTCGAGTTGCAGGCCGAGGGCAAGGTCCTCGAACCACTCGCCGAGCTCTTCAAGGACGAGGTTCGCGAGCTCGGCCACTCGCTCGGCATTCCGCACGACATCCTCCACCGTCACCCGTTCCCGGGCCCGGGCCTTGCCGTGCGCTGCCCGGGTGAGATCACCGAGGAAAAGCTCCGCATCATCCGCGACTGCGACGCCATCTTCATCTCCCGCCTCAAGGACCACGGTTGGTATGACAAGGTCTGGCAGGCATACGCCGCCCTTGTTCCGGTGAAAACCGTCGGCGTGAAGGGCGATGAACGCAGTTACGAATGGGCCACCAGCCTGCGCGCTGTCGTCTCCGAAGACGCCATGACCGCCGATTGGGTGGAGCTGCCGTATTCGATCCTCCGCGAGACCAGCCACATGATTCTCAACGAAGTGAAGGGCATCAACCGCGTCCTTTACGACGTCTCCACCAAGCCACCGGCCAGCATCGAGTGGGAGTGAAATCGCCGGGTGCGAAGTGCCGAGTGAGAACTGCGAAGTGATCACTCATCACTCATCACTCGGAAAAAATTGGGGGCGGAGCGGGGCCCACCCAGGCTTGCCGCTCCACCCCCGTTTTCCCTCTCCTGTCATGGAGATCTTATGTCGGCGGCGCATGCGCCGCGGAGAGTCTTTATGCATCCAGCCGCAACGCCGCTTTCTGGGCGGCGGTCCTCGCCTCGGTTTTCGCTGATGATTCACCGCCGTCGTTGGCGGCGTGGGTGAGGCGCATGCCGACGGGTTTCGAGACGCCGAATTCCTCCATGGTCACGCCATACATCACGTCCGCGCGGGCCATCGTGCGCTTGGAGTGGGTGACGATGATGAACTGCGAGCGGTCGATGAAGCGGTCGAGCACCTTGACGAAGCGGCCGATGTTCGACTCATCGAGCGGCGCGTCCAGCTCGTCGAGCACGCAGAACGGGCTCGGCTTGATCATGTAGATCGAGAACAAGAGGGCGACCGCGGTCATCGAGCGCTCGCCACCGGAGAGCAGGGTGATCGACTGGAGTTTCTTGCCCGGCGGCTTGGCGATGACGTCGATGCCCGATTCGAGCGGGTCGCTCTCGTCCACCAGCATCAGGTCTGCCTGGCCCTTCTCACCGAAGAGCTCCTTGAACATGTCGCGGAAGTTCTGCTTCACCTGCGTGAAGGTCTCCGCGAAGCGGCGCTGCGTTTCGTCGTTGATCCGCTCGATGACTTCGAGCAGCTCGGCCTTCGAGGTGACGAGGTCGTCGTGCTGGTTGCGGACGAAGTTGTAGCGTTCCTCGAGTTCCTCGTATTCCTCGATCGCGTCGAGGTTCACCGGGCCCATCGAGTCGAGGCGGCGTTTGATGTCGGCGACGATCGACTCGACGAAGCCCCAATCCGGCTCGCCGATCGGTTCGCCGGGAAGCTCCGGCTGGCTCTCGTCGGTGGCGTCCACCACGACGGTCGGCGGCTCGTCGTCGGCGTTTTCCTCGTCGCTCACCACCGTCTGGCGGCCGCGGGCTTGGAGGGCCTTCTGGGATTGGATCGAGGCGAGCAGCGCGTGGGCGTCCGGTTCGAAGGTCGCGAGGTCCACCTGGTGGCGCTCCATGATCGTGCCGGTGAGGCTTTCGAGGCGGAGGTCCAGCTTGGTGGCGGCGACTTCCTCGCGGCCCTTTTGTTCGTTCACCCGCGAATGTTCGCGCCGCACCTCGGCCAGCGCGTTCTCGGCCACCTCGATCTTTTCCAAAAGCTCGGCCCGGCCGGCGGAGCGGGATTCGATCTCCGTCGCGAGATCTTCCGCCTCGCAGCGGTGCGTCTCGCATTCTTCGGCAAGGCGGGAGTTCTCGGCGACCGCGGCTTCGATCCGCTGCTCGAACGACTCGATCTCCGTCTCGCGGCGGATGGCGATTTCGCGCAGCTCGGACAGCCGGTTTTCCATCGGCTTCTGCTGTTCCTCGGCCGCCTGTTTGGCGCGGCGTTCCACGGCGAGGGCGGTGCGGATTTCGTTGAGGGCCTCCGCCAGGTCCTGCTCGCGGGAAACGATGCCGTCGGCCTCCGATTGCAAGCGCCGCGCCTCGTTTTCCAGCGCCTCGAGCCGCTCGCGGGCGGACGCCAGTTCGCTCTCGAGATGCTCGCGTCCCTCGGCCGCGGCGCGCTCGCGGTTCTCGAGTTCGCCTTGTTCCCAGCGGACGTTCTCGAGCTTCGTCTCGTGGTTTTCCACCTCGCGCGTCGCGAGCGTGAGCTGGCCCTGGAGCGTGGAAAGGTCGACCTTCTGGCGCTGGAGGCGCTCGCGCGAAACCTCGACCTCCTCGCGGTGCTGTTCGAGCCGCGACTCGAGATCGGTGACGCGGGTCCGCGCCGCTTCATCGGCCGCCGTCAGCGTTTCCACCTCGGCCGTCAGCGCGCGCACTTCGTTCTGCCGCTCGAGCACGGACGTGGCGGTCTTCGCCGCCGCGCCACCGCGGAGAATGCCTTCCGCGCCGAGCAATTCGCCGGCGAGCGTGGCGAACGAAACGCCGGGCAGGGTGGGGCGGAGCTTCAGGGCCGTCGCCAGATCCGGGACGATGAGAACTTTCTCGAGCACCCGCTCGATCACCGCGGCGATCCGCTTGTCCGACTTCACGCGGTCCAGCGCCCAAGCCGTCGCGCCTTCCGGCAGCGCTTCCATCTGCGTGCCGTTCGCGTGGCCGACGAAGGTCTCCGGCAAGACCGCGGCGAGGCCGAGTTTTTCCTCGGTGAGCCGCTGGACGATCGCCTCGGCGATTGCCTGGTCCTGCACGACCACCGCCTGGAGCTGGTTGCCGAGCGCCGCCTCGATTGCCCGGGCGCAGGTATTCTCCGCCTCGATGAACGACGCGAGCACACCATGGATGCCGGGCTTGAAGCGCTCCGGCTGGCCGAGCCCTTTGAGCACGCTCTGGGTCCCCTTTTCAAAACCCTCGCCGCTCTCGACGAGTTGGCGCACTGCATCCAGGCGGGCGCTGCGCTGGGCCAGCACCTTGTTCGACTCGGTGGCCGCGGTGCGGGCCGCATCGAGGTCGCCGCGGGCGTGCTGGTAGGCTCGCTCGGCGCTGTGGAAGGTGTCTTCGAGCTGGCCGAGCTGTGAAGCCGTGTCATCCACCTGCGCGGCGATTCCGCTCTGTTCGGCGCGGGCTTCCTCGAGTTCGAGCGTCAACCGCTGCTCCTCGTCGGCAAGCTGCCGCGCGCGTTCGCGGTTGCCCTCGAGCTGGGCCAGCGCGCTCTCGATCTTCGCCTGCATCGAGGCGATCAAGGTCTGCGTGCGGTTCGCCTCGCCGCGGGTTTCGCGCAGCGTCGCCTCGATCCGCTCGCGCTCCTCGCGCGTCCCGCGGGTGCGGTCTTCCTGCTGGGCGAGCTGGATTTCCTGCTCGGCGATCCGGCGGTTGAGCTGGTCGAGCGCCTCGTTCGCCGCGATCACGTCGAATTCCTGCTGCGCGAGTTTTTCGCGGGTCGACTCGATGTCCTCGCGGTTCTGGCGGATCCGGGATTCCAGCTCGGCCTTGCGCTCGTCGTTGAATGCGACGCGACCTTCCGCGGCGGCGAGCGTGTTGCGGTGTTCGTTGAGCCGTTGGCGGAGCTCGGCCAGCTCGCCTTCGAAAAGGCGGGCCGCGGCGCGCGCTTCGGCCACCACCTCCTCCTTCGCCGGGAGCTGCATTTCCAGCTCGGTGTCGCGCACTTCCAAGGAGCGGATCGAGTTCCGCAGCTCGTCGCGCTCGGCCGTCAGCTCGACGAACCGCTTGTGGCCGAGGTGCGTGTCGAGCACTCGCACGTCCGCGGCGAGCGCCTGGTAGCGGCGCGCCTTGGCGACCTGCCGCTTGAGGGAATTCATCCGCCGCTCCTGCTCGGCGAGCACGTCGGAAACACGGAGCAGGTTCGCCTCGGTGTATTCGAGCTTCCGCAGCGCTTCCTTCTTCTCGCGCTTGTATTTCGTGATGCCCGCGGCCTCTTCGAAAACGGCCCGCCGTTCCTCCGGCTTCGACGACAGGATCTGGTCGATCTGCCCCTGCGCCATGATCGAGTAGGCGGTGCGGCCGATGCCGGTGTCCATCAACATGTCGTGGATGTCCTTCAGCCGGCAAAGCGTGCCGTTGATCCGATATTCCGAACGCCCGTCGCGGAACACCCGGCGCGTGATCGCCACCTCGTTGTAGTCCACCTTCAGCGATTCCTCGCAATCCGCCATCGTCAGCGTCACCTCCGCCATGCCGAGCGGCTTGCGGCGTTCCGTGCCGTTGAAAATGACGTCCGCCATTTCGCCGCCGCGCAGGGCCTTGGCGGAAGTCTCGCCGAGCACCCAGCGGATGGCATCGACGACGTTGGACTTGCCGCAGCCGTTCGGCCCGACGATTCCGGTCACGCCGGTGTGGAATTCGAACACGGTCTTGTCCGCGAAGGACTTGAAGCCGTGGATCTCGAGGGTCTTGAGATACATCGCTGACAGGTGGTTGAGGGTGGGCGCCGAGGGAAAAAGCGCTTCCGCAGAGGTAGCGGACGAATCCGCTCGCCGCAAATCTCCGTGGCGATCCAAACAAGATGTAGTGTGGAAATCCGCATTCGGTGGCTACATGTTGTGGATTGAGATCGTTAACCTCTCCGAAGGATTTCGCAGACCCGGTCCTCGAAGCTCCCAACGACGAGCATCTCCCCGATTTCAGATTTTCCCTTTCCTGATTTTCAGGTATGAGACGGCGCATGAGATCGTCGCGCTGGTTTCCGCCCCTGCTCCTGGCGGTGTTTTTCTCCCTCCAATGCCGGCAAATCGGTCCTCCGGACGGCACCGCGGACGCGTGGCGGGCGCCGATCGAGACGGCCACCGCCACCCACCACGTTTCCACCGCCACCGCTCCGCGCCCGGCGATGTCCACCGCGGCGATGCTCCGCGAGGTGAACCTGAAGGTCGACATGGTCCGCAAGGGGACGCACGGGCGGAAGGTGGTGCGGCCGATGAACCCGCGCTACATCACCATCCACAGCACCCAGAATTTCACGGCCGACGCCGAACGCCACTCGCTCGCCCTCAAGCGCGGCGCGCTGCGCGCCCCGAAACGCAAGGGCGGCAACCGCATCGGCTACCTCATCTGGCACTACACCATCGACGACCGCGTCGCGATCCAGCACATGCCGACCAGCGAGCAGGGCGAGCACGCCGACTTCGACGGGCCCGGCAACCGCTACTCGATCGGCATCGAGATGTGCGAACACCGCGGCTGCAGCCGGGAGCGCACGCTCGACCGCACGGCGAAGCTCACCGCCTATCTCATGGCGCGCCATGACATCCCGCTGCGGAACGTGGTGCCGCACTATCACTGGCCGCGGAAGGGCCAGCGGCAGCCGAACAAGAACTGCCCGCACTTCCTGCTCGACAACGGCCGCCCCGGGCCGAAATGGCGCGCGTTCCTCGCCCGCGTGAACCATCACCACCAACGCCTGCAGGCCCTGCAGCCTCAGCAGTATGTCGCCCGTTGACCACGGCAGCCCGGGAAATCGCGACGTCATCCTCGAGCCCGGCGTCCGGTATATCTGCCAGCGCTGCACCGCCTGCTGCAAGTGGCCGGGCGACGTGCGACTCGAGGAAGATGAGATTCCCCGGATTTCGGCTTATCTCGGCATGGACGAGGCGGAGTTCATCGACCGCTACACGCGCCTGCGGACCAACCGCCAAGGGCTGTCCTTGATCGAAAAGGAAAACCACGAGTGCATCATGCTCGAGGGCGACGCCTGCCGCATCCACGCGGTGAAGCCCGAGCAATGCCGCGGGTTTCCCAACAAGTGGAACTTTCCCGGCTGGCGACAGGTGTGCGAGGCGATCGCCGTGCCCGCCGCCGCTGTTTCCGCACGTCCGTGAGCGACCCGCGCAAGATCATCCATATCGACATGGATTGCTTCTACGCCGCCATCGAGGAGCGGGAGGACCCGTCGTTGGTCGGCAAGGCGGTGGCGGTCGGCGGCAGCAGCCGGCGCGGCGTGCTCACCACCGCGAACTACGAGGCGCGGAAATTCGGCTGCCGCTCGGCGATGCCGGTCTTCAAGGCGCTCGAGCTCTGCCCGCACTTGATCCTGCTGCCGGTGCGCTTCGACCTCTACCGCGCCGTCAGCTCCCAGATCCGCACGATTTTCGCCCGCTTCACCGAGACCATCGAGCCGCTCTCGCTCGACGAGGCTTATCTCGACATCTCGCATCTCCACACCAGCGGCGCGGCGGTCGCCCGCGAAATCCGCGCCCAGATCCGCGAGGAAACCCGCCTCACCGCATCCGCCGGCATCGCGCCGAACAAGCTGGTCGCGAAGATCGCCTCGGACTGGAACAAGCCCGACGGCCAGTTCGAGGTGAAGCCGGACGAAGTCGCCGCCTTCATGGCCGCCCTGCCCGTCGGCAAGCTCTGGGGCGTCGGCCGCAAGATGCGCGAGAAACTCGCCGCGCTCGGCGTGCAGAGTTGCGCCGACCTCCAGGCGATCGACCGCATGGAACTCGCCCGCCGTTTCGGCAAGTGGGGTCTCGAGCTGTGGGAGCTTTCCCGCGGCATCGACGACCGCCCGGTGCGTCCCCACCGCACCCGCAAGTCGCTGAGCAGTGAGACAACCTTCAGCGAAAACGTCCGCACCCTGCCTGCGCTCGTCCCGCATCTTCTCGCGCTCGTCGAGGGGGTGGCGGAGGATCTCGCGGGCAAGCACGCCAACCGCACGATCCGCTCGCTGGTGGTGAAGCTGAAGTTCGCCGACTTCGAGCGCACCACCGCCGAGCGCGCCGGAAACACGCTCGACCCCGCGGTTTTCGAGGAGCTCCTCGCCGAGGCCTGGCGGCGCGGCGCCAACCGGCCGGTCCGGCTGATCGGCGCCGGCGTCCGCTTCGAGGACCCGCGGCCGGTCGAGCAGATGGAGCTTTTCGGCGGGTAGGTCCGCCGTTACAAGCCGCGGCCCTTCGCCGTGACCTGGCTTGTTCTGACGCTCCTCTCCGCCGTGCTCCTCGGGTTCTATGACCTGTGGAAGAAGCTCGCGCTGCGGGACAACGCCGTCGTCCCCGTGCTGTTCTACAGCATCGCCGTCGGCGCGGCGATCTGGGCTCCGTTCGTTCTCTGGTCATGGCTCGCGCCGCAAACGCTGCCCGCCGACTGGCTCGACGTGGCCTCGATCTCTCCGCGACACCACGCGCTGATCGCCGCGAAGTCCGCCTTGGTCATCGTCTCGTGGGTCTGCGGTTTCTACGGCATCAAGACGCTGCCGCTCTCGATCGCCGGCCCGATCCGCTCGAGCGCGCCGCTGTGGACCATCCTCGCGGCGGTCATCTGGTTCGGCGAATCGCCTGAGCCGAGGCAATGGATCGGCGTCGCCATCATTCTCGTCGCCTTTCTCGTTTTCTCCCGCGTCGGCCGCCGCGAAGGCATCCATTTCCACCGGGACCGCGGCGTGTTCTTCATGATCGGCGCGACCTTGATCGGCTCCGCCTGCGCGCTCTATGACAAATATCTTCTCCAGCGCACGGACCTCACGCCGGCCGCCATGCAGGCATGGTTCAGCATTTATCTCATGGTCGTCATGCTGCCCGCGATGCTCGGTCGGATGTTGAGGAAAAACCCGGCGCCGTTCCGCTGGCACTGGGCGATCCCGCTGGTCGGCGTCACCCTCCTCGCCGCGGATCTCGCCTACTTCATCGCGCTCGCACAGCCCGACGCCCTCATCTCCCTCGTCTCTCCCGTCCGCCGCGGCGGCTCCCTCATCATGGCCTTCCTGATCGGCATCACCCACTTCCGCGAAAGCCAGCCCCTCGCCAAGGCCCTCTGCGTTGCCGGCATCATCGCGGGCATCGCGCTGTTGGCATAGATCGGGCTTCCCCGCGAGCCGGTCCCGACCTAACAAGATCCGATGGGCCTTGATCTCGGAAACATCCGGAGAGTCTGCGTCGTCGGCGCGAGCGGCTGCGGGAAGTCGGTCTTCAGTAGGAGACTCGCGGAAATCCTGGATGTGCCCCACGTGCCGATGGATGCCCTCTACTGGGGCCCTGCCTGGACGCCGAAACCGAGGGAGGAATTTCTCGCGTCAATCCAGGACGTGACTTCAAAAGAGGCCTGGGTGCTCGATGGGAACTACACTTTCACCGAGCCGCTGAAGTGGCCGAGAGCCCAACTCGTCGTCTGGCTCGATCCCGGACTTCCGACGGTCATGTGGCGCTCGATCCGGCGCAGCTTCAGCCGCTGCCTCTCCCGTGAGGAACTCTGGCTCGGGACGGGCAACCGCGAAACATTCCGCCACAGCTTCTTCAGCCGCGATTCCGTCATCCTTTGGACACTGAAGAGCTTCCGCCCGCTCCGGAAGAGATATGCGGAGCTCATGATGAACACGGCCGGCCCACCGGTCATCCGCCTGGATCGGCGAGCGGACGTCCTGCGAATCCTCGAGGACGCCCGGCGAACTTGAGCGTCCTCGCGGGAGCCTGAAGATAGCTCGATCCGGACCCGATGTTGGCCATGACTCGACCCCCGGGCGGTCCAGCGGGGGCAGGCGGATTCACATTGGCGGGCGCCATTCAGCGAACTCCGCCAACCATGGAACTGAATTGGCATCTTTTGTCTCCCCTCAAGCCGCGGATTCCGACATCTTTGAAACATGAGAACCCTGCTTCTTGGTCTGTTGTGCCTCTCGCTGAGCGTGAAGGCTACTGAAGTCCGCCGCGGCGGGATCGGAGGCGCGAAGTTCACGGTCGCCCTTCCCGCAGTTGATCCGTGGCAGGGAAAGCTCGTGCTCATCGCCCACGGCTACCGACCGAAAGATGCTCCACTGGGCGCCGATCTCGATCCTTCGGACGATTTTGTCCGGCCCCTGCTCGAGGATGGTTGGGCGGTGGCGATCACCAGCTACCGGCGCAACGGCTGGATCATTGATGACGCCATCGCCGATCTCCGGGCTCTGCGCGATCACATCGCCAAGGAACACGGGAAAGTGGAGCGCTGTGTGGTCGTCGGCAGTTCGATGGGCGGCCTGATAAGCACTTTGATTGCCGAGGGCGCGATGGAGGGGGTGGATGGCGTCGTGGCGATCGGCGCTTACCTTGGCGACGGGAAATCGGATGCCTTCCACCCGGGGCTGGCTTGGCAGCCGAGGGTGCCGATTCTCTATCTGACGAACCGCGGCGAGCTCGATCATCCCATGGATTACCGCGCGAAGGCCGGGCCAGGGATGACCGCCTTGTGGAAGGTCGAGCGGGACGGGCACTGCAACACCTCGGGCAGCGAGCGGCTCAATGCATTGCGGGCCGTCGATGCCTGGATTGACGGCAAAGCGCCCGAGCGTGAAAAGGACGGCACTCTTCCTCCGCCAGAGCGCCCGAGTACCGCTCGAAAGCTCGATGGAGGCGCGCTCGAGGGAACCGTCCGCCAAGCTTCCGAGTCATGGGGCAATCTGTACACGGATTTCGTCGCCGCGGACCTCGAGTCGCTCGGCCTGGGTCGCGGTGATGTGGCAGTGGTCTCTGGTCCCGACGGCTCCGGTCGGCTGGAAGTGACGCTCGTTGGCTCGCGCGGGGAAGTCGAGCAGGGGAAAGGGTCGCTCTACCTCTGTGCCGACGCATGGGTGCGCGTTGAGATCAACGGAGGAAACGCCGCCAAGGCTTTGGGGGTGGATACAGGAAGCCGGCTGCGGATTCGGAAAATGCCCGCGGAAGACCATGATTAGGCAGTGTGGACAAATTCAGAATCTCACCCAATCGGCTAATGCCGCGAGA
>CBFGTW010000036.1:0-32259 GCA_965651855.1 uncultured Verrucomicrobiales bacterium
CGCATGCCGGGATCTGCGAGGGGGGCGTCAGGCGACTGGCGTCCCTACCTCAATCGGCGAAATAATCTGATGCCTAGACGCGATCCATGGAAAGAAGAGGCGAAACGTATCGCGAGAGCGCGCGAGCGTGAGAAGGATACAATCTACTATTTAGACTTCACACCCAAGGATGGGAGGCCAACAGGACGCACCACTCTGCTGAACGATCCTTGGTGCGTGCGACTTACTGGCAATCCCAAGAATAGGCCCGAGCTGATCGAGCGAGCGATACAGGCATTTGAGGCCAAGCATGGGGTGGAATCTTGGACGGAAGTAGCTTCCCGCCATGAAGTGAGCAGCCTCTATTATCCTTGAATCTTTGGACCATAGCCTGTTCCAGACCAGAGAAGAACAACGGACTATCCTACAGTGAAGAGAATTCTGGGAGCTGCGATCCCCATCCTGCTAATTGCAGGGTGGATAGGTTTTGGCTTCTTTTACGAACGACTGTTCGACGAAACTTTGGCTAGTGTGCCGATGGAGTGGCAGGGCACTTACGAGCTAGGCCGTGACGATCCATTTTGGAGCGACGACTACGATCTACGCCCTGATGAACTCCAAATCACCATTCGGGATGCGATGGTCGTTTTCCTGGGGAAGCGCTACGAAATCCTGAGAGTAACTACCCCCCCGATATAAAACCAAATACCCTGCCATTGATATTTACATTGAGGATCATCACCGGCTCCAATTGCACCGATTGGACGCGAATCGGCTTGCGGTCGATGAATCTATGAGAACGCCAAGCGGACCCGATCGTGAGACATGGGGAATCCAAGCATCCTATAAATTCAACCGTTGAAAAGACTGCTCAGGTTCAAGAGCGAAGTGCAACAGAAGAAACTAAGTGAATAGTTCCTTTGGAGTGCGGTAGTTGTGGCGTTATCGGGGGCGTGCGTTGAGCTTGTCGGCGATCCGGTCGCAGTCGCCCTGGGTCAGGTTCGCCATGCACGTTCCTTTTGGAAGATATTGTCGGATCAGCCCGTTCGCGTTCTCGTTGCTCCCTCGCTCCCAGGAATGATGTGGCGCGAAGTAGAAATGCGCTCCATGGCTCAGCTCGATATCCTCGTAGCCGTGGAATTCACAGCCGTTGTCCGCGGTGATGGTCCGGAAGTCCCGGGGCCGCCGCTCGATGAGCATCCTGAGACGGCGATTCGTCTCCTCGATCGTCCTGGCGGCGAGCTTGCCGATCATCAGGTAGCCGGTCTTGCGGTCGACCAGCGTCAGGATGCACGCGCGGGTGCTCCCCAGCAGCCAGCCCGACACCTGCTCGGGACTGTAGTCCTCTTCCAGAAGCTCCACCACCCGACCCAGTTGGGCGAGGCTGAAATGGGTGCCTTGGCGCGCCCGCCTTCGCCTTCCCCGCGCCATGCTGCCGGCATGGAGCGAAAGGTAGCAGTCGCGGTTCGGATACTGGTTCCGGCGGATCTCGCGCGAGACCGTCGAGGGTGAACGGCCCAGCACGCGGGCGATCCTCCGGATGCCGAACCGGCGGCACAGCAGCTTGCCGATCACCGCCCGTTCCTCGTCGTCCAAATGGGTGTAGCTCTTCATGATGCGCAATCGTTCCACCCTTCCATCCTTGCCGGAAGGGCGGTGTTGCGCTTAGTTTGTGAATCCAAGAATGCGAACAAGCCGCGCCAGAGCAACCCCTACCAGTCGTTCAGTTTCGATGATTTTCTGTGACCACAGCCCCAACCCCGTGATCGACGCTCGCCCCCGCTGGTAGGGGTGCCTGCGCTCATCGTTCTCAGAGAATGATAGCTTGGCACAAAGCAATTTGCCTAGTTGTGACCCTTCTCCTTTGCGGCTGCCGGCAAGATCCGCCAAGCAGCACGGCCGGCGGGAAGATGTCTCTGGAGGTTACCAACTCACTGGCTATTCCAAACCACAGCGTGGCGATCAATATTTCTGGCGACGAGCTCTTCGTGACCCGCCAGGATCGTGACGGAGAACGGATCGAAGCTTCGAAGGTGCTGACTGCTGAGGACTTGGAGGCGTTGTGGGTGTCAGTGGATGCTGTAGATTGGCGGAGCGTGAAGAAGGACGACGTTCTGGGACTTGATGGCACCACTTATAGAATACGATTCGGCGGTCAGGACTTTAAAGTTTGGACCCCGGAGGACAACACTGAGGAGAGAAATCTTGCCGAGTTGGTGAAGCTTAAGAAGTTGCTGTGGCGAATCGCAGCTATCTCTCAGTGAGAACAAGCCGCACCATGCAACCACTGCCAGCCGCCCTGTATCGAAGTTTTTCCCTAACCACAACCTCGACCCTGTGATCGACGTGCGCCCTAGCTGGTAGTGGTGCATGCGCTCATCGTTCTGCAGAAATAAGATGCCCCGACTCCACATCAACTTCATCGGTCCGGAACACGGTTGGCTCGGCATCAGAATCCAAGCTGAAGGTGAGGAGATCAACGTCGATGCATCTTACACCCCGTACGACACACTCACGGAGTTCGTTGAGGCGTTGGTGCAGATTCTCGAGTTCACCTCCAGCAAGCCAGTCCCAATCAACGAAGAACCCCAAGAGTCGGAGCTCCAGTTCTTCCGCGACGGAGAGACCTTGGTGATCGCGCACACGATTAAGGGGAGAAGTCGGATTGGACCCCAAACGACTCTTCGAGCGCCATTTCGCTCAGCGACCCGCGAGATCGCCCGAAAGCTTAAGTTCCTTTACGACGAGGTTGGATACGATGGATTCGTAGAGCATTGGCGAGGGAGGCCACCCAAAGAGCAAATCGCCCGCGCCTGGAACCAATTTGCACAACAAGGCGTGGGTGGACAACCCGCTACCCAATCGCGTCAACCTAAGCAGTGAATGATTGCCTGCCAATGGTTTGGGCGCCGCCTCCGCTCGTGGCGGACGTGCCTGATGTCGGGAGCGAAGGGCGCATCGAGGTTTTCCGGATCCAGGGCAAGGAGATGGATGGAGAAGTAGTCGCTTATCTTTTCGATGCTAAGCCAGCCACCGAGGCCGTGCCGCTGGCAGAGGTGGCGGTGGAGGTTGAGGGCGAGAATTTGGTAGATCATCGCAGCGAGGACCAGCGCCTCGAGATGGAAGAAGTCGCTCTTGTGGGTGAGCGCCCTGCTGATCTGGCAGGACTGCTTGAGGGCACGGAACTGGATTTCGATGCTCCACCTCAGGGCGTAGATGTCATTGAGCTTTCTGGCGGTGATGGCGTGACGCGGGAGATTGGTGACGAGCAGCCGCCAGCCATCCCGCAGCAGTCCTTCCTTGGAGGCGGTCGATCCGCGCTTGCGTGCCTCGCGTTTCCGCATGCGCCGGTGCTTGGCTGCGTCGGCGTCGGACAAGCGGGTGGCGACGAGGCGACATGGGATTCGGGTGCGTGCGTCCCGGCCGATCCAGACCTTCAGATCGATCCGGTTTCCGCGGGTTGTCCTGAGGAGGTCGCGCAGTTCGGTTCCGTCGCCCGTGGTGAGCGCGACGCTGGCCGGCAAGCGGCTGATCCAGAACGCCTCGCGGGATTCGATCCGGTGCAGGGCGGACAGATTGAAGAAGCCCATGTCGCGCACGACGAGATCACCTTGGCGGCAATGGTCGAGGATCTCGTGGGCGAGGGCCTGGTCGGAGTCGCGGGCGTTGTGAAGCTGCGAGGAGAGCACGTCGCCGCTGAGCAGATCGGCGAGCAGGAGGCACTTGCAGCCGGCGGTGGCGACACGACCGTTGCCGTTGTTTGGGAAGTTCCCGGCGTTGCTTTTGGCCATCGAGATGACCGTGGAGTCTTCGATCAGGACGCGGTGGAAGGGCGCGTCCTCGAGCCCCTCGAAGACCGTGCGAGACTTGTCTTTGAGGAGACCTTGGAAGACCCCGAGGAGAAAGGAGCTGGAAGCCGGGGAGAAGCGTTTGTGCATTCCTTGCCGGCTCATGGTTTCGGACTCGAACGACCCGAGCTGCATGGCGAGGTGGTTGAGCGAGGCGTCGCCCTTCGTCACGGACCGGAGCAAGGCGAGGAGAAATCCGCCGGCGCTGAACTTCCGCGAGCTGCGAATGATGAGCTTCGATTTTCTTGCGATGGCGTCGAGATCTGACAGGCTCAGGGAGAAGTTGGCACCGAACATGCCGATTTTGCCGGAGCCTCCACCGGATCAAGCTTTTTCCGAAATAAATCACTACACAACCCTCTGATCATCAGCACCTGACGTCCTTAGGTTGACGCAAATGACCTCAACCCCGTGTCGAGGCCTCGCCCCCGGTCAGGCGTGGGAGGACTCGACGTTCGCCAAGAAATGAAACGAAAGTTCACCATGACGGCAGTCGGGCTGGCGTTGGTATCGATTGGCTTCGGGAGCGGAATTTTTGTTCAACACAAGAGATCCGGATATCACTATGCAGTGCGGGAGACGAAGGAATACAGCTCGCCCATCGGACCAGTTCGCTGGAGCTACGTTACGGAGTCCGTCGGAATGCCGTTCCTCGATTCCGGCACGTCGATCCTTGAATTCGACGGTAGAACGATCTACAAGGCCAAGCGTGCATTTCAGGAGTCGTCGCCTTATGCGCGGAACATCACTGCCGCACAGGACGGCATTGCTTGGGATGATGGCGAATACCACTTCGACCTCACGATCAAGAGAATGAAGGCCGGAGAACAAGAAGCCGGGTCGGGACGACCCGCTACCAGCCCCGAGTCGAAGTCGGAGGGTAGCCACAAACCTCAACCTGAGGTGGAGGGGCTCTTCCGGTAGCGGGTGCGAGGCCTCACCGTTGTGCAAAAGTGGATCCTCGCGATAAAGCATTCCGGCTCTCGGCAACCGACATCAAGCAGATGATCGCCCCGATGGGCGGCTGTATGGCTACGGATCGAATACTTGTCGATGGTGCTCCTGTGGGCTACATGTATCGCGAGGTGCCCAGCGAATCGGTGTCCTCTGGTTGGACGTTCATGGCAGGCGATGAGGATCAAAATTACGTAGATGACCCGGATCACTGGGCAATTCATGAAGTCAACACGATATGCAACTACGATCCTTCGATCATTCCCTACCTGCATTCGGAGCCAGGTTCGGCCTTTGGGAAGGATCTCGGCGCGGAGGTGTTTCAGCGCGAGCCGATGCCTGCCGAACCAGCAGAATGAAGAAGCACAACAAGCCGCGCCGTGGCAACAACTACCAGTCGTTTAGTTTCGGTGATTTCACCTGGCTACAACCTCAGCCCCATGCTCGGCGCGCGCCCTCGCTGGTAGTGGTGCATGCGCTCATCGCCAAAATATGAACGAAGTCTGGACGCCGCTCGCCAGGGCAATGTTTGAAAGGGATGCAGAGTTCGCCCGGGGAAGAGCGCCGATCCAAATGGGAAATACAGCAACCTAAGTTACGGCGAGTTGGCAACGCTGCAAGGTGTCCCGGATGTTTTGGTGGAGCTGATCAAGGCAGGCGGATGTGTGGGGTTTGGTTCTCTGGCCCCTTTGGGAGAGGTGGATCTTACGGATTGGATGATGCAGTCAGATGCGGATGAGAGGCGTTACGCCGAGGTTGCTAAGATCCTAATTGAGCACGGAGCTTCACCAGCGATCGCGGCCTACGATGGGTCGGAGCTTATCGAGACATTCCCTCAGGAGTATTATCCGCAGCTTCACCGCGTCCTCGCGACCGCGAAAGAACGAGTGGCAGAACAAGCCAGTGGTGGCAACGGCGGACAACGCAGCTAGCTCGCTTCGCTCTGGACGTCTCTTCTCCGCCGTGCAACACTCCAACCGATGTGCCAAAAATGATGCTGCTCAGTCCACTCTGTATTGCGTCTTTTGGCCTGCTGGCAGCGTGCGGACGAGAGTCCACGGCCATGACTTCCGAACTCAAATCAACTGCCAAGCCGGCCCTCGAAGAACTCTGGATCAACCGGTTCCTCGGATTGGAGATCTACCACATTGAGACTGCTGAATGGAATCTCTACCACGATGATGAGGACGGGAGGATGAATCTGTGGGTAATGCTCGATTGCGACCGAGCGATCAAGCAGTTCAAGGACACCGAGTACACCAACACGATCCCAAACTGGGAGATCAATCTGATCGAGTCTGAGATCATGGTGGCTGAGGGCTTCGAAGACACTGTGCCAGAGGGTTATGATGAGGGCCGCGGTGGCTGGATTGCTAAATTCTATGCGGGAAGCCACGATGGAATCGACAAGAATACCGTCAAGATACTCAGGGTGGATGGAGACAAGCTGCTCCTTCGATTGACCGGCGAGATCGTAGATCCCAATTTCTACGACGACTCGAAGCCTCGATCCAATCTTCTCGTGGAGACCTGGTTCACAAGGAATGCCAAGGGATGCCGCTCCATGCAATGATCCAAGAGGCCGAACAAGACGTCCCTCCTGCCGTCCGACTACCTCCAGTTCCAGCCGTCATGCCGCGACAACTCGAACCCGTCGTCGAAGCCTCGCCCCCGGTCAGGCATAGGGCGGCTCATCGTTTGCCGGGAAACATGCATCGCATCGCGCCCATCGCTCCAGTGCTGTTTGTTGCCTCCTGTGCGGTGCCCACAGACGGCTACCTCAAGTCCATCACTGTAAGTCTCCCGGTCTCCGAAACCTCAGAAGTCACCGATACACTGACTCCGGGTAAGATGAAGGCAGGCGAGGAAAGTGGACCGTTTCCTTCTGATTTTCCGCCCTGTCGGACGATTGTTTTCAAAGATCCACGGCCCTACCCGTCATTTGATCAGCCGCGATACGCGTTGCCCGCCGTGAACGTTCTGCGGTTCTACGACTTGAGAGGAGTGGCTGATGATGGGACGATTCGTTCTTACGTGAGGCGCTTGAATAGGGCGTTGAGTCAGCGTCCCACAGCACGCGAGCTTGAAGCTTCGACCTCGACCTTGCCCGACTATCCACCTAGGAATGCTGGTCACCTTGTTCAGGAGCGGGTTGCATATCATGACTTTTCGTGGGGGCGAGGGATATTCTACCTGGTCGTGTTCACACAGGGACCGGGAAACTACCCGAATAACGAAGAGCTGACATACCTGTTTCAGGGTCTTTCGCACGATGGGAAGGTCTACGTGTCGTGCGACTTTCGAGTAACCCACTCGATCCTGCCAGACACGATTGATCGGATTCCCGAATACGACGACATCGATGACAAGGCTCAGGAGATTGCGAGAGCGTTGGATCGCCAGCCTGACGCGACTTTCGAACCTGATCTGGAGGTGATCCGTGGGTGGGTGGCCTCGATCTCAATCAATCAAGGGGAACCCCAAAGATAGCTGGCGAGCGTGCCTCGCAGCTATCGGTTGTTGTTGGGGGGTAGGCTGGCCTTGGCGGCGGAGATCCGCGGGCTTTTGCGGATCGATTCGCGGCGGAGGATGAGCGTGTTCCGTCGGCCGGTGTGGCCACGGGCGCGGGCGTGGTCGGGTGTGGCGGCGGGTTTTCAATCATTCGTTTGACATCCCTGTTGGAGGGGCTTGATTCGGGCGTTCCATGCGCGCGATGACTGTTCCAGAGACGGGGCCGAAGCTGAAGCTGGTCGAGGCGGCGGAGAGGCTGTTTGCGGAGAGGGGTTTCGATGCGATCTCGGTGCGGGACGTGACGGCGGAGGCGGGGGCGAACGTGGCGGCGGTGAATTATCACTTCGGCAGCCGCGCCGGGCTGATCGCGGCGGTGATGGCGCGTTACGTGATGCCGGTGAACGACGAACGGCTCGCGCGGCTCGAGGCGGCGGAGCGGAAGTGGGCGGGCAAGGCGGTGCCGCTCGAGGAGATCGTGGACGCGTTTTCCCGTCCGCTGATCACGCGGGTGCGGAAGTCCGAGCTGTCGGAGAAGCTTTTCTGCAAGTTGCTGGGCCGGATTTTCGGCGACCAGTCCGGAGCGCTGCCGCCGGAGCTCGAGGGGCAGTTCCAGCGCGTTGCGGAGGCGTATATCCGGGCGCTTTCCAAGGCGCTGCCGACGGTGCCGCAGGAGGAGCTCATCTGGCGGATTCATTTCATGGCGGGATGCATGCTGCACATGCTGAGCCATCAGGAAATGGTGCACCGGCTGAGCCGGGGGCTTTCGGGGACTCCGTCGATCGAGACGACGTTCGGGCGGTTCATGCGGTTCGTGTGCGCCGGGCTCCGGGAAGGCGTGGAGGGGTCGGAAGGCGGGTCGGCATCGGAAAAGGGGCCGCAGGGGTTTTTCGATTTTTGAATGATGCATCCGCCGCGAATCATGGGAGGCGGGTGGTGGCTTGCCGTGGCGCTTGCCGGCCTGGCGCTCGCGGGCTGCGCCGCGGTTTCTCCGGGTTTGCGAATGGATGAGGCTGGCGTGGCCGCGCCGGGGTCTTGGGCGGCGACTCGCGAGGCGCGGGCGGGCGTGGACCGGCAGTGGGTCCGGCGGGTTGGCGGGCGCGAGCTTTCGGCGCTGGTGGGCGAGGCGCTGCGGGCGAATCCGGACATGGATGCCGCGGCGGCGCGGGTCGAGCGGGCCGCGGCCGAGGCGAAGATCGCCGGCGCGGGACGGCTGCCGAGCTTGGGGTTCCAAGGCCAAGGTTCGCGCCAGCAGCAGCGCTTCGTGGGCATTCCGATTCCGGGATTTTCCGGCGTGCCCGGGAGTCTGGGCAACACGTTCGGCGTCTCGCTGAACGCCGCCTGGGAACTCGACGTCTGGGGGCGGGCGAAAGCCGGGCAGGAGGCCGCGATCGCCGACGCCGAGGCCAGCGCGCGGGATTTCCAGGCCGCGCAAACGTCGCTCGCCGCGCAGGTGGCGAAGGCCTGGCTGGCGGTGGCCGAGGCGAACGAGCAGGTCGTGCTCGCCGAGGAGGCGCTCGAGGCGCGGCAGGCGCTCGCCGGTGCGGTGCGCGAGCGTTTCGAGCGGGCGATCGTCGATGACGGCGGATCGGCCGCGCAGGTGCGGCTCACGGAGTCCGAGGTGGCCACCGGGGTGGCGACGCTCGCGGAGCGGAAACAGGAGCGCCAGCGGGCGATCCGCCAGCTCGAGTTGCTGCTCGGCCGTTACCCTTCGGGGAAACTTCTGGCTGGCGCGAAACTTCCGCCCGTTCCGCCGGCTCCGCCCGCCGGGCTGCCGAGCGAGTTGCTGTTGCGGCGGCCGGACGTGCTGGCGGCGGAGAGGCGCTTCGCCGCGGACGGGCGCCGCGTGAAGGAGGCGAAACTCGCGCGTTTCCCCAGTCTCAGCCTGACCGGTTCAGCCGGCACCACCACGGCCGAACTCGGCGACGTGCTCAACAGCGACTTCGGCATCTGGTCGATCGGCGGCAGCCTCAGCCAACCGCTTTTTGAGGGCGGCCGGATCACCGGCGGCATCGCCCGCGCGGGGGCCGACGAGCGCGAATCCGCCGCCGCCCTCCATCGCACCGTGCTCGACGCCTTCGGCGAGGTCGAGCAGGCGCTCGCCGCGGAAATGTTCCTGCGCGAGCGCGAGGCCGCCGCGTCCCGGGCCTACGATCTGGCGCGCGAGGCGGCGCAGCGGGCCGACGAGGAATTCAGCGGCGGCACCGGCGACGTGCTCACGCTGATCGACACCCGCGCGCAGGAGATCGCCACCGCCAGCCAGCTCGCCGCCCTGCGCCGGCTGCGGCTCGACAACCGCATCGACCTCCACCTCGCCCTCGGCGGCGACTTCACCCTCTGAACTTGCCGGTCATGGAAAGCGAACGCACCCGCAAAACCGCCCTGCACGCCGTGTTTTCGTTCGTGCTGATGCTGGCGATCCTGGGCGTTGCCTTCGGTGCGGCGGCGTTTTTCGTCATCAACAAGCGCGTCGCCTCCGAGGAGGAACCCGAGCGCCCGCTGCCGGCCGTCGAGGTGCTCGAGGTGGAAACCGGCCGCTATCCGGTGGAAATCCGCACCCAAGGTGTGGTGGAAAGCCGGCGCGAGACGAGCCTCTCGGCGGAAGTCGCCGGGCGGGTGGTCGAGATTTCCCCGAACCTCAAGCGCGGCGGCGTGGTGACGGAAGGCGAGCGGCTGGTGCAGATCGATCCCGCGGATTACCGTTCCGCACTGGCGCGCGCCGAAGCGTCGCTGGCCGAGGCCGAACTGGTGCTGGCGCAGGAGGAGGCGCGCTTCGAACAGGCGCGGGTGGATTGGGAGAAACTGGGTCGTGGCGCGGGCAGTCCGCTCGTCTTGCGCGAACCGCAGCGTGAGGCGGCCCGGGCCACCGTGGCCTCCGCGCGGGCGGAGGTGGAGCGGGCGCGGCGCGACGTCGAGCGCACCGAGATCACCGCGCCTTTCGATGCCAGCGTGCGCGAGGCGAATGTCGAGGTGGGCGTGGTGGTTTCTCCGGGCCAATCGGTGGCGACGCTTTTCTCCGCCAGCGATCTGGAAGTCCGCCTGCCGCTGCCGCTCGAGGATTTCGGCTTTCTCCAGCGCGCTTCCGACGGCTCTCCGGCGGGCGGGATTTCGCTGCGCGGGGAGATCGGCGACGAGACTTACGAATGGCCGGCGGAGATGGTGCGGCTCGACCGCGAGATCGATCGCCGCACCTTGTCCGGCCACGTGATCGCGCGCGTCCTGCCGGCCGACGGCTCGCGGTTTCCGCTGCCGCCGGTCGGGCTTTTCCTGCGCGCCGTCATCGAGGGGACCACACTGGAAAACGTCGCCGAAGTCCCGCGGCGGGCGCTGCTGGAAGGCGGCCGGGCGTTGGTCGTCGACGAGGAGAACCGGATCGAGTTCCGCGACGTCGACGTGGTGCGGACCACGCGCGAGACCGCGGTGGTCGGCGACGGCTTGGCGGCCGGCGAGCGGCTGTGCCTGACGCGGCTAAACGCGCCGGTCAATGGCATGGAGGTGCGCGTGGATGGCGAGGTTTCCGCCGAAGAAGAAATCGAACGCTGAGCCATGCACACCGTCGTCAAATGGTTCAGCCGGAATCACGTGGCCGGCAATTTCCTGATGCTGGCCGTGTTGCTGGCCGGGATCAGCACGTGGTTCCAGCTCAAGAAGGAGATATTCCCGGAAACGTCGATCGACGCGATCGCGGTGCGGATTCCCTATCCGAACGCCACGCCGGAGGAAACCGAGCGCGGTGTGGTGATCCCCGTCGAGGAGGCCATCGCGGACCTCCAGGGGATCAAGAAAGTCCGCGGCACCGGCGCGCAGAACACCGGGGTGGTCACCATCGAGGTCGAGTCCGGATACGACGTGCGCGACGTGATGAACGACGTGAAGTCGCGCGTGGATGCCATCGACAACTTTCCCGAAGAGGCGGAGACGCCGGTGCTCGAGGAAATCCTCATCAAGGCTCCGGTGATGAGCGTCACGCTCGCGGCGGATACGGACGAGACGACCTTGCGCCAGCTCGCCGAGCAGGTGCGGGACGATTTGCTCAACTACGAGGAACCCGCGCCGCGATCCGTGACCCAGCTCATTTCCCAGGGCGTTCGCGGCAAGCAGCGGATCTCGCAGGTGGAGATCGCCGGCACGCGCCCCTATGAAATCTCCATCGAGGTTTCCGAAGAGCGGCTGCGGCAGCTCGGCCTGAAGCTCTCCGACGTGGCGGCCGCCGTCCGCCGCAGCACGGTGGATTTGCCCGGCGGATCGATCCGCACCGAGCGCGGCGAGCTGATCCTGCGCGCGCTCGGCCGGCGCTACGAAGCGAAGGAAATGGCGGACATCCCGCTGACCACCGATGAAACCGGCGCCGTGATCCGGCTCGGGGAGGTGGCGGAGTTGGTCGACGGCTTCGAGGACATCGACCTGACAAGCCGCTTCGACGAGGAAAACGCGCTGGTCATCAATGTTTTCCGCGTCGGAAACGAAGACACGCTCACCTTGGCGAACATGGTGAAAAGTTATGTCAACGAGGCCGGTAGCCGGCTTCCTGAAGGTGTCACGCTTTCGATTTGGAACGACCAGAGCCAGTATCTGGTCGGCCGGCTCGACCTGTTGTTCCGCAACGCGATGATCGGCCTGTTGCTGGTGTTGTGCGTGCTCACCTTGTTCCTGCGGCCGTCGCTGGCGTTCCTGGTGGCGCTCGGCATTCCGGTTTCCTTCGCAGGCGGCATCTGGCTGATGCCGATGCTCGGGATCTCGGTGAACATGATTTCGCTGTTCGCCTTCATCCTCGTGCTCGGCATCGTGGTGGACGACGCCATCGTCACGGGCGAGAACGTCTACACGCGCATCCAGCGCGGGGAGCACCCGCAGGTGGCGGCGTGGAAGGGGACGAACGAGGTGGGCGTGGTGGTCGTCTTCGGCGTGCTGACCACGGTGGTGGCCTTCACGCCGATGCTCGGGCTGTCCGGCGTGAGCGGGAAGATCTGGCCGAACATCCCGCTGGTGGTCATCCCCACGCTGCTGTTCTCGCTGGTGCAGTCGAAGTTCGTGCTGCCGGCGCACCTCGCGCTGCTTTCCCCGAGCAACCGCGACAAGAAGGTGAACCCGGTCACCCGCTTGCAGCGCCACGTCGCGGACGGGCTCGAGCGGTTCGTCCACAAGTTCTACCAACCGGCGCTCAACTTTTCGCTGCGCTGGAGATATGTCACGATGGCGATCTTTCTGGCGGTGCTGGTCGTCAGCGTCGGCGTGGTCGCGGGGGGCTGGATCCAGTTCAAGTTTTTCCCCGAGGTGGAAGGGGACATCCTGAGCGCGAAGGTCGAGCTGGCCCAAGGCGTGCCGTTCGCCGAGACCGAGCGCGTCATGCGCCGGATCGAGAGCGCCGCGGTGGAGATGGGCTCGCGTTACACCGACGACGAAGGCCGCACGATCATCCGGCATATCTTGACGAGTGCCGGCAGCCAGCCGTTCCTCACCGGCTTCGCTCCCGAGGGCCCGCCGAGAGCGACGCATCTCGGCGAGGTGACGCTCGAGCTTTCGCCCGCCGCGACGCGCGACGTTTCCTCCGAGCGGCTCGTCGGCGAGTGGCGGCGGCTCGTGGGGAACATCCCGGGCGTCGTGGAACTCAAGATCCAGGCGGAAACGGCCAGTGCGGGCGACGACATCGACGTGAACATCTCCGGCAACAACCTGGCGCGCCTGCGGGAAGCCGCCTCCTGGGCCAGGGAACGCCTCGCGAACTACGAGGGGGTGGCCGAGGTTTCGGACTCCGACCGCGCCGGCAAGGACGAGCTGCGCTTCACCGATCTCACGCCCGCGGGTCGCGCGCTCGGCTTCCGGCTCGAGGACGTGGCGACGCAGGTGCGCGATGCGTTTTACGGCAATGAAGTCCAGCGCCTCCAGCGCGGGCGCGACGAGGTGAAGGTGATGGTCCGCTACCCGCAGGACGACCGCCGGACGCTCGAAAGCCTCGAGGACATGCGGCTGCGCACGCCGGCCGGCGACGAGGTGCCGCTCAAGCAGGTGGTGGAATTCGAGGCCGGCCAAGGACCCGCTGTCATCAACCGCACCGACCGCCAGCGCTCGATCAAGATCACCGCCGATCTCGAACCGGACGCGAACGCGAACGAGGTGGTGGCCGGATACACGGCGGCCGTGCTCGAGAAGATTCCCGACAAGTTCCCCGGCATCCGCTACTCGTTCGAGGGCGAGCAGCAGGACCAGCGGCAGAGCATGCGCGAGATGGGTATCGGCTTCCTCGGCGCGTTGCTCGGCATGTATCTGCTCATCGCCATTCCGCTGCGCTCGTATTTCCAGCCGTTCATCATCATGTCGGTGATTCCCTTCGGCATTATCGGCGCGATCTGGGGCCACGCGATCATGGGGATGAACCTCAGCATCATGTCGATGTGCGGGTTGGTGGCCCTCGCCGGGGTGGTGGTGAACGACAGCCTGGTGCTGGTCGATTACGTCAACCGCCACCGCAAGGAAAGCGAGTCGATCCACGACGCGGCGGTGGAGGCCGGCGGTGCGAGGTTCCGGGCGATCCTGCTGACGTCCTTGACCACTTTCGTCGGCATCATGCCGATGATTTTCGAGCAGGACATGCAGGCGAAGTTTCTGGTACCGATGGCGATCTCGCTGGGCTTCGGCATTCTTTTCGCCACGCTCATCACGCTGTTCCTTGTGCCGGGGATCTACATGATCCTCGAGGACGTGCGCTTGTTGCCGGCGCGGATCCGCGGGCGGAAACCTCAGGCGGCCGAGACCGCCACGGCGCAGGCCTTGTAGTTCGGTTGCCGCGAGTGCGGGTCGTAGGACGGGTGCGTCAGGCGGTTCACTTCCGGGTAGTGCATCGGCAGGAAAACCTGGCCCGGCGCGACCGTCGGGGCGAGATAGGCCGAGGCGACCAGCTCTCCGCGCCGCGAGCGGACGCGGACTTTCGAGCCGTTCGCGAGCCGGAGCTTCTTCGCGTCGTCCGGGTGGATCTCGAGATAAACCTCGGCGGGATAGAGCTTGCGGAGGATGTCGGATTTCGCGGTGCGTGACTGGGTGTGCCACTGGCTGCTGGTGCCGCGGCCGGTGAGCAGGAGGAAGGGGAACGTGGCGTCCGGCGCTTCGGGCATCGCCGCGGGCGGAGAGAACAGCAGCTTCGCCTTTTTACTGGGCGTGTAGTAGTTTCCGTCCGCGAACAGCCGCCGCTCGCGGGCGGAATCCGGGTTTTCCTTCGGAAACGGCCACTGGATGCCGCCGGCGCGATCGATCATGTCATAACTCTCGATGCCGGTGATGTCGCACGGCCGGCCGGCCGTGAGGTCGCGCAGGATGCGGAAGGCCGCTTCCGGGTGGGTCCACTTTTCGAACATCGCGCCGCAGCCCCAGGCCTGCGCGATCAGGCGGAAGATGCGGAAGTCCGAGAGCGCTTCGCCCGGGGCTTGGCGCACCGCCTTGATCGTGCCGATCCGGCGCTCCGAATTGATCAGGCAGCCGTCCTTTTCCCCCCAGCCGGCGGCGGGCAGGACGAGGTCCACGGCGCGCGCGCTTTCGGTCGAGCGATACATGTCCTGCACGACGAGGAACCCGAGCTTTTCGCGCAGCGCCGCGAGCCGTCCGGAGTCGATCCAGGAGTGGAAGGGATTGGTGGCGATGATCCACAGGCCCTTGATTTTCCCTTCCTCGGCGGCGGCGAGGATCTGGTCGTAGGCGAGCGACGGCGCGTCCGGGATGTTTTCCAGCGGGATGTCGAGGGCGGCGGCCACCTTGCGGCGTTGGTCCGCGTCGGCGAAATCGTGGCCACCTACGAGAGACGTCGTATTTGAGAAAAGCCGCGAGCCCATGGCGTTGCACTGGCCGGTGATCGAGTTCGCGCCGGTGCCGGGCTTGCCGATGTTTCCGGTGATCAGGCACAGGTTGATCATCGCCTGGGCGGTCCGGACGCCTTCGTAGGACTGGTTCACGCCCATCGTCCACCACCACGAGACACGCTTGCCGGGCTCGGAGACGGCGCGCGCGAGATCCTCGATCGCATCCACGGAAAGGCCGGTCGCCTCCGCCACCGACTCCGGGCTGAAGTCGCGGACGAAGGCGGAAAATTCCTCGAAGCCCTCGGTGCGGGCCACCGATTCCGGATCGATCCTCCCGTCGCGCAGGATGCAGTGGGCGAGGGCGTAGAGCAGCGGCAGGTCGCCCTTCGGCCGGAGCGGGACGTGTTGGGGGGCGGCCTGCGCCGTTTCCGTGGCGCGGGGGTCGATGAGGATGATGCGCGGCTTGCGCGGGTTCCGCATCACGCGCTGCCAGAGGATCGGGTGGGCGATGCAGAGGTTCGAGCCGATCAGCACGATGACGTCGGATTCCTCGAAGTCGCCGTAAGTGTAGGGCGGCGCGTCGAAGCCGAACGACTGCTTGTAGGCGGTCACGGCGGTGGCCATGCACTGGCGGGTGTTCGCGTCGCCGTGGAGGAAGCCCATGCCGAACTTGAACAGACAGCCGAGGAAGGCCATCTCCTCGAAGGGAATCTGGCCGGTCGAGAGGAAGGCGACGCTCTCGGGCCCGTGTTCGTCGCGGATGCGCTTGAAGTTCGTGCAGAAGCTCGCGAGTGCCTCGTTCCAGCTGGTCGGCCGGAGGTTTCCCGAAGCGTCGCGGAGCAGGGGAGTGGTCGCGCGGTCCGGTGCGTCGAGCGGGTCGAGCGCCTGCCAACCTTTCGGGCAGGCCATACCGAGGTTCACCGGATAGCCGGCTTGCGGGCTGAGGTTGATCGCGCGGCCCTCGGCGTCGAGGTGCAGCTTGAGCTGGCAGCCGGTCGCGCAGTAGCCGCAGATGGCGGTGGCGGCTCCGGCGGGCTTCAGGCGGGCGGGCACCTTGCCGAGGCCAAAGCGTCCGGGTTCCAGAACGAGATCCCGGGTGAGGGGGCCGGTGGTTTGTTTGAGGATCCGGGTCAACATGCCGCTGTGCCTTGCGGGGAAGCATCGCGCGTGCGAACGGTGGGCCAACATGTTTCATCCGCGCCCCCGCCGCCTCATGGCCGCAATGAGTCGTCTTCATCGCCTGGCGGTCGCGGCGGCCACCGTCGGCCTCGTCCACGGCGCGGAGATCCTTTTCATCGGCAACAGCTTCACGTTCGGCGGCAACGAAAGAAGCGTCGAGCGCTTCGGCGGCGTGCCCGCCATGGTGGAGGCAATCGCCCGCGCCTGCGGCGAAACCGCCACCGTCCGGATGCTCGCGGAGCCCGGGAAGAGCTGGGAATTCCACCTCCGCCGGGCGGAAACCGGGGCGGCCTTGGCGGAGCGGGATTGGTCGCACGTCGTCCTGCAGGAATACAGCACGCGGCCCACGGTGCTGGGCGATCCGGCCGGTTTCCGCCGCGACGGCGAGCGCTTTTACCAAGCGATCCGCCGCGCCGCTCCGCGAGCGAAGGTGGTCCTCTACCAGACGTGGGCGCGGGCCGCGGCGCACTCGATCTATGCCGACGAGCGGCTGGAAGATCCCGACGCGATGCACGACCAGCTGCTGGAAGCTTACGCCGCGCTCGAACGGCATCTGGAGGACCTCGAGCCAGGGAAGCAGATCCTGCGGGCACCGGTCGGCACGGGCTTCGCGCGGCACCTGCGCGTCCACCCGGCGGACCGCGTCCACGGGGAGGATCTCTACCATGCGAGCGAGGAGGGGAGCTACCTGGCGGCGCTGATGATCTCCGGCACGATCTTCGGGCTCGACCCGCAGATCGCGCCGCACCGTTTCGGTGAAATCGAGATCGATCCGGCGGCCGCGGACCGCTTGAAGGAAACCGCCGCCGTTTACGTCGGGCCGCAGGCCGGCGAGCCGCGGCACGGGCTCGTCCCATCGTACCCGATCCGGCTGTGGTTCCCGGCCGGGGAGATGGCGAGGCAGGCGCCGATGTTCCGTCACGCGACGGCGGCGGTCGCCGCCAAGGCCGATCCGCGGGCTCTCGACGAACTCGGCAAGGCGGTGCTCGAGGTGGGACCTCGCGTGGCCGCCCATCCCGCGAACGAACGCTACGGCCGGCCGTTTCTCGCGGCGGGCACCCTCGCCGGTCGTTCGCGGGCGGGAGGCGATCCTTCGTTTCATGCCCTGTGGCTCGACGGTCCTCCGCGGGCCGAGGATTCCGCTATCGCGGCCGGCGGCGGGACGGATCTGGTGGTGCTCGCCGCGACCGGTTCCTGGGACGAAACGCTGGAGCGAATGGAGAAACTCGCGGAACAAGGGCTCGCCCGCGTGGCTCTGGCGACGATCCGGCCGTTCGGCGACGGAGGGGTCCTTCTCGGAGAAGAGGCGCTGCGCCGGCGGATGGGGGAGATCCGGCGACGGTTTCCGGAGTCGCCGGGCATCGCCTTCGACATCGCGGCGCGACAGGATCTCCGCAGCCATCGCGATCTCATCGCGCTGTGCGACCGGCTCAGCGCCGAGTTTTGGCCGGCCTCGCCGCTGCCGGATGGCGTGTACACGCTCGCCCTGCAGTCCGATCCACGGCGGCGGCTCGGCTTGGTGGACGGCGCGCCCGCTCTGGCGGATGCGCCCGGGGCCACCGATTGGCAGGTCGAGCGCATCGCCGCGGAAGTCTACCGGCTGCGGCCGCTGGACGGGGCCGACGGATTCCTCGTGGTGACCGCGGACGGCCCGGCCGTTGTTCCCGGGCCTCCGGAGGCCACCGCCGAGTGGCGGCTCGAGCCGGCGGCGAACGGCTATCGGATCGCCGTCGCTTCCGATACGCGGCATGCACTTTCGCTGGTGCCGGGCACGCGGACACCCGGCATCACGCCCCGCACCGATCGCGCCAGCCATTGGGCGTTCATCCCGCGGGCCCGCCGCTGATTTGACGCCACGCCGACGGGTGGTATCCGTGCCATCGCCAATTCAAACGCCCACCTCCCGAATCATGATCGACGCCAAGGACCTCACCCAAGAACCGCCCCGCAGCCCCCGCGTCCGCGTCGGCGGCTATCCACTGCTCGCCCGGATGGCCGACAAAGACCGGGCCGCCATCGCGGGCACCGCCGGGGAATACCATTTCGACTGTCCGCTCGACCGCATGCTCTTCGGCTTCAAGGGCGTCGAGGGCGACGAAGTCCGCAAGCTGCTCGAAGGCGGCGTGAGCGACGAGGAAGTCGCAACCTGGCTCGACGGCCACGGCGAGGAGAAAACCCCGCAGCAGGTCAGCGAGTGGGCCGGCCAAGTGGAGGGCTACCGGCCTTACGACGATCCGGAAAAGCGCGACTGGTTCGTCGGGGAATGCGAGCCGCTCGGGCTCGACCCGAAGTCCACCACGCTCTTCGATTACCTCGAGGCGGACGATCGCGCGAGCTTCGGCAAGTGACGGGGGAACAACCGGCCGTCCGATGTTCGCGTTTTTCTCCAACCGTCTCGGCTGCCTCGGGTCGATCGCCGTTTCGATCATCGGGACGGTGATCCTGCTGCTGCTCACCCGCGGATGCCACGGAGCCTTCTGAGCCGGCTGCCGGTAGATCAGAAATTTTGCGTAGGTTTTCGCAACAGCGGCATTGCCCGCGGCGGGGTCGCCCCCTAGGTTCCACGATGCTATGAAGGCAACGAATCCAACCCAACTCCGCCGCGGCCGCAAGGCACTGCCGGCGGTGCAGCGTCCGAGAGGCCGCGACAGCGGCTCGGAATTCTGCTCGGAGTGGAACCACCTCGGTGGATGCTCCGAAGACCTCCGCGTCCGCGAAGCGGCATGGTGGCGCTTGGAACGCGCCGCGCCGTACCGCGCCCGGTGACGCGTGACCGACCCGGCCTGCCCCCGCATGAGTGAGGAGCCGCTTGCTTGGAAGCGGCTCCTTTTTTTCGAGGGATGAGTGAGGAATGATGAATGAGGAATGGAGGTCCCTCTCGCTTTTGCGCCCGTCTCCAAAGTGGACGATGATCCCGGCGCCATGCCCGAAGCCCGACCGCTGCGACTCGGCTCCGCCGCCGGAAACCGCCGCACCGCCCTGTTGCTCATCGACGTCATCAACGATTTCCAGTTCGAGGGTTACGAGAATCTCCTGGAGCCCGCCAAGCCCGCCGCCCGCCGGATCGCGGAACTGAAGCGCCGCGCCCGCGAGGCCGGCATCCCGGTGATCTACGTGAACGACAACTTCGGTCGCTGGCAGTGCGATTTCGCCAAGCAGATCGAGCGTTGCCTGTCCGACGGCTGCCCCGGCAACGAGGTGGTCCGCCTGTTGCGGCCCGGGCCGGACGACTACTTCGTTCTCAAGCCGAAGCACTCCGGATTTTTCTGCACCTCGCTCGACGTGCTGCTCGCCTACCTCGGCGCCGGCACGCTGATCCTCGCCGGATTCGCCGGCGACAACTGCGTCGTCCACACCGCGGCGGACGCCCACATGCGCGACTACGGGCTGATCGTTCCCGAGGACTGCATCGCCTCCGAGACCCCGGAGGGAAACCGCGCCGCGCTCGAGCACATGCGGTCGCACATGCACGCCGAAGTCTCGCCGTCCGACCGTCTCGAGCTGCCGCGTCAGCCGGGCGCCTGAGCCGGCGTTTTTTGTTTCCGAGCGCCCGGGCCGGTGCTTGGGTGGCCGCGCCTTTTCAGCCATGCCCGAGAAAAAACCCGGCCAGGAAAATCCGCTCGCCAACATCCTGATCAACGTCCTCGTGCCGGTGCTCGTCCTGAGCTACCTGAGCAAGGATCCGGACCTGCTGCCGGCCGGCAAGGAGCCGCGCATGTGGCACCTCGGGCCGGTCAAGGCGCTCGTCATCGCGCTCGCGCTGCCGCTCGGCTACGGCGTCTGGTTCTTCCTCAAGACGCGGAAGATGAACTTCTTCTCCGGTCTCGGCCTGTTCTCCGTTCTCCTCACCGGCGGCCTCACGATCTACCTCTGGAACCAGGACGGCACGGTGAAACCGAACGCCGACATTCTCTTCGGCCTCAAGGAAGCTTCCATTCCCTTCATCCTCGGGCTCGCCGTGATCGGCTCCCACTGGACGCCCAACCCCTTGCTGCGCGTCTTCCTCTACAGCGATTCGCTGTTCGACATCCCGCGCATCGAGAAGCGCGTCGCCGAAATGAACGCCCACGAAGGATATCGGCGGATTCTTCTCCAATCCACCGTGCTCTTCGCCGCCTCGTTCTTCCTCAGCACGCTGATGAACTTCGGCCTCGCCCTGTATTTCCTCGGCGACCTCGACCATACCGCCAGCGACGCGCGGGAAATCTACAACGCCCAGGTCGCGAAGCTCACCGGCTGGGGCTTTGCCGTCATCGGCGTTCCGATCCTGGTGTTCCTCTTTTTCACCCTCCACCGTCTCCTCAAAGGCCTGCGCACCCTCACCGGCCTGAAGGACGACGAGCTGCTGCTGCCGAGGTAAGACCGCCGACAGCTCAAAGCTGTTTCGAGGGCAGGGCATGACCGTCGGGCGCGCCCACTTTTGCCCACGGCGCGAGGTGTCACCAAAGTGGCAAGTGCGAAGTGCCGAGTGCGAAGTGGAAGAGATACCGCCAAGCCGCCGAGGTCGCCTAGGGTCGCGAAGCTGGTGGATCGCGGTGTGGAAGAGGGCGTGCGCGGCCTCTTCACTCATCATTCATCATTCTGAATTCATCACTTCGCATTCGCCCCCGGTGAGCAGCGAAAAAAAAACGCGACGCCCGCCCCGGGGTGTCGCGCTTTTGCTTTCGCTTGCTCGCAGACGTCTCAGTCCACCAGGTTGTCCACACGCTGGGCCAGCTCGATGTCGAGGTCCGTCACGCCGCTGACGTCGTGGGTGGTGAGGCGCAGGGTCACCTTGGTGTGGCGGATGGTGATGTCCGGATGGTGCTGGGCTTCCTCGGCGATCTCCGCGAGGTCGTTGACGAAATCGATGGCGTCCATGAACTCCTCGAACTCCACGGTTCGGGTGATCGCCTTCTTTTCGTACTCCCATTCGGGGCACTTTTTCAGGGCGGCGGAGAGGTCTTCGTCTTCGAGCAATTCGGACATCGTGTGGGAGCGGGGAAGTGTTTCGCGGCGACATTGCGGCGTCGCCTTCCGGGTTGGCAAGCGGTTTCAAAAGCCGCCGCGCGCATCCATCGCACGAGTCGTTGCGGCGGTCAAAGGGTGAGCGTAGTTTCGCCGCATGAAAGCGATTCTCGCCGCCACCGCCGCCATGCTGCTGGCGGTTTCGTGCGCCCCCGTCACGCCGCAGGCGCGCATCGACAGGAACCCGCGGATCTTCGAGAGCCTGCCTGAGCGCCACAAACCGCTCGTCGCCCGCGGCGAGATCGCGCGCGGGATGTCGAAAGACGCCGTCTGGCTCGCCTGGGGCGCGCCGTCGCAGCGGTTCGAAGGCTTCACCGACGGCCGCCGGACGGACCGCTGGGACTACGACGCCCACCGCCCCGTCCACCACACCACCTACTACGGCACGTTCGGCTATGGCTACGGATTGGGCCGCTACGGCCGGTACGGCTATCCGTACGGCGCGTATGGCATCGGCCCGGAGGTCACCTACATCCCGTACCGCAGGGCCAGCGTCTGGTTCGCCGGGGACTCCGTCGAAGGCTGGGAACGCCTGCGCTGATGCGGCATCGCCCGGCGTTTTTTGCTTCAAACTCCCGCCCCGTCCTGTCATCCCGGAGCGCATGAAGATCACTCGCATTCTCGGTCTCGCCGTCGCCCTTGCCTCGGGGGTCGCGCTGACGTCCTGCTCGACGACGCCCGCCACCGGAGGCTCCAGTGTCGCCGCCTACCAGGCGTACGACCTGCCGGCCAAGTTGCCCAAAAACCCGTCGAACGTCCGTGTGAAGGTTTCGCTCAGCAAGCAGCGGACCTACGTGATGGAAGGCAACGACGTGCTCATGGTCATGCCCGTTTCCGTGGGCACCTCGAGCAACCCCACGCCCACCGGCAACTTCAAGATCTTCAACAAGGAGGCGAAGCGCCGGGCCAATACCCACGGATATGCCTACAATGGCGACCAGGTGCGCCAGACGTATCTTTCCAAGAAGCCCGCCGGCTGGTCGTTCAAGGGCACGCCGATGCCGTATTGGGCGGAGTTCAAGCCGGCCTACGGATTCCACACCGGCTGGGTGAAACACCACCCGTGCACCCACGGCTGCATCCGGATGCACGAGAACCTCGCGCCGAAGTTCTTCCGTCTCGTCAACGTCGGCACGCCGGTCAACATCGCCTACTCGCAGCCGGAGGACGCCACCCACGGCAATATCCCGTTGCCGCCGGACGCCGGCCCGCTGCCGGAATACGACGTGCACAAGATGTACGTCGGCGACGGCTACTTCAGCCGCCACAAGGCGCCGAAGTTCGATTGACGCCACTGCCCCGCGGATCGCGCGGGATTGACTACGGCTGCCGCTCCGGTAAACGGGAGCATGAAACCATCCCATGCTCTCGGCTTGGTTGTGGCGGCCGTCGGCCTCACCGTCGCCGTCGAGGAATACCGGATCGCCAACCTGAGGGCCGAGCTGGCCGAGCGCCCGGTCGCCCGGGTCACGGAGGCCGGTCGGCCGACGGGGCCGGCGTCCGCGCCGCTGACCGCGGATGCCGCCCCGGACCCGTCCGCCGTCCGGGCCCGCGAGCGGCCCGAGCCGGAACCTGCCGCCGCGGAGCCGGCGGAGGAAGCCGACGACATGGCCCGGACCATCCGCAAGATGTGGGAGAACCCGGCCGGCAAGTCGATGATGAACCAAGGCGTGAAGATGGCCGTGGAGATGATGTGGGGCGACTACATCGAATCGCTCGATCTCACGAAGGAAGAGGCGGATTATTTCCGCGAGTTGCTCGGCCGGGACATCGCGATGCAACAGGAACTCGGCATGAAAATGCTCGGTGCCAGCGAGGAGGAGCGCGAGGAACTGGTCGCCGAGATGGAGCGCCGGCAAAAGGAGAACGAGGCGGCCGTCGAGACCTTCCTGAACAGCGACGAGGACCACCAGCGGTTCTCCGCCTACAAGGAGCGCCTTCCCGAGCGGCAGCAGCTCGAGGGACTGCGCGCGGCGTTCGGTGGCAAGGACCTCGCCTTGGACGCACCCACCGAAGAGCGGCTGGTCGAGGCCATGCATCGCGCCCGCACGGCCAGCGGCGCGCAGAACCTCGAAGGCGTCGAAGGACTCCGCGCCTTGGCCGAAGGCAACATGACAGACGTTTTCGAACGGAGCTGGCAGGCCCAGCAGGCGGCGCTCCGCCGCGAGGTTCAGGACGTGCTCGACGAACCCCGGCGCGAGGCCTTTTTCGAATACCAGGAGCAGATGAAGGAAATGCAGCTCATGGGCATCAAGATGGCCGAAAAGATGTTCGCGCCGTCCGAGGAGAAATGACCGTGGCGGTGGCTTGCACCGCCATGCCGAGCGAAGCCATTCGGCGCGGAACAGGAACACGATGAATTCCCTTTGCCGCTTCTCTTGGGTTCGTCTCCTACCCCTGCTCCTCCTCTCGTTCGCCCTTTTCACCGGCGGTTATGTGATCGACCAGACCCTCCGCTGGACGAATCCCTGGAGCGCCGAACGCGGGGCGGAGAAGATCTAGGCCGATTGGTGGGCCATCCGGCGCATCGTCGAGGAACGGGGTGGAAAGCCGGCGGGGAACGCATGGATGGTGGAGTCCCTCCTCCGTCGATCGGCTTCGTGCGCTGATCGCGCCGGGCGAGTGGATGGCGGTGCTCGCGAACGTCCGCGGGATGGAATCGACCGCATCGCTCGAAGCAATCATGAGAGCCGACGGCGTTCCACCCGAGCGGATCGCGGAACTGGCCGCCGATGCGAAACGGCCGAGGGAATGAGCGGAGCGAAAAGCCGCGCGCGCGAAACCTTGAGTTTGCGGCAGGCCTTCGGATAGTCGCGCATGCATCGGCGGCGGTTCTTCCTTCTTTCGTGCGCATGGTGGGCGGGGGCGGTCGCCTCGGCCCAGGACGCTCCGCCGCCGGTCGAGGTCGAGCGGTCGGTCCTGGCGCCGGTCGCCACGCGGCTCGAATTGACCGGCAGCGTCACGGCCAACCGCCGCTCGCAGTTGTCGCCGCGGACGGCGGGTTTGGTGGCGGCGGTGCACGTGGACGCCGGCCGGCAGGTCGCGCGCGGCGAGGTGTTGCTGGAGCTGGACCCGGAACTGGCGGAGATCGAGCTCGGGCAGATCCGGGTCGAACTCGAGCAGGCGGAAATCGCGCTCGTGGATGCGAAGCGACTGGTCGAGGAGGTGCGGGGGCTGGCGAGTCGCGGCGCCTTCGCCGAGTCGGAACTGGCAAGCCGGGTGACGACGGCGCGGATGGCCGCCTCGGCGGTGGACCTGCTGCAAGAACGGGAAAAGCGGCAACAGGCGGTCTTGGAACGTCACCGGCTGGTCGCGCCCTACGACGGCGTCATCAGCCGCAAGCTCGCCGACGAGGGCGAATGGGTGGAGACCGGCACCCCGGTCCTGGAACTGGTGGAACTCGCCCGGCCGCGGCTGGATGTGCAGGCGCCCCAGGAGTTTTTTGCGGCCCTCGAACCCGGGCAGCCGGCGAAGGTGGAACTCGACGCCCACCCGGGCCGCGAGTTCGACGCGGTGGTTTCCGCCCTGGTTCCCGTAAAGGACGGGGCGGCGCGCACGTTTCTGGTCAGATTGGAGATGGAAACGGAAGACGCGGTGGCGGCCCCCGGCATGTCCGGCAGGGCGATCTTTTCGCTCAGTGGGAAGCGCGAGGTCGTGCAAGTCCCGCGGGATGCCGTGGTCCGCTTTCCCGACGGCAGCGCCAAGGTGTGGACGGTCGTCGAGCAGGGCGGGTCGTCGGTCGTCCGCTCGCGGGAGGTGGTGACCGGTGTTTCGCTGAGCGGCCTGGTGGAGGTTCTCGACGGACTGGATGCCGGCGTCGTGGTGGTGGTGCGGGGAAACGAAGGCTTGGAGGAAGACCAGACGGTCCAGCTCCTGCCGGATTCCGGAGCCGGCGAGCCTTGATCCCGACGGCGCCATGATTGAAGCGATTCTCAAGCGCGGGACGCTGGTCTCGGTGGTCACCGCGATGATCCTGCTGATGGGCATCATCGCCGCCCTGCGCGTGCCAGTTCAGATGATTCCGGATCTCGACGTGCGCATCGTTTCCATCGAGACGCGCTGGCCCGGCGCCACGCCGCAGGACGTGGAGAAGGAAATCGTCATCGAGCAGGAGGAATACCTGCGCGGCCTGCCGAACCTGAAACGTCTGACCTCGCTGGCCTCCACCGGCCGCGCCCAGATCGAGCTGGAGTTTCCCTTCGGCATCGACCTCAACGAGGCGCTGCTGCGGGTGAACAACGCGCTGAGCCAGGTGCCCTCATACCCGGAGAACGTCGACGAGCCGGTCCTGCGCACCGACTCGTTTTCCTACAACGCCTTCATGGCCTTCAACGTCGTGCCGGCCGAGGGCAATCCCAAGGGCATCGACATCGACATGATGCTCGACTTCGTGGACGACAACGTCCGGCCGGTTTTCGAGCGCGTCCCCGGCGTCTCCCAGGTGCAGGTCCGGGGCGGCGCCGAGCGCCAGATCCAGATCCAGACGGACGCCGCGAAGCTCGCCGAGCGCGGGCTCTCCCTCACCGACCTGCGCGACGCGATCCGCGCGCGGAACACCGACATTTCCGCAGGGGACCTCGACAGCGGCAAGCGCCGCTACCTGCTGCGCACCGTCGGCCGCTTCGACACCCCCGAGGATCTCGAGCGCCTCATCGTCGCCCGCCGCGGGGACTCCATCACGCGCCTCTCCGACGTGGCCACCGTGACCCTCGACCATTCGGAGCTGCGCAACCGGTCCTACACCAACGGCGAGGCCAACATCCGCCTCGGCCTGATCCGCCAGACCGGCTCGAACGTCATCGAGATCAAGAAGGCCGCGCTGCCGCTGATCGACGAGATCAACCGCGACATCCTCGGCCCGGCGGGGATGCGGATCTATCTGAGCAATGACGACGTCCGCTACGTGGAGGACTCGGTGCGGAACGTCGGCAAGAACATTGCCATCGGCGCCACGCTCGCCGCGCTGGTGATGTTCCTCTTCCTCCGCTCGCCCTCGGCGACGTTCATCGGCATGCTCGGCATGCCGATCTGCACGGTGGCCGGTTTCCTGGGGCTGCTGTTGCTCGACCGCACGATCAACGTGATCTCGCTGGCCGGCATCGCCTTCGCCATCGGCATGACCATCGACAACACGATCGTCGTCCTCGAGAGCATCGAACAGGAGCGGCAGAAGGGGAAAACCCGCGGGGAAGCGGCCCGCGACGGCGTGAAGAACGTCTGGTCCGCCGTGCTCTCGGGTACGATGACCACCGTACTGGTTTTCCTGCCTCTGTTGTTCGTGCAGGAAGAGGCCGGGCAGTTGTTCTCGGACATCGGCATCGCGATTTCCGCGTCGATCGTCGTCTCGATGGTGGTCGCGATCGCGCTGGTGCCGGTAGCCTACGCGAACCTCGCCTGGCGCCGCGGGGGGAAAACCGCGCCGCCTCCACCGCGCCGGCAGTTCCTGCTCGGGCCGTTGTTCTGGCTGCTGGAGAAGCCCTGGCGCCGGCTGGCCTGTCTCGCCGTCACCGTCACCGCCACCGTCTCCGCGCTGGTTTTCCTCACGCCTCCGGCCGAATACCTGCCGGAGGGCGAGGAGGCGAAGGTGTTCGCCACGATGATCGCGCCGCCCGGGTACTCGCTCGAGGAAATGGACGGCATCGCCTCCCGCCTCAACGCCGAGCTTCTCCCCGCGCTCGACCAGGATCCCGCCGCCTTCGATCGGGGCGAGACCCCGCTGCCCGCCCTCTCGCGCGTGTCGATGAACGTCCAGCCGCAGTCGCTGCGGGTCATCACCGAAACGAAAGACCCGAAGCACATCGACGCTCTCATGGACCTGATCGACGAGCGCTTCCGCGGCTATCCCGGCATGCGGGCGTTCTCCTCGCGCGGCTCGATCATCTCCAGCAACGACGGCGGGACGAGAGCCGTGGCCCTCAACATCAGCGGACCCGGCCTGCCGGAAATCTACCGCACCGCGTTGGACGTCTACCGCCGCGCCGGCGAGGTGATCGACGACGCCCGCATCAACTCGGTGCCGTCCTCGCTCACGCTGGGACAGCCGCTCCTGGAAATCCGGCCGCGCTGGGAGCGGCTTGCCGAGACCGGCTTCACGGCGCCGGATTTCGGCTACTCGGTGGCGGCGCTCACCGACGGCGCGTTCGTGGACGAATTCATCCTCAACGACGACAAGGTGGACATGTTCCTCTACAGCCGTGCGCTCAATCGCCAGCGGCTCGACCGTCTCACCGACCTGCCGGTGCGTTCGCCACAGGGCGGCGTGGTTCCGCTCGGCACCCTCGCCGACATCCGGGAAACGGTGGACACCGCGGAGATTCGGCGGGTGGACGGCCGGCGGACCGTCTCGCTCTTCATCATCCCGCCGCGCTCGGTGCCGCTCGAAACCGCCGTCCAGCGGGTGCGGAGCGAAATCGTCAACCCGCTCCGCCAGGCCGGTGAACTCCCGCCGGGAGTCTCGATCGATCTCACCGGCGCGAGCGACCAACTCGACGCCACCCGCGCCTCGCTCGGAGCCAACATGTGGATCGCCGTGGGTTTGTGTTACCTCCAGCTTGTCATCATCTACCGCCACTGGGGCTCGCCGTTCCTCATCCTCGCCACCGTGCCACTCGGCATCAGCGGCGGCATCGTCGGCCTGTGGTTGCTCAATTTCGTCGGCGGGAGACTGCCGGCCTTCGGGATCGACGCCATCTCCCAGCCGTTCGACATGATCACCATGCTCGGATTCCTGATCTTGCTCGGCACCGCGGTGAACAACCCGATTCTCATCGTGGACCGCGCCATGGAGAACCGGCGCACACTCGGCATGTCCTCGCTCGACGCGGTGAAAGACGCCGTCGCCTCGCGCCTGCGGCCGGTGATCATGACCACCTGCACCACCTTGATGGGTCTCGCTCCGCTCGTCTTCCTGCCCGGAGCAGGCACCGAACTCTACCGCGGCGTCGGCGCCATCGTGTTGTTCGGCCTGGCCTGCGCCTCCGTCGTCACCCTCACCTTCCTGCCCGCCCTGCTGATGGTCGTCCTGCCGCTGGCCGACAGGCTCGCTGCTTGGAGGGCCGAACGTCGGGAGGTCGACCCCGAGGGCGGCGTGGAAGCGTTATGACCAAACATCAGCAAGCTCCCGGGGTGGAAAGACCCGCGAATCCTCCGGACGCGAATCCGGCGACATCTGGTGTCTTGGCGTTCCTCTTTGTCGGTGGCCTCGCAGCCGGCGCCTTCCCGCTTTTGCTGGGCGTCCTGCTTTTTGACAGGTTTCGGCTCGCCGATCCTTGGCATTGCTTTGCCATCTGTTATCTGTGGACCGCGCCGGCCGCTTCCGTCACCTGCTACGCCGCGTTCCACTTCCGCCCCTCGGTGCGAACCGCATGGATTTCTGCCCTTGCGTCCTTGGCTCCGGTCGGGAGTTGGTTCGTCATGGGATCCGACGCCTTGAAGGGATTCTTCGGCTGAGGAGCACCGCGAACATCGAGCGTGAGGGTCATCCCACTTCTGGTCACTGATCACTCGGCACTCGGCGCGGTCTCATCTTTTCCAGCGCTTCACCCCCTCGGCTCGGCCGCCGGATCCCCGACGATCTGTTGCTGCCAGAGGGGCGAGGGCGGGAGGTCCTTCGGCCGGCAGATGATGATGCCGGCCTGCTTCGAATTGCCGTTCAGATAATCGGTGATCGGCTTGTCGATGATGGTCATGCGGCCCTTGTCCCGGTCTGACGTGGCGTGGACGAAATGCGCGCGCCCATTCACCTGGAGGATCAGGCCGACGTGCGAGGTGTAGCCGTATTTCCAGTTGGTGGTGATCGCGCAGACGTCGCCGTTCATGAGGTATTTCTCGATCGAGCGGACGTTTGCCTTAGGCACGTGGTGGACCGGCAGCTTGGAAACCTGCGCCTCGATCCGGCCCATCGGCTCGATCAGCGAGCGGTTGTTGCGTAGGTAGCGGTAGCTTTTCCACTGCACGGTCATCTCGCGGATCTCGCGCTGCAGGCGGTCGGAGCCCGGCAGGCGCGGCGTGATGTTTTCGGCCAATCCGCGCCGTTGGTTGTCATGGAAAACTTCCTCGAGATGATGCATCCGGCTGAGATAACTCCCGGTGCAGGTGCCATTCCGGTAGCGCTCGATCTCCACCATGTGGAGCAGGTCCTCCGGCTTGTACGGCGCGGGCTTGTAGGTGAGCATCCGGGCGAAGCCGAGCGAGGTCTCGTAGAACGTCCAGCAGTCCATGCCCTCGAAATTCACCACCGGCGACTCGATGCGGTCGTCGACCTCGAGCGTGAAGTTCACGTAAGGAATGCCCACGAGTTCGCGCGCCACGCGCATCGTGCGCTCGCCGAGCGGGAGCTTGCGCCAGTTCTCGCGCTCCGCCTTCGCCACGAGCGCGTGGAATTTCGCCTCCCCGCGGAAGACCACGCTCATCGGCAGCCGCGGCTTGCTCGGCGGGGTGACGGAATGCATCGCGTTCTGCGCCAGGGCGGGCACCGCCAGCGTGCACGCGGCGGCCACAAGCAGGGGAATCGTCCGGAATATCATGGTCGGAAGAGTAGGTGGGGGAGCGGAAGAAGCAAAGCGCGCAATCTCCGGCGGACGGATCACGCCTTCCGCGAGAGCACCGGCTCGAAGACATACCACTGCGCCCACCGTTCCCGTACGATCGCGAGAATGGCCTCCGCCCACGCCTTTTCCCCCTCCGCGTCCGGTCCGCGCCGCCGCGGCGGCAAGTCGAGGGTTGGCAGCACGGTCACCTGATACCGACGCCAGCCGGTGCGCTCGATGAACAGCGGATACACCGGCGCGCCCGTCGCCCGCGCCAGGAACAGCGGCCCCCGCGGCAACCGCATCACCAGCCCGGGCTCGACCTCCACGTCCATCGGCGAGACGTCGAAGACCACGCGGTCGCCCTGCACCGCGACGATATCGCCCTCCGCGAGGAGGCGCGCCAGTTCGATGCCGAGCAGCTTGTCGTCCGAGTTGTAGACGGTGCGGAACCGCGGGTGCCGCGCCTCGTTTTCGCGCAGTTCGCGTTCGCGCACCGCCTGCATTTCCGGCTCGCGTTCCGGCGCGCGCACCGCGTGCAGCGTCCGGCCGAACCGCTCCGAGAACATCGGCGCGGCGATGTCGTAGTTCCCCATGTGCGCGGTCAGCACGATGCAGCCGTCGCGGCGCGCGGCGAGTTCCTCGAAGGCCGTCAGACCTTCGATCCGCCAGTCCACCGAGCCGGTGCCGGTTTCGCAGCGCAGCCCGTCGACATAGGTGGTGGCGAAGTTCAGGAAAACCCGCCACGCGCCCCGGCGCGCGCGCCATTTCCCCCACGTCGGGTGCAGGGCGCGGAGATTCGAGGCGACCGCGCGCCGCTGCTTTTTCGCGATCAGGAAAAACAGCGCCGTCCATCCGGGGATCAGCACCGGCTCGAGAAACCAAGGCGCGATCGCCAGCGAGTGACGCAGGAAGCGCGACGGCAAGTCGCCGAATATGCCCATCCGTCGTCCGATGTTCCGCCGTTCCGCCACGTCCCGCCGAGGAAACCCGCCGGCGCGTCCGATGACAAGCGGCCCGTCTTGCCTCCGCCGCGGCCCCGGCTATGGTCGCGGCGATGCAGCCCGTCACGCCGACCGATTACGACGTCATCATCTTCGGCGGCGCGTTTTCCGGCTCGTCGCTGGCCCTGCTGCTCAAGCGCGCCCGGCCGGAGACGCGCATCCTGATCGTCGAGAAGAGCACGGAGTTCGATCGGAAAGTCGGCGAGTCCACTTCCGAGGTGGCCGGTTGTTTCCTCACCCGCGTCCTCGGCGTCGGGAATCATCTCTCGGCCCGGCATTTCCAGAAACACGGGCTGCGCATGTGGTTCACCACCCCTGAGAACGACTGCCCGGGGCGCTGCGGCGAGATCGGGCCGTTCGCTCAGGCACGCCTGCCCACCTTCCAGCTCGACCGTTCGATCCTCGACGCCCACCTGCTCGATCTCGCGGAAAAGGAGGGCTGCGAGGTGCTCCGGCCGGCGACCATCAAGTCGTTCGAGCTCGGCGGCGCCGGCAACAACAGCGTCACCCTGAAGAACGGCGGCGAGACCCGCACGCTGCGAGCCGGCTGGATCGCCGATTGCTCGGGGAAGGCCTCGTTGATCGCCCGCCACCGCGGAACCTGGCGGCCGCTGCCGGAACACCCGGTCCACTCGATGTGGGTCCGGTTTTCAAATGTCCGCTGCCTTGATTCCGCGGAAGCGCGTCGCATGGCGCCGGCCCTCGCGGATCAGAACACCCGCACCACCCGCGGCTCGGCGACCAATCACCTGATGGGCCGCGGTTGGTGGTCGTGGATCATCCCGCTCTCGAACGGCGACTACTCGGCCGGAGTGACGTGGGACGAACGAATCTTCACGCCGCCCGGGGATGGGCCGGTCGGTGACCGCGTGAAGCGCCACCTGCTGAGCCATCCCGTCGGCAGGCTGATGTTCGAGAACGCGGTGCCGGCGGAAAACGACGCACGCATCTACAAGAACCTGCCGTATTTCTCCACCGAGGTCGCCGGCGACGGCTGGATCCTCGCCGGCGACGCCGCGGGGTTCATGGACCCGCTCTATTCCCAGGGTCTCGATTACTGCGCCCACGCGACCTACGCCGCGCACAAGATCCTGCTCGAGGCTCTCGGCGGGAGATGTGTGAAGGAAAAGCTCGCGATGCACAACCAAGTCTTCGCGGATTCCTATCAGCGCTGGTTTCATGGCATCTACCGGAACAAATATCAATATCTCGGCGATGCCGACCTGATGCGCGCGGCGTTCCTGCTGGATATCGGGGCGTATTTCATCGGTCCGGTGCGGTTGGTCTACACCTGGACCGACGCCGAGTTCTCGAAGATGCCCTACAACGGCCCGATCGGCGCCCTCTTCGGCCGGTTCATGGCCTTTTACAACACGCGTCTCGAAGTCATCGCACGCAAGCGCCTCGCCCGAGGCACCTCCGGCAAGAACAACCTCGGCGAGCGGAGTTTCCTCCGCGCGCCCTT
>CBFGTW010000037.1:0-31966 GCA_965651855.1 uncultured Verrucomicrobiales bacterium
TGGACGATGGCGTCGGGCCTGAGCTGCCGGAGAAGATCGAGCACGCCCTGGCGGTCTCGGATATCGAGCTCGTGATGGACGAAGGCGTTGCCCAAGGAATCGGACAGGCGGCTCTGGTTCCAGCGGGTGTCGCCGTTCGGGCCGAAGAAGACCGCGCGCTGGTTGTTGTCCACGCCATGGATTCTCCAGCCGAGCGCGGCGAAGTGGACGCAGACCTCGGAACCGATGAGGCCGGAGGAACCGGTGACGAGGAGGGATTTCATGGGAGAAGTGCCGGGTGATCAGTGGAAGAGAGGTTCACCGCCAAGCGCCAAGGTCGCCAAGGGTCGCGAATGAGGGAAGAACATCGAACCTCGAACGCCCAACATCGAACCTCGAAGGAAGAGGGTGGCGCGCGAGGATTCTTCCAATGCAACACTCTGCATTCATCACTTTGAATTCGCGAAGCGCCGGGCGCCCCGAGGGCCGGTCAGGCGCTCCATGCTGCCGCCTTTGGTCGCATCGCCGGATGACCGGCGAAAACCAAGGGGGAAAGATATGCGGGTTCCTGCCAGCACGAATTCGACATAAGTCAATTCCCCGCTGGCGGGGCTTGGCATGGCAGTTGTCGCGCCAGGGTTCAAGAAAATTTGAACAAACCGGGGTTTTCGAAGGGCGGGCGGCTCAGGAGCGGGCTCGGACGATTGCGGCCAGAAGGACCGGGAGGCGTTCCACCGGTACTGCAAGGAGGAGAGCACCGGCGGGTGGCCTGTCCGAGCGGATCTGCACCAGGCGGAACGCGCGTCGGCGGAGCCAGAGGCGGATCGACCGGCGTCCCGGTAGGACGCGGAAGAGGCGGTAGTCCGGCGGGACGAGCCGTGTCACGGCCGAAGGAGAAACATCGGCGGCCAAGGCGACAAAGGGCCGGTGGCGGGAAAGTGCGCCGGCGAGGTTGCGAAGCGACTCGTCCCGGGGCTCGGACGCGAGCGCCAGATAGGCGGGAAACGAGCCGTCGGGACCCGAGCGCGGCCAGGCACCGGCCAGTGCGCCCGGCATCTGCGCCAAGAGACGCTCCCGCAAGCGGGCCAGCGGCGGCGGCTCACCAAGTGGAACGGCGGCCGGCGATCCGGTGGCGGAGGAGGTGGCGGCGGCGGTCTGGTGCTGGAACTCGTGCATCTGGAAGCAACGGCGACGGTTCTTCGCTCGTTACTGTTTCGCAGCACTGCCGGCCGCGACGAGCACAAAAGGAGCGGATGGTGGCGTCTGGCGGTTCACCGCCCGCGGGAGCGGCGCGCGAGCCCTGCGAGCAGGACCAAGCCGCCGAGCAGCGCGCTGGGTTCCGGCACCGGCGAGAAGTCTCCGGTGGGCGTCCAGGACAAGGTCCCGCCGCTGATGGAGAAGGTGCCGTCCCACGATGTGTTGGCGGACGCGGCCGTGGACATCGCCATGAGGCCGGGGCTGCTGTCCTGCACGAGCTCGATCCCGGAGAACCCGCCCTCGATCGAGCTGTAGCCCTCGAACACCCGCCACTCGCGGGGGCTCCGCCAGAAGTCGTCCGCGAGGCTGGCGTCCCCGCCGAGGACGATGCGGAAAACGGCATCCCCCACCACCAGCTTGCCCTCTCCTCCGCCGCGGAGGACGTCGAAGCCGACGACCTCGCTGTTGGCGGTGAGATCCCATTCGAAGATCGAGCCGTTCCGGTAACGGACGTCGCGGATGGTCTGGCTGCCGGCGGCTCCGGGAGCGCCGCCCGGCGAGTGGCTGCCCCCGACGTTCAGACCTTCGCCCTCCATCGTGCCGGTGCCGGACAGGTGACCGGCGATGTCCAGTTGGCCGCTGAAGCCGCTCAGGTCGAGGCTTCCGTCGAGCTGCAGATCCTTGGTGGCAAAGCTTCCCGTGCCGGTGATCGCGGCGGTGCCGCGGACGATCGTGTTCCCGGAGACGGCGAGGGAGGAGCCGCCCGGGATCGCGATGGGTCCGGCAGGACTGTCGAGGATCAGGTTTCCGATCGTGTACGACGCCGCATGTCCGTTGTGGGCGACCACCTGGGCTCCTGGAGTGCCAGGCCCGTGGAAAGCCACCGTGGAGCCGCTTCCCGGCACCACCCCCCCGCTCCAGTTGTCCGACCGGCCCCACCGGACGTGCGCTCCTGCCGTGCCGCCCGCCCATTCGATGACATCCTCCGCGCGGGCCGGTACCGGGGCGACCGCGAGCAGGAACCCGCCGAGAGCGGGCAGGGCGAGCCAAGCCCGCGCAGCACGTGGCCACACGGGTACGAGTGGGATGAGGACGCGATGCGCCCGGGGGGTTCGACTGTTCATACCGGGGGAGGTAGACGAGAACCGAAATAATCAGGGGTCTCGGATTGTCAAGCGCCCGGCATGCAAATTTTGCAGGGATGGAAGAAGGCGCGAAGGCTCAAGCATCAACTTCGGAACGGAGAGGAATTCGCCCCGGCACCGCGCGCGGTAAATTTTCTCTTGGAACCAAACTTCGAGGGTTCACGGGAGTACCGCGCCGGGCGGAGAGTCCCCCGGCCCTCTGCAGCCCAGGCCCCCTGCAGCCCAGGCCTCCAACGAAATGTTAGATTGCCGATAAAAATCCTCGACAGTTCGATACCCCCTGATATTTAACCCGCTCGCAATAGCAAACCAACCATACAATGAAATCGACCCGACCTTGCCTCCTGGCGTGCCTCGCCGCGGTATCGACGCTCCTCCTTTCCCCTGGTGCGGAAGCCACCCTGTTGCTCAACGGTGACTTTGAAAGTGGCACAACCGGATGGACTGTCACCACCAACAGCGGTGGATTCGGCGTGAGCGGTGGCGCGTTCTGGGGCTATGACAACGTGGGACACGGAACACTGTCGCAAACGTTCGCGACCACTCCCGGCCAGAACTACGATTTCTCCTTTTACTCCTCCTCTTCAATCGACCCCGGGAATATTCTCAGGTACCAGTTCGATTCGGGATCCATCGAAACCGTCACCACGACCACATCCATGGTCCAGAGCATCGGAGCATTTACCGCGACGGGGCCGACATCGACGCTTCAGTTCTACTTTGAAACCGACGACGGGACGGGCACTTGGTCGATCGATGACGTCGTCGTGACGCCCGGTTCCTTTTCGGCGGTTCCCGAACCCGGAAGCCTGCTGGCTCTCGGCGCGCTCGTGGGATGCGGCACCTTCATGCGGTCCCGTCGGACGCGCTCCATCACCCGTTCGGGCAAGGCTTGAGGATCTTCATATAAAATTTGGAACCATGGAGACCTGAAGGTGCTGCCACCTTCAGGTCTCGTTTTGCGATCTCGTGGGTGCGCGGCGCGGGGATCGTACTGCCGAATGCCTGTGGACAAACGCTCGAGTCGGGCCCTCGATCACCGTCGGCATTTATCCAGCCGCCCCGCGCTGCCAGAACCGACGCCCACGCCGGCCTTTTTTGCAGAGCTTCGGACCAGTTACGGCTGGCGGCGCCCGAACCGCCAGGTCGCAATCCGTAGGGGTCCAGGCTGATGATCCGTCCCCAGACCTGAAACTTCCATCCTTCACGTTCGAGAAGGAGAGGGCGGGGGCAGAAGTCACGAATCTTAAAGCATCAAATCCGAAACGGGTCGCGCGCTTCCCATTGGCGTCGCCCGCCGTTGGCGACAAGTGGGCGCACCTGGCGGTCGCGCCCTACCGTTCCGACCTCCGACCTCCGGCTTCTCAGGCCTCTTCCGTTCCGTAGGCTCCGTAGCTGCGGTAGCCGCCGTAGCCGTAGCGGTAGGATTTGCCGTAGCGGTTGGTCTGGTAGTTGCCGTAGGAGTAGTTCAGGCCGATGAGGCGGCGCTTCTCGACGAAGCCGTTGAAGACCAAGCCGGCGGGGGTGTTCTGGTCGGAAGCGAGCAGCGAGAGGGCGCGGCGGACGGCGCCCTTGGCGACGTACTCGGCACGGGTGACCAGGCAGACATTGTCGGCGCGCGGCGCGATGATGCGGGTGTCCGGCACGGCGAGGAGCGGCGCGGAGTCCACCACCACCAGATCGTAGTGGCCGACGGCAGTGCGCAGCAGTTCCTCGAGGAGATCGGCATTGAGGAGCTCGCCGGGGTTCGGCGCCTGTTTGCCGGAGAGGATCAAGTGGAGGTGCTCGTCGCCGGTGTCGCGGCAAACGGCGTCCTCGAAGCGGGCTTGGCCGGCCAGCACCTCGGTGGCGCCAAAGGGGTGGCTGTCGCGCTTGAGGCCGAAGTTTTTGTGGACGGAGGGCTTGCGCAGGTCGAGGTCGATCAGGAGGGTGCGCTTGCCTTGTTGTGCGGCCGCTAGGGCAAAGTTGCAGGAAATGAGGGTCTTGCCTTCGCCCGGGAGGGCGCTGGTGAAGAGGGTGATCTTCCGTTTCCGCTCGTCGCCGAGCAGGGAAACGGAAGCCCGGAGGACGCGGAACATCTCGGCGAAGGTGGTGCCCGAGACGCCTTCGCGGAAGACGAGCCGCTTGTCCCAGCGCTTTCGCGCGGCGGGGATCAGGTCCTCGTTGATGCGGCGTTTCTTGGCCGCTGCCTCGAGATGCTTCGGCTGGATGTCCGAAACGGCGGCGAGCACCGGCAGGCCGGTTTCGCGTTCCACTTGGGCGACGGTATGGAACTTGTTGTCGAGCCGGACGAATACCAGGGCGAGCAGCAGCCCGGCGCCGAGGCCGGCGAGGGAACCCGTGGTGATGATCTTCTCGGGATTCGGTGCGACGGGGGAGCCGGGGAGTTGGGCGGTGCTACGGATTTCCATGTCGGATTCGACCGCCTGCTGGTTGATGTCCGATTCCTGGATGCGGGTGAGGATGTTGTTGAAAACGTTGGTCTGGCTCTGGATCTCGCTCTCCAGAACGGTGCCGCGGGCGACGAGCAGGCGGCGGGCGGCGGCCAGGCGCTTGTCGGCGTCATCGCCGGCAGCCTCGAGCTCCGGGGCCGTGGATTCCCAGTAAGCGCGGTCGGCGAGGGAACTGCGCGCCGATTCGAATTCCTCCATGAATCGCTCGGTGTAGGTCTGCTGATCCGCCAGACCCGCCGTCATCTTGGGGTGTTTGGGCAGGTAGCGGCGCTTGAGTTCCACCACGGCATCCTCGCGCTGTTCGAGTTCCTCGAGCGTCGTCAATGCCCGCTGGTAGTTGGCCAGCGCGTTCTGGGCGACCTGAAGGCGCTCGCGGGCTTGGTCGCGCTCGGCGGTCAGGATCTCGCTCGACGTGCTGCGGCCTTCGCTGCGATCGCCGGTCCGCTCCGCCTGGTATTCGACCGCGATGGCATTGGCGAGGGTCATGGCCACCTCCGGGCTGGTGTGGCGCACGGTGACGTCCAGCAGGCGGGTTCCGCGCCGGATCGAGATCGACGTCCAGGAGCCGATGTGGCCGGCGAGGGCCGACGGGGCGGGAACGGAAGCGGGAGCCTCGCCCGGAGATTCGCGTCCGAGCCATTCGGCCGCCCAATCCGGCAGCCACTCGACGGGGGGCGGCATGAGCCCGGGCAGCTCGCGGACATTGGCGCGGGATGCCACCTTCTCCATGAGGCCCGGCCGGCGGATCAGCTCCGCGACCGTGTTGAGGGCCTCGGCGGATCCGAGATCCATTTCCTCGACTTGATCCCTCGACATGACCGTGGCGGTCCGCTGCTTGACCAGGATCGTGGCCGTGGACTGGTAGAGTTTCGGCGACTTGGAAACGTAATACATTCCCCCGAGCACGCCGAGAACGAGCCCGAGGATTATCCAGTGCCAGCGTCCGACGAGATCGAGCAGCAGCTGCTTCATTTTTTCCTGCCCGAGCTGGCGGCCGAAGTCGTCGTCGTAGGCGTCTTCCGGATCGAAATCATCGGTTTCGGCGGCGCGGCGGGCTCTGGCAGGTGACGGCATCGGCGTGGGAGAGAAGCGGGAAGAGGAGAGGAAAAGGGCGGGAGCTTTGTAAATCAGGCGGAGGGTGGCGGGGCAACCGCCTGCGCGGAGGGAGCGCCTGCCTCAGAAAATCCGCTCGGCAACTGTGATGATGTCATCCGGCTGGAGCATCAAGGGCCGGTCACCAGTGCGGGTCATCTCGCGGAAGTCCACGGTGAAGACGCGACCGCGGCGATTGATGCTCACCTTTTTCGGGTTCGCCAGTTCGGTGACGCCGCCGGCGCGGGCGATGGCGGTCACGAGGTCGAGCTTTCCATCGACGGGAAACGGCATGGATCCCGGCGATCGGACTTGGCCGAGCAGCGTGATGGTCTTGCTGACGAACTGGCTTTCGTTGACAATGATCCGGTCGCCGGCTTGGAGACGGGTGCGGGCGGCGGAGCCCTGGATCTGGTCCCAGGTGAAGGAAGTCACGCCACCGGAGGCACGGATCAGCTGGATCCGGTTCTTGTCGGCGTTTTCCGCCAGTCCGCCGGCGCTGGCCATGGCGGAGGCGAGATCGAGGTGGCCGGAGACGGGGATCGGGATCTGACCGGCACCGTTGACCGCTCCGATGACTGAAATGAAATCGGTGGCGTAGTCGTCGACCGTGAGGTTGAGCTTCGGGTCAACCAGATAGTCCGCCGCATAAAGTTCCCGGATTTTTTCTTCGGCCGCGGCGACTGTCAGGCCGCCGAGATCGATCGAACCGATGAGTGGGAACGAGGCCTGTCCGGTCTTGAGGATGCGCGTCTGGACCGAGAGGTCCGGTTCTTCATAGACGGCGAGGCGGACGGTGTCGTTCGGTCGAAGGACGTAGCTGTTGTCCCGCACCGGGATCTCCGGCGCGGGGGCGTCCTGCGCGTGGACCAGCGCCGGGAGGAAAAAGCCGACGAGCGCGAGGAGACGGAGGATGGCCGGAACCATGATGGAGCGAAAGCAGGAATACGGGACGCGGTGGATGGGACTTGACGGAACAAGGAAGCGGCAGCATCGGCGACGCCGGACCACCGCTTCGAGAGCACCGTTTGAGGCCGGGATGGCGGGCGGGCCCGACTTCACGCGGCTACGGGGCGGGACCCGGATCTGTCAGGGGATGAAGTGGCTGACGACCTTTTTGGGTCCCTTGATCAAACGCGGATCGCCGCTGCCGGTGATGCCGGCACCGGGGCCGGCGTTGGCCGGATTTGGCGTGGTGGCGGAGAAGCGGGCGGCTTCGCCCTCACCCAGGAGGCGCGAAGCGGCGAGGCGGAACTCGATCCGCGAGGCGGTGGTCGCCGCCAGATCGCGCAGGCCTTCGGCGCTGGCGGGGAAGAGCTCGAGCGCCTTGGCGAAGACCGCATCGTGGGCCGCGGTGATGGCGGCGGCCTCGACCTTGGCGGCCGAAACGCCGTCGACGACCGCGCCAGTCAGGAGCAGCGCGTCGTCCGCGGCGGACTCACCGCGCGAGGACGCGGCGGCAGCCAGAATGGCGGGTGCATCCGCCGGCGCCGAGGCCGCGGCCTCGCGGAGGATTTCCACGAGCGCGGTGACATCGTTCGCCGTGGCCTGGGTGTTGATTTGTTCCTGCCAGGCCGGAACGGGAGCGGGAGCGGCGGTTTCGCCGGCGGCGGCCAGGCCGGAGGCGGCGAGAAGGGCGGCGAGCGAGGTGGAATGGAAGTTCTTCATGACAGAGGGAAGTGATGATTTCGGGATTGGATTCTGAGGAGGCGGCGATTTGAGGAGGCGGCGATGCATCGAGGAGGTGGCCGCCAGCGGGCTGGCGGCATTGGCTGGACCCGGATCGGCCCGCATTAAGTTTCGGGCGGCTCGGTATGTCAAGGGCGCAAGACAGCCATTTTCATGCCATTTCCGCCACATCGGCCGATCCTCGGTCTTCAGAAGCTATAGGAAATGTTGAATCCGGTCTGGTAGCCATCCCATGTGTCCTGGCCGCCGGTGGATTCCCGGTAGCCGGCGAAAATGCTGGCCGACGCGCTGTCGCCGAAAATCGGCATGCCAAGCGAGCTGTCGAGCGACCAGTAGTTGCGGTCGCCGAAGCCCCCCGCCGCGCCGGCGCGGTTCTCGAGGTCGTTGTGCTCGTAGGACGCTCCCAGGTTGAGCGAGAGGCGGCGGATGCGGCGGTTGTAGCCGAGCCGGACGGAGGTGACTTCGTTGAATGCTCCGGCCGCGCGGGGATCGGCCTGGGTGCCGCGGTGTATCGAAAGGCTCATGCCCCAGAGCGCCGAGGCGCGGTAGTTCGCGGCGAGCGAGGCGGACAGCGCGGTGTCGTCGTAGCTGCCGCCGTCGTAGCTCACGAAGTCCATCCCGACGGTCGACGAGAGCGAGACTTTCGAGGTGAGGCGGTAGCTGGCGTTGAGCGTGGGTCCGAGCGTCTCGCGGTCCGGATGGCGGCTGCCGGTCGTAAGCGAGTAGCGGATGCCGGGACCGACCTGGATCAGCGGGGTGGCCTGCCACATCGCGGCGAGGTTGGCGGAAAACGACTCGGTGTCCGCGAAGCTGCCGCCGTCCGCCCGGGTGTCGCTGTAGGAGAGGCCGGCGGACAGCGAGGTTTTCGGGCTGATGCGGTAGCTGGCGGTCAGGCCGTGGGAGTAGTTGGTCCGCTCGACAAAACTGGAATAATAGCGGTTGGCGCCGCGGTCGAAGCTGATGCCGAGATTGTACATCAGCTTGAGTTTCGGCCCGTCGAATCCAGCGACAAATCCGGCGCCATGGTTGAATCCGCTGAGGCTGCTCCGGCTGAGGTATTCGTCGTAGCTCGCGCGGTAGCTGCCGCCGAACACCCAGTCTCGGCCTTGGCTGCGGTAGGCGAGGTTCGTGCCGGCGCTGAGAATGAAGTCATCTTCCTCGGCCCCCAGCCCGCGGCCGCCGCCGAGGGTGACGTTGGAGTCATAGGTGCCGGAAAGGTTCACCGAGGCGCTGAAGCCATCGAGGATCGACTCGCCGGGCATGGCGAGCGCACCGGCGAATCCGGTGGGAGCCGCGGGGAGATCCTGGGCGAAGTCCTGGGCCCCGGCGGGCAGAAGCAGGGCCAGGGAACAACCGGCGGAGATGGCGATCGGACGGGAAAGACAGGACAGGGAGATCATGGAATAGGAGCGGTAGTGAGCGTGTAGGCACCCGTTTCACCTGGAGCATAACTGGTGGCCCGGACGAAGTAACGGGTCCCCGGGGCCAGGACGAAATCCAAGCGGGAATTGGTGCCGCCGTTGCCGTCGTCGGCGGACGCTACCAGCGAATGATCCGAGGCGTCCAGCACGAACAAAAAGGCGTCGAAGGCCGTGGAGTTGAGGGTGACGCGCACCTTTTGGCCGGCGGGTCCGGCTGATAGAAGATATTCGTCCATGTAGGTGCCCGGGAAGCTCGGGTCCTCCTCGTCCGTGACCGATAGCGCGCCCGCCACGGTCTGCGGCAATCCGAGCGCCGGGAGGCCGGCCGCCGATGCCTGTACTGTGAAGGCCCCGGTGTTGAGCTGGACGGTCGAGGTGGCCCGGATGCGGTAGCGGGGACCGCCGGCGACTGGCACGAAATGGGCGCGGGCGTCGAGCCCCGCTCCGCCGCCGTCCCGCCAGAACATCAGCGTGCCGGTTTCGGCGTTGTAAAACTCGAGGAAGGAATCGACCGCCGGCGAGGTCATGTCGATGCGGACAGGCGACCCGGAGGGCAAACCGCTCGTATCAAGCAGATACTCCGACATGTAATAGTGCCGCCCCGGCAGATAGGCTGGTTCGAAGGGACTCGCCGCGGTGAACGTGCCGGAGCGGGTCGCCGGCACCGCCAGCGTCGCCAGGGCAGCGGTTTCCGCCGGATTCCAGGTGGCGAGGACGTAGCGCCCGGTGGCTCCCGCGGCGGCCGTTGAGACGCGCACGAGCAGCTCGCCGTCCCCCGCGGGCGTGTGCTCCAGCACCTGGTCGGTGCCGGTCCGGCCGAGGCCGCTGGACCCGGAGGCGGTGGCCAGGACAGCGCCCGTGGCGGGATCGAGCAACTCCAGCCGGGCGGGAAACTCCGCGGAGCGCAGCGAAATGGCGAAGGGGATTCCGGCGGCCGGGCCGCGGAGGTGGTAGGTCTTGCAGCGGGCGCCCGGGTGATCCGGATGGATCGGATCGTCCGCGACCAGCGAACCGGTGGCATTGCCTGGCAGATCCAAGGGCCGCGGGCCGGGAGCGTATCCAGAGCCGCGGGAAACGACTGGCCGGAGAAACAACCGCCCGCCGGCATCCGCCAAGGAAATTGCCGCGGCCACCCGCCATTCCTCGAGGCCCGGGCGGCCGGCGGCCGTCACGGTGGAGACGGCACCCGCCAAGGGCGCCCATGGCCCGGCGGGCGTGGCCGCCACTTCGATCCGCCAATCCATCCCGCCACCGCCCGCGGGGCGCAGCAGGCTGAGGCCGGGAAAATCTCCTGGCAAGGGCGACGGGTGGTTGGCGAGGGCGAAGTCCGCCCAATGGGCGCGGCCGTCGCCATCCGGATCGCGCGCCTCGCCGCTCGAACCGGTGGCCGTTTCCCAACTGCCGTAGCCGGGGTGGAGGTGGTCGAGGATGAAACGACGGTAGTTGCCGACGCGGGTGTAGATGCCGTAGGCCTCCGGCTGGGCGCAGCCCTTGCCGAAGCTGACGAGGCCGGCGAGCATGCGCCCGGGAGGAAGCGGCGAGGGGACCATCAGCGGCCCTCCGCTGTCGCCTTGGCAGGAGTCGACGCCGCCCGCGGCGTATCCTGCGGCGAGCATGTTGGCGGTGAGGCTGCCGTTGTAGGACGCGGTCGCGTTCGCGGTTTCCAGAGAGACCACCGGCAGCGCCGCCTTCTTGAGGTTGGCCGGGTACGACGCGGTGGTGGTCGAGGTGTTGCCCCAGCCGGTGACCGTGGCGGTGACGCCGGGATCCGCCAGCCCGGGATCGTCGAGCAACGGCAGGGGAGCCACCGGCGCCTGCGCCGGAGCGGCAAGGCGCAGGAGCACGAGATCGTGGTCCTGCTGGATGTCATGATAGGCCGGGTGGAAGACGATCTCGGCCACCGGGATCCGCTGGAGGCCTTGGGATTTCGTGAGATCGGTGACACCGAGCACCACGTCGAGGTCCTGGGGCCGGTTGCCGAGGAAGGCGTGGGCGGTCGAAAGCACCCACCAGGGATGGACGAGCACGCCACCGGCGAATTGGCCCTGATAGACGTTCGGGTTCGAACTCCGGACGATGGCCGCCATCCAGGGGAACTCGCCGTTCGCCGCGTTGGTTCCGCCGACGATCCGGCTCCGCGAGGGCGCTTCCCCGGCCTTCGACTTGTGCCGCTTGACGTCGGCCGCCCGCGGGCGGCGGACTTCCAGATCCGCCTGCAGGTCGCCGCCGGCCCGCGCCGGTGGCGCGGTGGCGAGCACGCCCGCCAGAACCCAACATGACGGAAAGATGCCGGACATCAGGCGGGTGATGCAAATTCCATGCCGATCCCGGGGGCAGGCGCGCGGCGGGGAGGAAGTCACGTGCATCATCGGATGGAATATCAAGGGAGCGGCCGGGTTTCGTTTCCACGATGGGGACGAGTCCGTCACGAGAAAAGGCTTTTCCTTGGGACGATGGCATTTGAGGTGCTGCACGAGCGGTCGCAGCCCGGAAGATCCGGAATTCTTGATCAAAAGGGTTGTCGTCTCATCTAGCAGATGATATTCACCGCCGCTCCGACCTCCTGTCATCATGAAAACCAGCCTCAGAATGATCGCCCTGGCGGCCGTGGCATCCGCCACGGGCCAAGCCTTCGGCGCGCTCACCATCACCGTGGTCCCGTCCGTCGGGCCGAACTTCTTCGATTCGCCCACGAGTTGGGCCGGCTACGCGAACAACGCGATGTCCGCCCTCGTCGCCGGCTCCCCGAGCGCCGGCCCGGACCGGAACGTCGATCCGACCGGCTACGAGCAGGCGAACGACATCAGCGCCTACAACATCATCCACACCACCTTCCCCTCGTGGGACGGGCAGGCGAATCCCGGCGGGGCGTTCGCCAACGAGTATGGAAACGCGCTCCACTTCGGGCTGCGGGTGATTTCCGACGGCGACCCGTTCTCGCTCGACTCGGTGAGCGTCGGCATCAACAGCGGCGACCCTGCGTTTTTCGTGGCGGAGCAGCTTCTGACCGGCGATTACAGCCAGAACCGCCGTGGCTACAACTCGGACACCGACACGTGGGTCACGAGCGGCTCGGGCGACCAGCTTGTCCACGAGTTCTACTACATCGGGATTTTCACCTACTTCGTGGAGGACGATCCGGCGAACCTCACCAACGGAAACTACGACCTGGACGCTCCGTTCTCGGTGAGCGGCTATTACAGCGTTTATGCCGGGGGAGACGGCCCGGGCGACACGCCGCTGGCCACCGGCACCGGCACCGCCGATGTCGTGCCCGAGCCTTCGGTTCCGTTGCTTTCGCTGCTGGCCTTCGGCGGTCTCGCCGCCCGTCGCCGGCGCTGATCCGCCGGGCGCCGCGCCCCATTTCCGGCCACCTTGGATGTTCCAAGGTGGCCTTTTTCCGAACGCCTCGCGCCAGCCGGCGCCGCCGCCGGAACAGGCCGGGAACCCGCCGGCAACCTTGTCGCATCCCGCATGAACCGCCCCGCCAGAAACGCGCTTTGGCTCGTCGGGTGCGGCTTGCTCGGCCTCGGCCTCGCGTATGCGGTCTTCGCCTTCGGCTCGCCGATCGATCCGTGGCGGACCCGGGCGGTCTGGATCACGGGCGTGGCGGCCGTCGTGGCGCTGGCGACGACGTTCGGCTGGCGCTGCGGCCGGCCCGGCGTGCGCGGCTGGTTGCCGCTGGCGGCCTGGCTCTGGCTGCTGGGATATGCCGGCTTCATGCTGTGGAACGCGAAGGCGCGGCACGCGATCCACGATTTCCAGTTCCACTGGCTCGAGCCGCCCTTGCCGGGCGCGCCGGGCACCCTGTCCGTCCAGGCTTCGGCCGGTGCTCCGCTCGAGATTCTCGCGCTCGCGTTCGTGTTCGCGGTCGGCTGGCGGGCGGCGCGAGGCGGCGGCGGACGGTGGCTCACGCCGGTGAAGTGGCTGGTCGGGCTCGGCGTCGCGGTGTCGCTTTTCGGCATCCTCCACAAGGCCACCGGCGCGGAGGCCGTGTGGTGGCTCGAGGACCGCAAGCACCCGGTCACGTTCTTCGCGCCATTCGTCTATCACGCCAGCGCCGGAGCCTTTCTCAACCTTATCTTCCCGCTGGCGATCGGCGGCGGACTCTCGGTGGCCTCGGGCGAGGACGGACGCGGGGCCCGCTGGACGTGGTTCGGAGCCGCGCTCGTGATTGGATCGGCGACCCTGATCACCACCTCCAAGGGAGCGGTCCTGTTGGTACTCGCAAGCCTGCTTCTCCAGATGTTCGTTCACCGCCGGCGGCTGCGGAGCCTGCTCGCGGAAGGCTCCTCCTTTGCCGGCGGGCGGCGGTTCGAGCGGGCCCTGCTGGCGGCCGCGGCCGCCGGCGGCGTGCTGCTCGTGCTGCTGATCGGCTGGGACCGCTCGCTGGGGCGGTTCGACGAGTGGTCCGCGCGGCTCGCCGAGGAGGGCTTGGCCGGCGAGGGCCGGGTGGTGGTGGCCGGGGTGATCGCCTCCATGGCCGCGCCCGATGCCGGCGGCTTGTGGGGCTACGGGCCGGGCACTTTTCCGCACCTGTTTCCCTATTTCACGAGTCACCTGGGATCGCGGCTGGAGGGACTTTGGCTGACAGGCCACAACGACTGGCTGCAGATGTTCGTCGAGTGGGGCTGGATCGGCGGAGTGGCGTGGCTGGTGATCGGGTTCGGCAGCCTGGTGGCGGGATGGAGCGCGCTGCGCCACCGCCGCGCGCTGTCATCGCGCGAGGCGCCGGTGCTGCGGGGAACCATGATCGGCCTGACGATCACCGGGCTGCACGGCGCGTTCGATTTTCCCTTCCAGATTTACGCCGTGACGGTGACGGCGATCCTCATGTGCGGGTTCCTGTGGGGAAAGGGGATCGCCTCCGCGCCATCGCGAGAGTGACCGACGGGCCGCTCCGCCGCGGCTTCCCGGAGTGGTTTGCTTGTCGAGCGCGTGGCGATTTCCGGATTGATAGGTCGGGGAGGCCGCAGGCAGTTTAGTGGTCGTTCGCGGCCACGATCCTCTGCTCGTCGGCCACTCTCCCCTTCCCCCCGCCTCGTTCGTCCGTCGGTGAACGCCTTCGACCGCATTTCCAAAATCTGGGCCGATCTCCATCCGCTGGCCAAACTTCTGCTTCTGTTGCCGGGCATCGCCATTTTTGCCTGGCTGGCGCTGGGCCCGGTGAAATCCCTCCACGACGCCTGGCGCAGCGACACCGATCTTGCCGAAGCCCGTCGGGCACTCGCCGAGGGGCACCCGGGCGAGTCCCGCGAACTCGCGATCGCCGCTTTCCGGCGGCAGCCCGGTCGTCCCGACGCGCTCCCCGTGCTGCTGCGGGCTTTCGACCAGTTGAACGATCCCCGCCGGTCGCAGGTCGCGCTGACCGTCTTGCAACAGCCGGATGCGCCCTTCGCCTTGCGCGCCGAGGCTTGGGAGATCCTCTGCCGGCACTCGCCCGCCAGCGTGGTCGAGAGCGCCTGGGCGCTTTTCGCGCCCGCAGAGAAGGACGCTCCCGCGTTCCTCGTCCCGATGGCCGACCGGCTCCTGCGCGGTGACCGCCCACGCATGGCGATCGCCCTCATCGACGCACTGGAGAAGCCGCTGCCGGCGCCGATCGAGCGCATTCGTTTGGAGTGCCTTCTCGCGATGAACGAGCCGGCGGCGCTCCGGGCATTCCAGAGCGATTTGATCCAGCGGATTCGCGCCGATCCGGACCGGCGCGATTCGTGGCTCGAGCTGCTGGATGGTCTGCCACGGCACGGGATTTCCCTGGAACTGGCCACGTTCATGGCCTCCGGTCCCGCTCCCTCCGACGCCGCCGCCCGGCTGCGGGTCGCCCGATGCGCGATGGCAGTCGATCCCGGCGCCATTCCTTCCGCCGATCTTGATGCCCCCTCACCGGAGGCGGAGGTTTTCCGGCTCCAGCTCCAGCTTCTCGAGGCGCTCGACCGGCCGGAAGCCCTCGGGGAGTTTCTGGCGGCCGCTCCCCCGGAAATTCCGGACTGGGAAATCGCCGCCCGCCTGGCCGCCCTTCACTCCCGCCGCGGCGATGACAGGGAGGCGAAAAAGTTGGCCGGGCAGGCGCTGCAAGCGGCCGATGGGAGCGCCTTGCAGGAGGCGCGCATCTCACTTGCGCGGCTCGCGGAACGCCTCGATCTTACCGCCCTCGCCACCGACGCGTGGGTCCGGGCGGTGATCGCGGGGACAGGTGCATTGCCGCGGTTCGAGGCTCTCGCAGAGGTCGTCGAGCGGCTTGCCGTGGACCATCGGGAAGCGGAACTGCTCGCGGTCCTCCGCACCTACCGGATCGTCGAACCCGGCAATCCAGTCGTGATCGTTCAAGGCGACTACCTCGCGATGCTCACCGGCAGCATGCCGCCGTCCAAAGTGGTCGCGGACCTCACGCCCATCCACGAGGCGCTGCCCGGTCACCCGCCGACGACCTGCATCCTCGCGCTCGCCCATCTGCTCGACGGGGATCCGGACAAAGCGGTTTCCCTGATCGACGATTTGCCGCTCGACTGGTCTTCCCGCAACGCGTCCTACCGCGCCATCCGCGGAGTCATTCTCGCCGCGGCGGGCCACCACCCCGAAGCGGCTCCCATTCTGGAGGAACTCGCTTGGAAGAAGCTGCTCCCCGCGGAACGAAGGACCCTCCGGACCCTGCTCCGCGCCCCTTGAGGCCGGGGCCGGGGCAAGATCACCGGCGCTTGCGGTATGCCACCAGTCCGAACACGCAAACGACCGAGGCCAGCGCTCCGGACGGCTCCGGCACCACGCTGAACTCTTCGATCACCACCAGACTTCCCGGCAAGGTGGGAGCCGTGGCGCGGACGCTGTGATTGTCGTTCTCGAAGTTCCCGCTTCCGAGCGCCTGGCTCAGGACGATCTCGTCGAAGGTGACGCCATTTCCGCCGACTATGTGGATGTAGGCGTAGGGCTCGTTCGCGTTCTCACCCGTGACCGGCTTTCCGTAATAATCCACGGTGTCGTAAAAGCTGCCGGGGTTGCGGGCTCGCTCGACTTTCCCGGAAGGTCACGATTTCCTGAACTTCACGGTTGCCCTGAGGATGCTTTCTTCTCTAGGGTCCCCCCCCGTTTCCCGAGAAAGCCCATGAAGACCCAAGACTCGAAACTCACCAGCTATCTAACCGCCGGACTAGGCGCCGGCTGCCTCGCCGGGCAGGCGGACGCCGCCATCCTGGTCACGTTCTACGGGCCGGGAGCGCAGAATTCCGGGTCGACGCCCGCGACGCCGGCGGGGATCTCGGTGGGCTATTCGTTCTACGAAGGCAACTATTACGCCGTCGACCATATCGACGCCTACGTGGCCTGGAGCACCGTCGGGTTGAATTATTTCACGAATGGCAGCGACATCTCGCCCGACAACTGGGGGTATGGAACCTACTTGCAGGACGGCCTCACCGTGAACGGCGCGACGCTCAATTCCGACCAAAATTACGCCAACATCACCTTCAACGTCGATGGCGTCACCACTGAAACCATCGTCTACGAGGCGGTGGCCCAGTTCTACTTTGACGGCACCGGCAACGGCTACCTCGTGGCGATGGCCCGCAACGACGACAACACCGCGCTGAGCATTTCCGCCGGCAAGGCGGCGATCGACGCGGTGCCGGAGCCTTCTGCGCTGGCGTTGCTCGCGCTGGGCGCAAGCGGCCTGGCCTTCCGCCGCCAGCGCCAGGCGGCCTGACGCGCCGCCATGGCCCGCCGCAAGCGACTGCTCCTGGTCGGCTGGGATTCCGCCGACTGGAAGATCATCCACCCTTTGCTGGACGCCGGCTTGCTGCCGGGCGTGCGGGCGCTGGTGGAGGACGGCGTTTCGGGCAATCTCGCGACCCTCGAGCCGCAGCTCTCGCCGATGCTGTGGACCTCGGTGGCCACGGGAAAAATGGCCTATCACCACGGGGTCGCGGGTTTCACCGAGGTGGATCCCGCGAGCGGCCGGGTGGTGCCGGTTTCCGCGGCCACGCGGCGCTGCAGGACCCTCTGGGAAATTCTCGGCGGGCGCGGGCTGCGGAGCCATGTGGTTGGCTGGTTCGCCACCCAGGGCGAGCGCGGACTGGACGGCAAGCTGGTCTCGAACCTCTTCGCCCACCTCGGTCCGGTGCCGCCGGAGGCCCGGCCGGACCAGTGGCCGCCGCCGCCGCCCGGGACGTATTGGCCGGAGGACCTCGGCCGCGAACTGGACGCGCTGCGGGTCGCTCCGCGCGAAATCGACGCCGAGGTGCTGCGGGCCTTCGTGCCGCGCGCCGCCGAGGTCGACCAGTCGAAGGACCGCCGGCTCCACTTCCTGGCGGAAAAGCTCGCCGAAGCCTACTCGGTCCAGTCCGCGGCGACGTGGCTGATGGAGAACGACCCGGACTGGGACTTCATGGCGGTTTATTTCCGGGCGATCGACGAGATTTCCCACGCCTTCATGCCCTTCCACCCGCCGCGGATGGACGGGGTGCCGGAGAGGGAATTCGGGATCTACCGCGAGGTGGTCAACGGCTGCTACCGCGCCCACGACATGATGCTCCAGCGGCTCGTGCACCTCGCCGGGCCGGACGCGACGGTGCTGCTGGTTTCCGACCACGGATTCCACAGCGACCACCTCCGGCCGCGATTCACGCCGCGGGTGCCCGCCGGGATCACCGTCTGGCACCGCCCGCAGGGGGTGATCGCCGCCCGCGGCCCGGAGCTGGCGCGCGACCGGCTGATCCACGGCGCGCGGCTGCTGGACGTCGCGCCGACCATTCTCCACCACTTCGGCCTGCCGATCGGCGGGGACATGGAGGGCCGGGTGCTGCTCGAGGCGTTCCGCGAGGGGCGGCCGGTGGAAACCGTCACCAGCTGGGAAGACCCGGCCGCGGAACCCCGCCACCCGCGGCTGCCGCCGGAGGCCGACGACGCGCTGCTCGCGCAGTTCGTCGCGCTCGGCTACATCGACGAGGCGTCCGTCGGCCCCGAAGCGGGCCGGGCGACGGAGCGCGAGAACCGCTGGAATCTCGCGCGCGCCTGCCTCTACGGCGGAAAATTCGAGCAGGCGCTCGAGCTGCTCGAAGCCTGCGTGGCGGCCGCTCCGGCGCGGACCGACTACGCGCAGTTGCTCGCCCGCACCCAGCTCCAGCTCGGCCTCGCCGACGAAGCCGAGGCCACGCTCCGCGCCTGCCTGGACGGTCTCGGCCCGAGCACGCCCGCGCGGCTCCTGCTCGCCAGCGTGGCGGCCCAGCGCGGCCGGCCTGCCGAGGCACTCGCCGAACTCGACGAAGTGCGCCGGACGGAGCCGGAGAACCCGCAGCTCCTGCGCGAGCTGGCGGAAGTTTTCCTGGCGCTGCGGCGGTGGGACGAGGCGGAACAAGCCGCGCGCCGGCTGCTGGCGCTCGATCCGGGCGACACCCGCGCCCACCTCGCCCTGGCGCGCTGCCTCCTCCATGGCGGCCGGCCGCGGGAAGCGGTCGAGGCCGCGCTCGACGCGGTGGGCCTCCAGTACGGCGCGCCGCGCGCTCATTTCCTGCTCGGCGCCGCGCGCGCCCGCTGCGGCCAGTTCGAAGCCGCGGAAACCGCACTGGCCAACTGCCTGCGGCTCGCCCCGTCCCACCGCCCGGCGGCGCGGCACCTCGCGCGCGTCCGGCGGATGCTCGGCCGGCCGGGCGCCGACGACGCGCTCGCCAAAGCCCGGCTGCGGCGCGCGGTCGAGACCGCCGAGTCGGAACGGACCCGCGAGCGCATCCGCCTGGCCGCCGCCGGGCGCGCGCGGCTGCGGGCCGAACAACCCCCGGCGGGCGGAACTCCCGGCCGCCCGCTCGAGCTGACCGTCGTTTCCGGGCTGCCGCGGTCGGGCACCTCGCTCATGATGCAGATCCTCCATGCCGCCGGCGTCGAGATCCTGCACGATGGCAAGCGCGCCGCGGACGAGGACAACCCGGAAGGTTACTGGGAGTGGGAGGAAATCCGCTCGCTCCGCGACCGGCCGGAGATCGTCGCGCGGGCCGAGGGCAAGGCCGTGAAGATCGTTTCGGCCCTGTTGCCGAGCCTCCCGCCCCGGCACCGCTACCGCATCGTTTTCATGCGCCGGCCGATCGGGGAGATCGTCGCCTCGCAGGCGCGAATGCTCGCGCGCCGCGGCGAACGCCCGGCCGCCTCCGCCGACGACCTCGCGGCCATGCAGGAAGCTCATCTCGACCGCCTGCTCGCCCGCCTCCGGAAAAACCCGCGGGTGGCCCTGCTGGAAGTGGACTACCCGGAATTGGTGCGGAACCCCTTGCCCGGCCTCGAGCGGCTCCGCGGCTTCCTCGGGACCGACTTCCGCGCCGATCCCGCGGCGGTCGCCGGCGTGGTCCGGCCGGCGCTCCACCGGAACCGGAGCGCCGCGACGATTCCCCGCGCCTGAGGCGTTTCTTCCGCCGCGGGAGCCGCCGGCCAGCTCCGCTCCGGGGCCGCTCCGAAGCCGCTCCGGAGCCGTCTCCCCGTCCCTTTTCGCTGCCCCCCATCTCCGGGCTGGACAAACCCGGGAAAATTCCATTGAGATACGCCGCGCCTCCCCCGTTCGCGGGTCCCGTCCCGCTGTCGCGAGGGAGTCGAAACCCCCAATCAAACCCAAGAAACCCATGAAAAAACGAGCCGGCCTCATGGCCACGGCATTTCGTTGCGTCCCCTCGCGGTCGCCAATCCACACCGTCAACATCACCCTGTCGCTCGCCGCGGCCCTGACCTCCGGGGCCTTCGCGCAGACACTGGTGACCTGGGACGGATCCGAATCGTCCGACTGGACCAATCCCGAGAACTGGGAGGGCGGCGTGGTGCCGACCAAGGACCCGGGCAACCAGCACGCCAACATCAGTTGGCCGACCGCCACGCCCGCGCCGAACCACCCGATCATCACCGCGGACATCGGGCCCGCGCCGGTCGACATCTTCGTCGGCCGCGGCGCCGGGAATTCCGGGCGTCTCGACCACACCGGCGGCACGGCCGCGACGGGCGGCAGCAACTGGATGTTCGTCGGCCACTCCGGCGGCACCGGCGTCTACAACCTGGCGGACACCAGCGTGACCGGCCAGCCGAACCTCACCGGCTTCGGCACGGGGAACGGGACCATGAACGTCGGCGGCCGCCTCTACATCGGCGGATTCGACGGCGCGGCCACCGGCACGCTCAACGTCAACACCACCGGCACGCTGGATATCCCGGACCACTTCGTCATGGGCAATGACGGCGGCACCGGCACGGCGAACCTCGATGCCGGGACCCTCGCCGTGGGCGGGGAAACCTGGGTGGGCCAGGGCGGGGGCGCCACCGGCGTGCTCAACATCGGCGGCGGGGCCATCACCAACAACAACTGGGTGGCCATCGGCCGGGAAGGCGGCACCGGCACGGTCAACATGACCGGCGGCACGTGGACCAAGGCCGGCGGCAACGACACCCGCTTCATCATCGGCGCGAATGGCACCGGCGGCAGCGGCACGCTCAACCAGGACGGCGGATCGGTGGTCGTCCAGACGGGCATCACCTGGGTCGGCGAGAACCAGGCGGGAACCCACAACTTCGACGGCGGCACTTTCACCACCACCGAATACCGGCTCGGCGTGAACACCGCCGGCACCGGCACCGCGAACCTCAACGGCGGCACGCTCAACACCGGCTGGATCGTCGGTGGCAACGGCACGGCCAACGTGAACTTCAACGGCACGCAGATCGTGGCCACCGCCAGCCGCGGCGACTTCATCGCCGGGCTGGACAGCGCGACCATCGGCGACGGCGACCTGTTGATCAACGCCCAGACCTTCAACCTGGCGACCGCGCAGAACCTGTCCGGAACCGGCGGGCTGGTCCTCTCCGGGACCACGGGCGTGCTCGCCCTGGCCGGCACGAACACCTACACCGGCGGCACCCAAATCCTCGGCGGCACGCTCATCGCCGGCCACACCGGCGCGCTTCCCGGCTGGAACACCCCGGGCCTGAACGTCCCCGCGGGCGGTGGCCTCGGCGCCCGGCTCGGCGGCTCGGGATTCAACGACGCCGACTTCGCCACCCTGCTCTCGTCCGCGAACTTCAACGCGGGTTCGTCGGTCGGCATCGACACCACCAACGGCACCTACACGCTGACGCAGGACCTCGGGACGATGACCAACGCCGGCACCGGCGTGGGCCTCGTGAAAACCGGCGGCAACAACCTGGTGGTCGACCTCGGCACCCAGACCTTCACCGGCGCCATCGTCACCCGCCAGGGCCGCCTGGTCCTCAGCCACAACTCGGACGTCGGCTTCGACGGCTCGATCAGCGGCAACGGCGGCCTGACCATCGAAGGCACCGGCCAGACCCAGCTGAACGCGGGAGCGAACGTCAACATCAACAACGAGATCTGGATCGCCCAGGGCACCGGCAGCAGCGGCACCGTGGTCGTGAACAACGGCGCGAACCTCGCGGCCAACAACTGGATGGCCGTCGGCCGCGCCAGCGGCTCCGGCGAGCTGATCGTCAACGAGGGCGGCACCGTCACCAAGACCGGCGGCGGCAACCTCGTCGTCGGCTCCGGCGGCGGCGGGATGGGCGAGATCACCCAGAACGGCGGCCTGGTGGACCTGCAGAGCGGCAACACCTACCTCGGTGAGAATGTCGAGCTCGCGGGCGGCACCGGCGGCGACGGCACCGGCATCTACACGCTGAACGGCGGCACCGCCAATCTCGGCCAGCTCCGCATGGGCCACAACAACGCCACCAACGCGACGTTCAACCTCAACGGCGGCCAGCTCAACGTCTCGTCGATCGTTTCCGGCTCCACCGGCACCCGTGTCTTCAACTTCGACGGCGGCGTGCTCCGGCCCACCGGCAGCTCGGAGACCTTCATGGACATGGGCGAGGGCAGCACCGCTAACGTCCTCGAAGGCGGCGCGTTCATCGACACCAACGGCCACGACGTCACCATCGGCCAAGGGCTCGTCCACGGCGGCTCCGATCCGATCGACGGCGGCCTGACCAAGCAGGGCGACGGCACGCTCACGCTGAACGGCACCAACACCTACACCGGCGCGACCACCGTCAGCGCCGGCACCCTGCTGGTGAACGGCTCGCTGGGCTCCGGCGACCTGATCGTCAGCTCGGGCGCCACGGTCGGCGGCACCGGCACCTTCGGCGGCGGCATCGTGGTTTCGGGAACCTTGGCTCCCGGAAACTCGATCGGAACCACCACCGTCGTCGGCAGCCTCACCTTCGCCGCCGGCTCGTCGTTCTCCGTCGAACTCGATCCCTCGCTCGGCACCGCCGACCGGGTCAACATCGGCGGCGACCTGAACATCGATCCCTCCGCGCAGCTCGCGCTCGCGCTCTTCGGCAGCGACGAGGCGCTCGCCTTCGGCACGAAGTTCATCCTCGCCGACTACGAAGGCAGCTGGAACGGCACGGCCTTCGACGGTCTGGCCGACGGTTCGGCCTTCACCTTCGGCGCGAACCTCTACGAGATCGACTACGACGACACCACGGCCGACGGCCTCACCGGCACCGGCCTGACGCTCACCGTCATCCCCGAGCCGTCCGCCGCGCTGCTCGCGGCGCTCGGAGCCATCGGCTTGCTGCGCCGCCGCCGGTAACCTCCCGGAGCGACGTTCCCCGAAGCCCGACCCGGTCCACCCGGGTCGGGCTTTCGTTTGTTCGACCCGGGTGGCGTGGCGACTGCGGTTGGCTGCAGCTATCGGCGGCTAAGGGAAGAAAGCTTCAGAGGCCGAGCCACGCCCGCCGCGATCCTCCACCGCCGCGAGCGTCGCGGCATCGGCGCGGCCGAGAGGCCGGATGAAGCGGCTGAAGTCCGTCGTGCCGAGTCCCTGGGCATCGAAGGCGCCGGGCTTCATCCCGCGTGCCGTGTGTGGCACTTCGTAGGCGGTCCCGCGCACGCTGGTGTGTGCGGATGACGTAAGTGACAAGCGCACGGTCTTGCTCGCCGGGCTCGACGCTGAGGATCAGGACCGGGCGGACCTTGCCGGCATAGCCGAGATCGGCGAGCCAGATTTCACCCCGGTTCATTCGCCGACAAGTTGGCTCTCCCCGCCGTCCTCGTCATCGTAGATCGACGAAAGTGACGCCGAACCCGCGACAATCAGCCGGTGATCCTCGAACCATTCGGCGATTTTCCGTTATTCGGGCTCAGGCAGGCGCTCGATGGCCTTTTCGATTTCAAGAGCGGTGATCACGGGTGGATCTTACGGTCCGACGGGCGGTTTGTCCTGCGCCTTTTTCGGGCCTTCGACGGGGCGGATCTGGCGGTGGACGGCTTTCAGTCGCTCGATGCTGGCCCGCGTACAAGTGGTGTGATTTCGAACCCCTGGTGGCCGAAACGCTGCTTGATGAAACTGATGTCCGCCCCTCGTTCGAGCATGTGGGCGGCGCAGGTGTAGGGCATGAGGAAACTGCTTCCCGGGCGGCCGATTCCGGATTCTTGAGGTACTTCGTCACCATGCGGCTGATGACGTCGAGGGTGAAGGGCTCGCCGGAGCCAGTGGGGAGGAGGGCGCTTTGTTGGACGTCGAGGAGCAGGCGGGGGCGCACCTCGTCGTCTGCGATGCCTACCGGGCCACGTGGAGGAAATGCAGGTGGCGTTCGTATTGGTCAATCACGTCGTGGATCACGTCGGACTTGCTCCAGCCCATGATGTCGTAGTTCTGGCCGCCTTCCTTGAAGTGCACCTCCGCCCGGTAGAAGCGCCGCTCCTCGAGCTGGCTCGCGCGGGTGTCGCTCATGACGAACGACGGCGTCTCGTAGGGACGCATGCGCACCAGATAGTAGAAGTCGATCTCGTCCCCGTGGGTCACCTCCACCCAGATCCGGCCGTCGTCGCCGACCTCGCACCGCGCGGGGACATTCTGGCGCTGGAGTTCCGCGGACACTTCATCGAAGGCGGGCCGCACGGTTTCCCGGAGGAAGCGTTCGACCTCCTCCCGGCCGGGCGAATGGACGATGGTCTTGAGCCGCGTTTGCCACGACACCGATGGATGGGCGCCGAGCGGGCTGAGCCGGGCCTCGCGCAGGCTCGAGCGCTTCAGGATGTCGAGCCGGAGCGCGCGCACCAGGCCCCAGCAGATGAACAGCATGACGATCGCGAAGGGCAGGGCGCTGGCGATGGTGGCCGTCTGCAGGGCGCCGAGTCCCCCGGTCACCAGCAGCACCGCGGCCACCAGGCCCTCGACGATCGCCCAGAAAAGCCGTTGCCACAGCGGGGATTCCTCCGCGCCACCGGAGGTCAGCATGTCCACCACCAGCGAGCCCGAGTCCGACGAAGTCACGAAGAACGTGATGACCAGCAGCGTCGCGAGCAGCGAGGTGATGCCGGAAAGCGGCAGGTGTTCGAAGAACTGGAACAGCGCCACCGAGGTGTCCTCGGCCACCGCTTCCGTCAGCCCTTCCACGCCATCCCGTAGCACCATGTGGATCGCGGTGTCGCCGAAGAAGGTCATCCACATGAAGGTGAAGCCGACCGGGACGAACAGCACCCCGGTCACGAATTCGCGGATCGTCCGGCCGCGCGAGACCCGGGCGATGAACATGCCGACGAACGGCGACCAGGCGATCCACCAGCCCCAGTAGAATAGCGTCCAGCCGCCGATCCAGCCGGTCGGCTCGTACGCGTAGAGATTGAAGGTGGTGGCGACCAGGCCGGAGATATAACTCCCGGTGTTCTGCACCAGCGTCTGGAGCAGGAAAACCGTGGGCCCGGCGACGAGGACGAAGACCAGCAGCACGAGCGCGAGGATGATGTTCAGCTCGGAGATGCGGCGGATGCCCGCGTCCAGCCCGAGGCCGACCGACAGGGTGGCGAGCGCCGTGATCCCGGCGATCAGGAGGATCTGGGTGGTGGTGCTGGATTCCAGATCGAAGAGATACGCGAGGCCGGAGTTCACCTGGATCACGCCGAAGCCGAGCGAAGTGGCCACGCCGAAGATCGTGCCGATCACGGCGAAGACGTCCACCGCGTGGCCGATCGGCCCGTGGATGCGGTCGCCGATCAGCGGGTGGAGGGCGGAGCGGATCGTCAGCGGCAGCCCGTGGCGGAACGAGAAATAGGCGAGCGAGAGCGCGACCACGGCGTAGATCGCCCAGGCGTGCACGCCCCAGTGGAAAAACGTGATGCGCATCGCCTCGCGCGCCGCCTGGACCGTGCCGCCTTCGCCGACCGGCGGATCGACGTAGTGCATCAGCGGCTCGGCGACGCTGAAGAACATCAAGCCGATCCCCATGCCCGCGGAGAACAGCATCGCGAACCACGAGGCGTAACTGTAGTCCGGCTCGCTGTGCTCCGGGCCGAGCTTGATGGTGCTGAGCTTCGAGCCGGCGAGGTAGATGACGAAGATCAGGAAGAACGCCACCGCCAGCACGTAGAACCAGCCCGCGGTGTCGAGGATCCAGGTCTGCACCGAGCCGAAGAGGTTCGCCGCGGTCTCCGGCGCGATCACCGCGAAGAGCAGGAAGGCCACGGTCAGCGCCGCGGAGGCGATGAAGACCGGCGGGTTGATCCGGATCCACGGCTTCGGCGGCGGCCCTTCTTTCGGAGCGTACCCTTGTTCCGGCGGCTGGGCGTTCGGCGTGTCTTTCATGAGCGGGAGAATGGGATGTTAGAAATAATAGCCGAAGTTGATGTTGAAGCGGGACTGCCACTCGCGGCCGGCGTTGTCGGAGAGCATCCCGGACCGGAATTCGCCGACGAATTCGTTGCCGTCCGACAAGGCCCAGTCCGCGTAGATGACCAGCCGTCCTTCGCGAACGAGGCGCCGAGCACGTTGAGCGTGCTGTCGCGGAATCCGCGCGCGGCTTTCCGGATCACGCTGAAGTCGTTGTAGACGGTGACCGAATCCAGCCACGGCACCGGGTTTCCCAGGTGTAGCTGAGCGCGGCGGAGAGGATGTCGCCGCGCGCCGCGATGTCGGTGGTGTAGTCGTAGAAACCGCCGGTGATGTGGCGGCGGTCGCTGTCGTAGTCGTAGCGGGTCGCCTGGAGCTTGAGTTCCCAAGGGCCGAGGGTGGACAGCGAGTGGAGGGAAACGGCGAAGGGATGCGCGTCCGCCGTGCCATGCAAACCGTTGAGCCGGCCGAGCTGGAGGGAAATGCCGAGGTCCGTCGGCACGGCGGCGTCCGCAAAGCCGCGCACCGCGCGGATGTTCAGCTGGGCGCTCTCCTCGTAGGCGGTGGGCGTGCGGTTGCCGAAGTGGTTTGAGTCGCCGCTGGCGTCGACGATGTCGAAGGAATAGCGGGCGCCGGCGTCGCTGGAGCCGCGCATGTTCGGCTCCGCGCCGGCGAAGAGGCCCAGGTCGAGGGTCCAGGCGTCGCGTTTGAACGTGCCGACCACGCCGAGGTCCATGTCGTCGGCGAGGCCGACGTAGTAGTGCTGGTCGAAGAACCAGTTGTTCGACGGCCCGTAGGGGCCCACGCCGAAGGGCACGCGGGTGAGCCCGCCGCGGAGCGTGAGGCGCACGTCCCGGCGGTAGCCGAACTCGAGGGTGTGGACGAAGTTGGTGCCGGTGTACCAGCGGTATTCGGCTTTGCCGAAGAGATCACCGCGGGCGTAGTCGAGGTTCAGCCGGAAGGTGTCCAAGCTGAAGTCGCCTCCGTGGCCGCCGCGCAAGGGGCCGTCGCCGCCGCCGGAGTAGTCGCCGAGGGTCCAGTTCACGCGCATCGCGCCACCGAGCGTGAAGTCCCCGAAGCGCAGGCCGTCCTCCGGCGCGTCCGCCGGGGGCTCCGCGATCGCCGCGGGATCGACGGCCTGCTCGAACGGCGGATCGGCGGGACCATTGGCCGGCTTCCCGTGGGCGGCGAGTTCCGCGCGGGCCGCGGCGAGTTCGGCTTCGAGCGCGGCGATCCGCTCCCTCAGCTCCGCCTCGCTGGCGGCGGTGGCTGGGCCGCCGGAGAAAACCAGGAGCGGGGCGAGCAGGGAAGACAGGCGCGGTTTCATGGGCTTGCGGATTCGGGCATGGCCGCGGGACCGGCGGCGAACGGCAGGCCCGCGACGCCGTTGACGATGAACTGCACGGCGATGGCCGCGAACAGCAGGCCCATCAGCCGGCGGAGGATGCGCAGCACCAGCGGGTTGAGCCACGCGGCCCCGGAAACCGACACCCGGAGCACCAGGAAGCAGGCGAAGTAGACCACCACCACGCTGCCGACGAGCACCAGCGTGTGCGCCGGGCCCGCCGCCTGGCCCTGGAGAATGACGATCGTCGAGATCGCGCCGGGGCCGCACAACAAGGGCATCGCCAGCGGCGTGACGGCGATGTCCTCCTTCTCGCGCGCCACGTCCTTTTCCGCCGGGCTGAGCCGCACCGGCGCGTCGGGCGAGCGCAGCATGTCGAAGGCGATCGCGAACAGCAGGATGCCGCCGGCGATCTCGAAGGCCGGCAGGGTGATGCCGAGGACCGAGAACAGGAACGGCCCGGTCAGCGCGAAGAACAGGATGATCCCGCCCGCCACGAAGCAGGCGATGCGCGCGGCGCGGATCCGCTCGGCCGGCGAATCTCCCGGAGTGATCGAAAGGAACGCGGGCACCGCCGAGAACGGATTGATGATCACGAACAGCGAGACCGGTGCGAGCAGGGCGAATTCGATCAGGGACATGCGGGGAACGGTCAGTCTACCAGACGCGCAGGCTCCCTCAAGGATCGTTCGGCAGCCCGGCGCGGGCGAGTCCGGCGGCCTCTCTGCCGGGTCGCGCTCGTTCCGGCGCGCGCGCGGCGATCGCCGGCAGCCGATCCCATGCCTCGGGGTCGATCGATCCGCCCGGCGCACGCCCATCCACGGAACTCAGAAGCGTCCCGCCGCTTGTACATGCTGCGCGCGGCGTCTTCCTGCTAGCCGCGGCGGACATCCCTCTGCCATCGCCACCAAACAAAAACCCAGATCGCAAGTCCCCAGATCAGCATGTTCGCACAGATCACCCACAATGACGTGCTCATCTTGCCCGAGATCAAGCCCCCCAGCGTCGCACCACCCGCCAGCCCGACGAATGCTTCTCCTCCGAGTTGCAGCCACCTGGCCAAAGGAGGCCCTGCCACGTGCGGGAAGGCCGACAAGGTCAGGATTAGCAGGACTCCCGACCCGATGGACACCAAGCGTTCATATCCCTCAAGATCCATGGCTTCAAGATGGCGGAAGAAATACACACCATAAATGCCGTTGAGCAGAACAACCGCCACATCCATCCAGACGCCCGCGTTCGCTTTCACTTGTTCCAGGTATCCGAGGTTTCAATGGGTTTTCCCGATCGCGGAGGCGGCCTAGAACCGCAGCTGGGCCGGAACCGCCGCATCGCGGTTGAGCTTGTCGCAGACCAGGCGGCACAGCTCCGAAACCAGCGGATCGCCGATCCAATAGATCACCTGCGTGCCTTCCTTCCGCCGCTGGAGGACGCCCGCGTCGTGCAACAGCTTCAACTGCCGCGACACGTTGGCTTGGCTGACCGCCAGCTCATCGACGATTTCGGACACGTTCCGCTCCCCCGCCTTGAGTTCCTGCAGGATCGCAAGCCGCGTCGGCTCCGCGAATGCCCGGAACAACCCGGCCATCCGCACCAGCTGGTCGGCATTCAGTTTCATCGGCGCAGGCTAGCGGGGAAATTTCTTGCTTGCAAGTATGCGTGTATGCGCATACTTAGATCCCATGAACCTCTCCTCCACCGAACTGAAGTCGCTTCTCTCCGCCGGCGACGGGATCACCCTGCTCGATGTGCGCACGCCGGCGGAATATGACGAAGTCCACATCCCGGGCTCGAAGCTGCTGCCGCTCGACCGGCTGGACCCCGGATCGGCCGGCTCGTTGCACCAGGGCGCGGGGCCTTGCGTCCTGATTTGCCGCACCGGTGGCCGCGCGGCCCAGGCGGCGAGGAAGCTCGAAGGCAAGATCCCACAGGTCGCCGTGCTCGAAGGGGGCGTCCAGGCTTGGACCGCCGCCGGATATCCCGTGAACCGCGGCCGCGCGGCCGTTTCGCTGGAGCGCCAGGTGCGGATCGCGGCGGGGACTTTGGTTCTGCTGGGCGTCCTCCTCTCGCTGCTGGTCCATCCCGGCTGGGTGGCGCTCAGCGCCTTCGTGGGCGCGGGACTCGTTTTCGCCGGCGCCACCGACTGGTGCGGCATGGGCCTGCTGCTGGCGCGGATGCCTTGGAACCGGCGGGCCCGTCGCCCCCTGGAAGCCGGGGCAACCTCGGCGTAAGTTTCCCTCTTCGTTTCCCGACCATTTTCCGAGCCATGTTTCTCCGGCAGATCAGCGATTCTTCCCTGGCGCAGAACGCCTACCTCATCGGTTGCGAGCGCACCGGCGACGCCATCATCGTCGACCCCGAGCGCGACGTGGACCGCTACCTCCAGGTCGCCGCGGAAAACGACCTGCGGATCGTGGCGGTGGCGGAGACGCACATCCACGCGGACTACCTCAGCGGCGCGCGGGAGCTGGCGGAACGCCATGGCGCGACCGTCTACCTCTCCGGCGAGGGCGGCGCGGATTGGCAATTCGAGTGGGCCAAGGGCCTGGGCTCCGCGGTGGTCCTGCGGGATGGCGATGAATTCCGCATCGGCGGCATCGGCTTCCGCGCCCTGCTCACGCCGGGCCACACCCCGGAGCACCTCGGGTTTCTGGTCACCGACCACGGTTCCGGCGCGGACACGCCGATGGCGCTGTTGAGCGGGGATTTCCTCTTTGTCGGCGACGTCGGCCGGCCGGACTTGTTGGAAAGCGCCGCCGGCCAGGCCGGTTCGATGGAGCCTGCGGCCAAAAGCTTGTTTGCCAGCCTCCGGCAGCTTGGCGATCTGCCCGGCCACCTCCAGGTCCTGCCCGGGCACGGCGCCGGCAGCGCCTGCGGCAAATCCCTCGGAGCGGTGCCGTGGAGCGTGCTGGCCTACGAGCGGGCCACCAATCCGGCGCTCCGGCTCGCCTCGGAAGGGACAGAAGAGCGATTCGTGCGCGAAATCCTGACCGGCCAACCGGAGCCGCCGCGCTATTTCGCGCGGATGAAGCGGGACAACCGGATGGGCCCGCCGCTTCTCCCCGAGGGCCGTCTTCCCGCTCCGCACCGGCTCGCGCCACACCGGCTCCGGGATTGGGTGGGGGCGCCCGGCCGCGCCATTCTGGATCTCCGGAGCGACCGGGCCGCCTTTCTCCGGAACCACCTCCGGGGATCGCTGCTCGCGCCGCTGCCCGGTGGCAGGCTGCCGATCGTCGCGGGATCCTATCTGGAAGAAAGCAGCCGCATCCTGTTGCTGGTGGAGCACGAGGAACAAGTCGACGAAGCGGTCCGCCAACTGGTGCGGATCGGCTTGGACCGTGTGGAGGCCTGGCTGACGGCGAGCGAGGCGCTGCAGGCCGCCGACCTGCTGGAATGCGTGCCCAGCATCGCGCCCGCGGAGCTTCCCGCCGGCGCCACCGTCCTGGACGTGCGCGGCGCCAGCGAACACGCGGCCGCCCATCTGGCCGGAGCGACCAACATCGCCTACACCCGACTGGCCGCGCGGCTGGACGAGGTTCCCGCCGCCAAGCCGCTCCACGTCCATTGCGCCGGCGGCACGCGGGCGGCCATCGCAAGCGCCTTCCTCGCGAGCCGCGGCCACGACGTGGTCCAAGTGGACGGCCGCTTCGCCGATTTCCCGGAGTCCCTGAAACGAGAGGAACCGCAGGCCCGATAGACGTCCGGACTCGTGCCAAGCCAAGCGCTGAGGCGATTCCGGAATACGGCGGCACGGGTCGCGGAGGCGCGGCCTATCGCGTCGCGATCTCCCGGCCGCAGGCGGCGAAATCGAGGCCGAACTTCTTGAGATATTTCTTCAGCCGATCGGCGTCGTTGGTGACGGAACGCTGGGTGCGGGAAACGGCGAAAAGCTCGCGGCCGGCTTCCGAGATCGACTTGCTGCGGCGGCAGACGGCGATGACGTGGGCGAGCTGGACGCGGTCGAAGGGATCGATGCCCGCGACGGCTTCCGTGCCGAGCAGCTCATCCAAATCCACGCACTCGGCGGCCTCGCCGCGGCCGGGGCGGCGCCAGCTTTCGCGCAGGCGGTCGATCTCCTCGCGCACCTCCTCGACGCGGATCCGGCCGCGGGGGGCCAAGGTCGCCATGCGGGTGACGGCGGCGTTGAGGTCGCGGAAATTTCCGCTCCACGGCGTGTCCGCGGCCTCGGCGAAGCGGAGGAAGGTCTCGCGCGCCTCCTTGTTGAAACTCGCCTGCCGGCCGTGGGTGCGGCTGAAGCGCTCGAGTTCGTAGTCGAGGTTCGGCCCGATGTCCTCGCGGCGGCGGCAGAGCGGCGGCAGGGCGAAGGTCCAGAGGTGGATCCGCGCCAGCAGGTCGTCGCGGAACCGGCCGGCCGCCACCGCCTCGCGAAGGTCGCGGTTGGTGCCGGCGATGAGCTGGAAATCGCTCGTCACCGGCCGGTCCGCGCCCACCGGCAGGAAGGTCCTGTCCTCGAGCGCGCGGAGCAGCATCGCCTGCTCGTCGGGGCCGAGTTCGCCGATCTCGTCGAGAAACAACAGCCCGCCGTCCGCCTCGCGCAGCAGGCCGGGCCGATCTTTTTGCGCGCCGGTGAACGAGCCGCGGACGTGGCCGAAGAGCGCCGAAGCCGCGGTGTCGCCGGTGAGGGTGGCGCAGTTGATCTCGACGAACGAGCCGCGCAGCCCGCCGCGCTGCTTGCGCAGGTCGAAGATCCGGCGGGCGAGCTGGGATTTCCCCGCTCCGGTCGGACCGGTCAGCAGCAGCGGCGCCTGCGAGCGCAGCGCCACCTGCTCGATGCGGTCGATCAGCCGGTTGAAGCCGGCGTTGCGCGTCGCGATGCCGCTTTTGAGAAAGTCGGTGGTCGCGGCGAGGTCCTTCGCGAAGCGGGTACTAAGCGCGTCGTACTTCGAGAGGTCCAGGTCGATCACCGAGTAGCGGCCGCGCGGATCGGCGGTGCGCCCGGACGCGCGCGGCGAGGTCTGGATCAGCTTGCCCGGGACGAAACCCGCCTCCACCAGCAGGAAGAGCGAGATCTGGGCGATGTGCGTGCCGGTGGTGA
>CBFGTW010000038.1:0-31116 GCA_965651855.1 uncultured Verrucomicrobiales bacterium
CGATGTGCGCGCCTTCCTTGACGAGGCGGTGGGCGGTTTCCTTGCCGATGCCGGAACCGGCTCCCACGACCACGACCACTTGCCGCGCGAGTTCCTTTTCGGCGGGCATGCGCTGGAGTTTCGCTTCCTCGAGCAGCCAGTATTCGATGTCGAAAGCTTCCTGTTGCGGCAAGGAGATATATTTGTCGATCGCCTCGGCACCACGCATGACTTCAACGGCGCAATTGTAAAACTCCGCCGTCACGCGGGACTCCGACTTGTCCTTGCCCCAGGCGACCATGCCGAGGCCGGGGATGAGGACGACCGTCGGATTCGGGTCGCGCATCGCGGGCGAGTTGGCGTGCTTGCAGCGGTCGTAGTAGCTGGCGTAGTCCTCGCGGTATTCCTCGATGCCGTCCTGGATCTTGGCCTTGAGCGTGGCGAGGTCCTCGGTCTGCGGGTTCCAGTCGACGTAGAGCGGCTTGATTTTCGTGCGAAGGAAATGGTCCGGACAGGAGGTGCCGAGTTCCGCGAGGCGCGCGGCATCGTGGGAATTGACGAAACGAAGGATGCGCTCGTCGTCCTGGATCGTGCCGATGAAGCGCTTGTTCCGGGAAACCTGGCCGCGGAGCCACGGCAGCAGACCGGCGAGGGTGGCGCGGCGCGTTTCCTCGGGAAGCGTCTCGTACTTCCGGCCGCCGAAGGCCGCCGCGTCACCGCCCTTTGCTTGGTATTTTCCCTCGATGTAGGCCGCGGCGCGCTCGATGAAATCCAGCGTCCGGAGATAACACGTCTTGTCGTCGTCGTCCCACGAGATGAAGCCGTGTTGCCCCATCATGATGGCTTTCACGTCCGGCTGTTTCGTGGCGATTTCCTGCATCGCCAAGCCGAGTTCGAAGCCCGGGCGCATCCACGGCACGTAGGCCATCTCGCCGCCGAAGATTTCCTGCGTCAGCCGCTCGCAGTTTTCCGAGGCGGCGATCGCGATGATCGCGTTCGGGTGCATGTGGTCGACGTGCTTGCCGGGCAGGAACGAGTGCAGCGGCGTGTCGATCGAGGACGCGCGCGGATTCAGGTTGAAGGTGGTGTGGAAATACATGCCGACCATGTCGTCCTCGGCCTGGGACTTGAGCCCCTTGTCGTCGCGGGCGGCATACACTTGCTGGAGTTCGACGAGCTTCCGCTGGTAGAGTGACGAGAAGTTCTCGCGCTTGCTGGTGCGGAGGTCGCCGCCCGAGCCCTTGACCCAGAGCACCTCGACGTCCTCGCCGGTGAGCGGGTCTTTCTCCACGAGCTTCGAGGAAGTGTTGCCGCCGCCGGTGTTGGTGATGCGCTGGTCGCTGCCGAGGATGTTCGAGCGATAGACGAGGCGTTCGACCGGATCGAGCGTCGCGGCGTGGGCGTCGTCCCACAGGTTGCTGACGTGGCGGAAGGTGCGGGGCTGGCTCATGGTCGGTGGATGGGGATTGACGGGGCCCGGATTTGCGGGTGAAAACCCAACAAAGCAAGCGGTTTCCCACAAAAAGCCACATGATTCCCCTTGAACGACGACGTCGCATCCTGGAAACCGCCCGCCGCGACGGCACGGTGCGCACCGTCGATCTGGCGCGGGATTTCGCCGTGGCCGAGGAGACGATCCGGCGCGATCTCGACCTGCTGGCGCGCCACGGGCACCTGCGGCGGACGCACGGTGGTGCGGCGGATGCGAGCGCACCGCTTGGCGAGCTTTCCCACGCGGAACGGGAAGTCCGGCAGCTTGCGGAAAAGCGTGCGATCGCCAAGGCCGCGGCCGCTTTCGTCGCCGAGGGCGAAACGATCCTTCTCGATGCCAGCTCCACCGCGCTCGAACTCGCCGGCTGCCTGCCCCGCGGCGTGCCGCTGCGGGTGGTGACCTACTCGCTGGCGGTGGTGGAACGGCTGGCGGCGAGCGACGACGTTGAGCTCATCCAGCTCGGCGGCAGCTACGACCGCCGTGGGCGGCGTTTCGCCGGACTGCTCACCGAAACGGCGCTGCGCTCCTTGCGGATCGACCGGTTTTTCTTCTCGGGCGGCGGTTTCCATCCCGCTCTCGGAGTGGGCGATCCCAACGCGGAGCAAGCGCGGCTCAAGGCGCTGATGCTCGCCCAGGCCGGCTGGAATTGCGCGCTGCTCGACCACACGAAGCTCGGCGCCGCCACCGACCACTTTTTCGCTGGCCCGGACGGGATCGACCTCGTGGTGATCGATCGCGGCGGCGCGCTCTGGGCGAAGAAGCATTGGAAATTCCCGCCGTCCCGGCTGGTCGTCGCGAAGTGACTTCACCCGGGCGACTTCGCCGTTGCATCGAATCCGCCGATACGAAACGATCCCTGTCAACGCATTGCGCATGTCAGAGAAAGTCTTCATCGCCGTCGATCTGGGAGCGGGCAGCGGTCGCGTCATGGCCGCGAAAACCGATTTCGAGTTGCTGGAACTCCAGGAGATCCACCGCTTCGGAAACGACGGGCTCGACCTTCCGGACGGCTGCTATTGGAACATCCTCGGCCTGTATGACGAGATCCTCGCCGGTCTGCGGATGGCGGTGGAGCGCTTCGGCGAGCGCATCGTTTCCGTGGGCATCGACACCTGGGCGGTGGATTTCGCCTTGCTCGACGGGCGGGGAGCGATGCTGGCGATGCCGCACCAGTATCGCGATCCACGCCATGAAGGCATGGCGGAGAAAATGCACGCCAAGCTTCCCGAGCCGGAGATCTTCCGGCGCACCGGGATCAAGACGAACTTCTACAACACCTCGCTCCAATTGCTGGCGGAGCTGGAACGCGGGAGCCCGGGCTTGGCACAGGCGGAGCGCTTGCTCTTCGTGCCCGACCTGCTCGCGTTCTGGCTGACCGGCGTGGCGGCGGTCGAGCGGACGAACGCCTCCACCTCGCAGCTCGTCGATCCGGTCACCGGGGACTGGGCGCGGGACGTCATCCGTGCGCTGGGCCTTCCGGAGCGGCCCTTCGGCCGGATCGTGCCACCCGGCACGGTGCTGGGTCCGGTCCGGAGACCGGTCGCGGAAAAGATCGGCCGCGCCGGCATTCCGGTCGTCGCCACCGCCAGCCACGACACCGCATCCGCCGTGGCCGGCATCCCGCTGGCGGGAGACGACCGGCTTTGGCTGTCTTCGGGCACCTGGTCGATCATGGGGGTGGAGACCGATCGGCCCATCACCACGCCTGAGGCGCTCGGGCACGGCTTCTGCAATGAACTCGGAGTCGAGGACACCGTGCGATTCCTCAAGAACATCGGGGGCCTCTGGCTCATCCAGGAGTGCAAGCGCCAGTGGGCGCTCGACGGCCGCGACTTGTCCTACGGCGAGCTGACGCGCCTCGCGGATGCCGCCGAGCCGTTCGCGGCGTTCGTGGATCCGGACGACGCGCGCTTCGCCACTCCGGGCGGCATGCCGGAGAAAATCCGGGAGTTCTGCCGATCCACCCACCAGCCGGTTCCGGTCGGCGACGGCGCGGTGCTGCGGGTGGTGACCGACTCGCTGGCGCTGAAATACCGGCTCGTTTTCGAGCGCTTGCAGCAGCACCTCGGCCGGAAATTCTCCCGCCTGCACATCGGCGGTGGCGGCAGCCTCAATGCTGGACTGAACCAAGCGACGGCCGACGCCCTCGGCATTGAAGTTCTCGCCGGCCCGGCCGAGGCCACCTCGTGCGGCAATGTCATCACCCAGATGGTGGCGACGGGTCACCTGCCGTGTATCGCCGCCGGCCGCGAGCTGATCCGCCGGTCATTCCGACTTTCGACCTTCCAGCCACGGCACCGTGGGGCGTGGGACGCGGCTTGGCCCGCGTTCCTGAAGACGATCGGCGCCTGAGAAAAAAATCCGGTGCCGCTTGCAAGCAGTGGCGCGGGATTCGCGGCCTGCGCGCCGGATTGTCACACCCTCGACGCAACTTTTCGGGAACAAACCGGCCGGTTCGCGCGTTTGTTTCCGTGTCGCGACCGACGGGCGGCCCGATCCGCGCGGTCTCCGGGTTTTTAATTGGGTTTTTTCCCGGTGACCGGTGTTTCGGGTCGCCTCTCAGCCGCTCGCTGGTTGAGGAGGTTCCAATCCTCCTCCGACACGCAGCAAGGATCCGCGGCCACCCAATGGCCCGGCTCGACTTCCTTGAGCGCCAAATCCATCCCGATCGTCTCTTCGTACCGCAGATGGCCGATGCGGTGGCCGAAGGCGCTGCCCGCCGGCGGATCGATCGGCGAGGGGACGTCGCCCTCGAGCAGGATTTTCTCGCGCTTCACCCGCGGGTCGGGCGAGGGAATCGCGGCGAGCAGCGCCTTGGTGTAGGCGTGCCGCGGGTCCCGGTAGATTTTTTCCGCCGGGGCGATTTCCACGATCTTCCCGAGGTACATCACCGCCACGCGGTCGCTGACGTGCTTCACGACCGACAAGTCGTGCGCGATGAAGAGATAGGACAAGCCGAAGTCGCGCTGCAGCTCGACGAGCAGGTTGAGGATCTGCGACTGCACGGAAACGTCGAGCGCCGAGACCGGCTCGTCGCACACGATCAGCTTTGGCCGCAGGGCCAGCGCGCGGGCGATGCCGATCCGCTGGCGCTGGCCGCCGGAAAACTCGAAGGAATAGCGCTCGGCGGACGCCGCGGGGAGTCCCACGCGGTCGAGCAGCTCGTCCACGCGCTTGCGGCGTTCGGCGGCGTTGCCGATGCCGTGGATGACGTAAGGCTCCTCGAGAATGGCGCGCACGCTCATCCTCGGGTCGAGCGACTCCGCGGGATCCTGGAAGATCATCTGGAAATCGCGCCGCAGCGGCCGCAGCTGGCTTTGGGCGAGGTGGGTGATGTCCTCGCCGCCGAAGCGGATTGTCCCGTCGGTCGGCCGCAGCAGCCGCACCACCGCCTTGCCGAGGGTCGATTTCCCGCAGCCCGACTCGCCGACGAGCCCGAGTGTCTCGCCCGTGCCGATGTCCAACGACACCCCATCGACCGCCCGCACCGCGCCGATCTGCCGCAGCATCACCCCGCCGCGGACGGGGAAGTGGACTTTCAGATCGTGCGTGGAAAGCAGGGGGGGGTGAACATCGAACGTCGAACGTCCTGCATCGAACCTCGAAGCGGGCTTTTGCTCATCCTCTGGCGCGTTCTTCCTCATCCTTCGATGTTCGATGTTGGACGTTCAATGCTCGATGTTCACCACGCATTCCGGACATTTCTCGACCCAGTGGCCGGGTGAGATTTCTCCGAATTTCGGGCGCTCGCGGCTGATCCGGGGATTGCGGCCGAGCCGCTGGCAGAACCGGCAGCCGTGGGCGAAGTCGGCGAGCGAGGCGACGGTCCCGGGGATGGTGTTGAGGACGGACTTCGACGGTGTTTCCAGCGTCGGGATCGAGTCGAGCAGGCCGCGCGTGTAGGCGTGCAGCGGGTTGGCGAAAAGCTCCTCGGCGGACGCGCGCTCGACGACGCGGCCGGCATACATGACGACGACTTCATCGCATGTCTCCGCGATGACGCCCAGGTCGTGGGTGATGAGAATGGTGGACATGCCAAACTCGCCTTGCAGCCGCTCGAGCAGGTCGAGGATCTGGGCCTGCACCGTCACGTCGAGGGCCGTGGTCGGCTCGTCGGCGATGACCAGCGACGGCCGGCAGGCCAGCGCCAGCGCGATGACGACCCGCTGGCGCATCCCACCGGAAAGCTGGTGCGGGTAGTCCATCATGCGCCGCTCCGGAGCCGGGATGCGCACGAGTTTCAACATCTCGACCGAGGCTTCCCAGGCGTCCTTTTTCGACATCTTCCTGTGGAGGCGGAAGACTTCGGAAATTTGCCGGCCGATCCGGTGGACCGGGTTGAGCGCGGTCATCGGCTCTTGGAAAATCACGCCGATGTCGCCGCCGCGGATCTTGCGCATCTCGCGGTCGCTGGCCTGGACGAGGTCGCGACCCTTGAAGCGCACTTGGCCGCCGAGGATCTTGCCGGCCGGCTGGGGAAGGAGCCGGACGATCGACATCGCGGTGACGCTTTTCCCGCAACCGGACTCGCCGACGATGCCCAGCGTCTTGCCGCGCGGGACGTTGAAGGAAACTTGGTCCACCGCGCGGAGCAGGCCGCGCTCGGTCTCGAACGAGGTGATGAGCTTGTCCACCTCGAGGATGTTGTCCGGCGCGTCGCTCATTCGGTTTCCGGTGTTTCGGTTTCGCCGGGGGCGGGGGACTCGGTGGGCGGTGTTTCGGTGGCTTCGGTGGCTTCGGTGGCTTCGGTGGGTGGCTCGGGGAGAGGGACGGGACGGAAGATGCGGTTCACTTCCGGGAAGGTCTTGCCGGCGCGGATGGCGGCGAGGGTTTCTTCTTTCAGGTCCTCGTCGATCCACAGGACATAGGCTTCATGCGGCTCGTAAGCATATCTCGGGCTGAACTGGGTGGTTTCCGAATCCGGCCAACGCACCCAGCGCCACGACGCGATGCGCTGGAAGTCGGTGGCGTAACCGGGAACGAAGATCGCTTCGTCATGCATGATGTGCTGGAGCTTTTTCGCGGCGTCGGCGAGCTCTTCGACGCTGCGGGCGGTGCGGACCTGCTCGCTGAGCTTGTCGGTGTCCGCGCGGGCCCAGACGAAGGTGTTGTTGGTTTGCGGCTTCGGGTTTCCCTTGTCGTCGAAGGCGTTGGTGGAATGCAGGAACTGGTGGAAGTCCGGGACCGGCGGCGTGATGTTCCAGGCGCCGAAGACCATCTCGTGCTGCTTCTGCATCTGCTTCTTGTAAGAAACCGTCGGCTCGAGGTTGTCGAGGCGCAGCTCGAAGCCGGCTGCGCGCGCGTCTTCCCGGAGGATCGCCATCATCCGGTCGAGCAACGGCATCGCCGGATACGTGATCGACACCGAAAGACGCGCGCCGTCCGGCTTGCGCAGGATGCCGTCCCGTCCTTCCTCGGTGAAGCCGGCGCGGCGAAAGGCCTCGCGCGCCTCCGGGATCGAGTAGCGGCGCGCCCGGATCTCCGGATCGCTGAACAGCGGATAGCCTTCATTGAACGCGTTGAGCCGCTGGTAGTCGCCGCGGAACATCACGTCGATGACCTTTTGCCAGTTCATCGCGTGGTGGATGCCGATCCTCACGTCGAGGTCGTCGAGCAGTGGCTTGGTGACGTTGATGTAAAATCCGCGCGGGACCTTCGGATAGTCGTTGTAGACGGTGTAGCGCTCGACGTAGCCGTCGAAGACCGGTGGCATCTCCGACTTCTCGTACCAGTATTCGGGCCGGGTGACGATGAAGGTGTCGATTTCGCCCGCGCGGAACAATTCGAAGGCCTTCGATTCGTCGCGCACCACCTGATGGACGATCTTGTCCGGGTTGTAACGGTATTTGTAGTACTTCCGGTCCTTCGCCCACCAGTCCTTCACGCGCGTCTGGGTGATCGAGGTGCCCTTGACGATGTCGCCCTCGAGAACCTCGTAGGCGCCGGTGGTCGGCGGAAATCGCCACTGGTAACGCTCGGTGTAATCGGGGCCGTATTCGGCGTAGAAGCCGGGATGCGATGCGAGCATCGATCCGGCCCACGCGGCGGCGAAGACTTTCGCCTCGGCCAGCGATACCGACAGCGTGCGTTCGCCGTAAGTCGCGATCTGGGCGAACTCCTCGCGGTAGTACTGCTTCGCGTACGGGTTGAGAATGTTGTCGGAAACGCGGAGATAGAGAGAGAGCAGGAAGTCGCTGGCTTTGACGGGCGTGCCGTCGGAATACCGCGCTTCCGGGTCGATGCGCATGAAAACGGTGCGGCCGTCCGGAGTCACCGCCCACTGGTGGGCGACGCCGGGGATCTCCGCCATCGTGTCCGGATGAAGGCTGACGAGCGGAATCTCGACATTATCGTAGAGATTGCTGCGGAAAGAGTTGTTCGCGTTCTCTCCGAAGGGCCGGATGGTCGGCGGGAAGCTGAGGCTGAGGAAATACTGGCGCAGGACACCTCCTTTCGTCGCCGCGGGGTCGCCGATTTCCGGCTGGTCCATGCCGTCTTCCCAGACGAGATCGTCCGGCACTTCATCGGGTGTGCCGATCTTCAGGTATCCGCCCAGCGAAAGCCGGAAATCCCATTTTTCCAGATCGTGACGGAGGGATTCGAGCTGGGCTTGCAGACGTTCTCCGTTCTCTCCGTCCGCGCCGGCCAGTTGCTCCTCGATCCTGGCGATCTCCTGGGTGGTGGCCGCGCGTTGTTCGCGGACCCAGTTGTCGATGTAGCGGTTGTACTGCGGGATGAACGACTCGAGATCGAGCGCGCGCCGCGTTTCCGTCACGTCCCGCTGGCAGGCGGCGAGGAAGAGGAAGCTGAGCGCCGCGGCGGAACGCGCGGCCGTTTTCAGAAGCGATCGCATCAACGGTAATAGGTGAACTTGCGCGGATCGAAGGCCTCGCGGACCGCCTCGCCGACGAAGGTGATGAGCACCAGCAGCGTGACCAGCACGGCGAAGGTGGAAGTGACGAGCCACGGGGCCGAGATGTTCGAGAGGCCGTCGTTGAGCAGCCGGCCCCAGGTCGCGTATTCCGGCGGCAGGCCGAAGCCCAGGTAATCGAGCGCGGTGAGTGCGAAGATCAGGCCGGAGACGGTGAACGGCACGAGCGTGACGAGGATGGCCACGGTGTTCGGCAGCAGGTGGCGGAAGAGCACCCGCGGCGTGCGGGCGCCGAGGACGCGCGCGGCGGCGATGTAGTCCCGCTCCTTGTCCCGGTAGGCGGCGGTGCGCATGAGATAGGTCATGCCCATCCAGCCGAAGAGAATGAGGATCGTCAGGATGACCGGCAGGCCCTTGAAGCGCTCCGGCACCATGCTCGAGAAAATGATGACGACGAACAGAAACGGCATGTTGTCCATGATCTCGATCACCCGCTGCACGAGCAGGTCGAACCAGCCGCCGAAGTAGCCCATCATCATGCCGATGGTGATGCCGATGAAATAGACGATCGGCAGATAGATGAGCGCCGCCTTGAAGTTCACTTGCAGGCCGCCGAAGAGATAGGCCAGCACGTCGTATCCCTGCGAAGTGGTGCCGAGCCAATGTCCCTGCTCCGGCATCGGCGGGGCGGGGTGGTACTTCACCGCCCGCAGGTCCGGGGCGGAGAGGGCGAGGAAGTCCTTCAAGGAGCCCTCGCCGCTGAAGGTTTCCGAAACCACCTCTCCGCGCTGGTATTCGCCGCTGTGGACGCGCTCTCCCGCCTCGTCCCAGCCGTCGAACGGGCCGGAGAGCCGGCCGTCGCGCATCGTGTAGCGCAGATGCATCCGGCCCGCGTCCACGTCGTGGTAGCGGGCGACGAGCCCGGAGTAGGGCTCGCGGCTGCCGGCCTCGTGCCAGATGCCCTCGCGCTGGACCATCGTCTTCGAGCGCGGCGGCAGCGTGTCGCCGGTGGGCGCGTAGGGGATGAGCGGCATGATGACCCGGCCGCCGCCGCCGTCCTCGAGCCGGCGCTTGATCTCGCGGAAGTCGGCGGGTGCTTCGGCGCGGTCGCCGGCGATCCCGTATTCCTTGTTCTTCACCGACCGCTGGAGGAAGGCGGGAAAGGTCCACTCGCCTTGATATTGCACGGCCAGCGCGCGGTTTCCGACGAGGACGTGGTCGAGCGCCGCGACGCCGGCGAGGCCGAGCAGGATCAGCAGGGAAATGTAGCCGCGGCGGATCTCGCGGAAGCGCTGGAGCCGGCGCCGCGTCACCGGATTCGGCGGCCCGCCGGTGAACGAGCGGACGATCATGACGAGCCCGCCGACGACCAGGATGGCCACGCTCAACCAGCCGAACCACGGCACGACGTTTCCGCCGACCTCGAAGTTCAGCGCCGGCACGCCGCGGCTGGCGGAGAAAAACCAGCGCGCCGTGGGGAACGCCAGCCCGAGGATTTCTCCGGTCGCCGCCAGCGCGCCGAGAATCACCCACAGGAATCCGATCGCGCGCTTCATCACTCGAATTTGATGCGCGGGTCCACCATCGCCACGATGAAGTCCGAAATGATATGTCCGACGAGCATGAGAAACGCGGCGATGGTCAGCGTGCCCATGATCACCGGCACGTCGCGCTCGACGACCGACCGGTATTGGAGCAGGCCGAAGCCCTGGATGTCGAAGACCGTTTCGATCAGCATCGAGCCGCCGACGAAGATCGTGATCAGGCTGCCCAGGCTGGTGGCCACCGGGATCATTGAGTTCCGGAACGCGTGGCCGAAGACCGCCTTGCGGAAACTCGCGCCCTTGGCCACGGCGGTGCGCACGTAGTCCGCGGCGAGGTTGTCCATCAGATTGTTCTTCGTCAGCATCGTCAGCATCGCGAACGAGCCGATGACATAACAAGAAAGCGGCAGCACCGTGTGGTGGGCGAGATCCTTGACCTTGTCCCAGGTGTCGAGCTGGTCGAAGTCCGGACTCGTCAGGCCGAAGAGCGGGAAGAGGTTCATCCGCGCGCCGAGGAAGACCAGCAACACCGCGCCGAGCGCGAAGCCGGGGATCGAGTAGCCGAGGAAAATCAGCACCGAGCTGGCGTTGTCGAGGAACGTCCGGTGTTTCAACGCCTTGAGGATGCCCAGCGGCAGGCAGACGCCGTAGGTGATGATCGCCGTGAGGATGCCGAAGTAGAGCGCGATGGGCATGCGCTCGAGGATCATCTCGTGGACGGGATCGTTGTAGGTCCGCGAGCGGCCGAGGTCGCCCTGCAGCAGGCCGGCGAAGCGCGTTTGGTAAACGACGGCGCGCGGGAGGTAGCCCGGTGCCTTGGCGTCCGGATTCCGCCGGAGAAAGCGCGCCTGGCGGTCTTCTTCCGTTTCGATCCGGACTTTCCAGCCTTCCCCGGCGATCGACTCGCCGGTTTCCGCGAAGACCGCTTTGGCCACTTCGTCGCCGCTGCGGGTCACGTGGACCATCCGTCCGTCGCCGCGCAGGACGACGATCGCGGTGGTGTCCGCATCGACCGAGCCGCCGATGGTTTCCTCGCCGCGGCTGCCGTATTCGCCTTTGGAAATGAACGCCTCGCGCGGCAGCACGCCGAGCCACTGGAGATAGGCCACGGGAATGGCCTTATCGAGACCGAACTGCTCCTCGAGTTCCTCGATCTGCTCCTCGCTCAGGCCGCCGCCCGCGCGGTCGGAGGCGGAACTCGAACTGCGGCCGGACTCCCCGCCGGTGGCGGCTTCCTGGAGCATCCGCTCCATCGGCCCGCCCGGGACGAAACGCGTGATCGTGAAGACCAGCAGCGTGATTCCCAGCAGCGTCGGCGGGATCAGGAGCAGTCTTCTCAGGAAATAACTTTTCACGCGGTCGTTTCCCCGGGTTCTACCGTCGATCGAGGTCGGTGCAAGCTCCGACGGTCCATGTAGCGCCGCCAGCGCCGGCGATTTGCGAAATTTTCCGCTGCATTCCCCGTGCCCAGCCTCCAGAGTGCGCGCCGTCATGCTCAAGCGCTTGGTCACCGTTTCGCTCGCGGCGGTCCTGCTCGGCTCGTGCCAGCGGGAGACGCAGGTGGAAAAGGCGACCCGCGAGGGCATTCTGATCGTCGGGAATTCCGCCGAGCCGAAGGGCCTCGACCCGCACATCGTTTCCGGCGTGCTCGAGAGCAACATCCTCCGCACGCTGCTGGAGGGGCTGATCACGAACCATCCGTCCGACGACGCCGCCACGCCCGGCGGCGCGGCGCTCGAGGTGGTGCCCGACGAGACCGCCACCGTGTGGACCGCCCACCTGCGGCCGGATGGAAAATGGTCGGACGGCCACCCGGTCACGGCGCACGACTTCGCCTTTTCCTACGAGCGGATCCTGACGCCTGAACTCGGCGCGAAGTATGCCGAGATGCTCTATTTCCTCGAAGGCGCGGAGGCCTTCAACAAGGGAGAAACCGATGATTTTTCCACCGTCGGCGTCGAGATCGTCGACGATCTCACGTTCCGGCTCACTTTGCGCGGGCCGACGCCGTATTTCCGCGAGATCCTCAAGCACTACACGTGGACCGCGGTGCCGAAGCATGTCGTCCTGCGCCACGGCACGATCGGCCAACGCGGCAATCCGTGGTCGAAGCTCGGGAACTTCGTCGGCAACGGGCCGTTCCAGCTCAAGTCGTGGCGGCGCACCGACCACCTCGAGGTGGAGCGCAACCCGCACTACTGGAACGCGGAAAACGTGACGCTCAACGGCGTGCGGTTCCTCGCGATCACTAACACTTATACCGAGTCGCGGATGTTTCGCGACGGCCAGCTCCACACGACCTACTCCGCCCCGCCGGAGGTGGTGGACTATTTCAAGAAGGAGGCTCCGGAATTGCTGCGCCAGGAGCCGTACGTCGGCACCGTGTTCTATCGTTTCAACACGACGCGCAAGCCGCTCGACGATCCGCGGGTGCGTCACGCGCTGTCGCTCGCGGTGGATCGCGCGGCGCTCGGCGACAACGTTTTCCGCGGTTTCCCGAAGGCCGAGGCGATGACGCCGCCGATGGAAAACTACGAGCCGCCGCGGAAGCTCGGCCACGATCCGGACAAGGCGCGCGCGCTGCTCGCCGAAGCGGGATTTCCCGGCGGCAAGGACTTCCCGCGGCTCAAGCTGCTGATCGCCAGCCGCGAAACGGCGGCCACGCTCGCCCAAGCGATCCAGGCGATGTGGCGGCGCGAACTCGGCATCGAGATCGAGATCGAGAACAAGGAATGGACCGCCTACCTCGCGGCCCAATACGAGCTGGACTACGACATCGCCCACGCCGGCTGGATCGGCGACTACCTCGACCCGCTGACGTTCCTGGAGATGTGGACGCCGGACAACGGCAACAACAACACCGGCTGGGCGAATCCGGAGTTCGTGGACATCCTGCAGCGGTCCTTCCAGGAAGCCGATCCGGAAACGCGATACGAACTGCTCTACCAAGCCGAGGAAGTCCTGCTCGAGGACCTGCCGGTCGCGCCGCTCGCGTGGTGGGCGCGGAACTACCTGCTCCATCCCTCGGTGGAAAACTGGAACCCGCTGCTGTTGGCGAACAACCCCTACCAATACGTCCGCCTCGTCCCGCGACGCTGATTTCTCCCCATGCCGCGCCTCATCCTCAGCCGGATCGGACAGGGACTGCTCACCCTGCTGGTGCTCGTGACGCTCACGTTTTTCCTCGTCCGCGCGATGCCGGGCAGCCCGTACATCGAGGAAAAGGCGATTCCGGCCCACGCGCTCGAGCGGATGAAGGAATACACCGGCCTCGACCAGCCGTTGCCGGTCCAGTATTTCCGCTACTTGAAAAACCTCGTCCTGCACCAGGACCTCGGCGAGCTGGTGAGAAAGGACGGGGTGAAAGTCTCCGAGATCATCGCCGAATCGTTTCCGGTGTCGATGACCCTCGGCGTGCTGGCCATGGGGATCGCCCTGATGATCGGCATCCCCGCCGGGGTGATCGCCGCGGTGCGGAAAAACACCGGCATCGATTTCGCCTGCCTCGCCTTCGCCATGATCGGCATCTGCCTGCCGAGCTTTGTCATCGGACCGTTGCTCGCGGTCGGCGCGGGCTTGCACCTGCTCTCGCTCAACGTCGCCGGCTGGTCGTCGCCCACCGACTGGATCCTGCCGGCGGTCACGCTCGGACTGATCAACGCCGCCTACCTCGCGCGCCTCACCCGCGGCGGCATGCTCGACGTTCTCACGCAGGACTACATCCGCACCGCCCGCGCGAAAGGCGTGCCCGGCGGCCGCATCGTGATCCGCCACGCCCTGCGCGGCGGCTTGATCCCCGCGGTGGCCTTCATCGGACCCGCCTTCGCCACGATGATCTCCGGCTCGTTCGTCATCGAAACGATCTTCCAAGTTCCCGGCATGGGGCAGCACTTCGTGAACGCCGCCACCGACCGCGAATACCTGCTCATCCAAGGGCTGGTGCTTTTCTACGGATTCCTGATCGTTGCGGCGAACCTGCTGGCGGACCTCGCCCAGATCGCCCTCAACCCGCGCCTCCGGGCCTGAAACCTCCGCTCTTCCGATGGAAAAAGGCACCTCCCTCTGGCAAGACGCGTGGCACCGCCTCGCCCGCAACCGCGCGGCGATCGCCAGCTTGGTCTTTCTCGTCTTCGTCTTCGTCCTCTGCTTCATCGGCCCGGCGCTGCCGTTCGTGAAAAGCCCGACGCTGGTGGACCTCGCGAACCCGTCCGCGCCGCCGTCCGCCGCCCATTGGTTCGGCACCGACCAGCTCGGGCGCGATCTCTTCGCCCGCGTTTTGTACGGCGGCCGGGTTTCGCTGCTCGTCGGCCTCGTCGCCACCGGCGTGGCGGTGCTCATCGGCGTGATCTACGGCGCGATTTCCGGCTACGCCGGCGGCAAGACGGACGCCGTGATGATGCGCTTCGTGGACATCCTCTTCGCGCTGCCGTTTCTCGTGCTGGTCATTCTTTTCGCGCTGGTCGTGGACGAGCCGGCCGCGACGTTCACGAGCTGGGTCGTGGAATCCACCGGCTGGTCCCGCGACTCGGTGGCGCCGATCACCACGCTGATCCCGCTGTTCATCGCCATCGGCGCGATTGGCTGGCTGACCATCGCCCGCATCGTCCGCGCCCAGGTGATGGCGGTGAAAAAGCAGGAATTCGTCGAGGCGGCCGTCTCGCTCGGCCTCGGTCGCGGGCGCATCCTTTTCCGCCACATCCTGCCGAACGTCATCGGCCCGGTCATCGTCTACACCACCCTCGCCGTGCCCGGCATCATGCTCCTGGAAAGCGTGCTCTCCTTCCTTGGCCTTGGGGTCAAGCCACCGAACAGCTCCTGGGGCATCCTCATCAAGGAAGGCGCGGACCGCATGGAGACGAACGCGATGCTGCTCTTCTTCCCCTCGCTGTTCTTCGCCACCACGCTCTTCGCCCTGAATTTCCTGGGGGACGGATTACGGGACGCCCTCGACCCGAAATCCGCGAAGGACTAGACAATCCGGCGGTTCCGCGCCGGTGAAATTGGCGGAATCATACACAAGTTTGGCGGGCGCGTCCAAGCTACCCTCCTTTCATGCGGGTACGTTTCCGGAAACCTCGGCGCGCGAACCGGTGATTTTCCGTCGCCGGCCAGCGGGCCCGGCATCGGCTCTTCGCCCATGCCGGCCGCTCATCCCGGAGCGGCGAAAGCCCGAAATTCTTCGTCACATCCACTGCCTCCGCAAAACTACGTTCCGTGTCCTCCGCAATTACTGCTTGAATACGTTGTAAACACATTGCATCGTAATCCGGCAGCCGCGAGGTCCCACTGGCAAGCCCATCGCCCGAGGCCCCCCCGCCTGCAAAAACAGAATTTGATTTCGAATCACCGCCTGGCTCTCCGGCCGTTCGGCGGGTAACCATCGAAAACCCATGAAGACCCCTCTGAAGTCCCGCCGTCCCGGCAGCCGGTCCCGACGCGCCGGATTCGCGCTGATCATCACCGTCTCGCTGATGGTGCTGCTCACGGTGATCGTGGTGGCGCTCCTTTCCCTTTCCGCCGTGAGCCTCCGGGCCGCCAGCCAAGGCGACGCCGCCTCGGTCGCCCGCAGCAACGCCCGCCTCGGCCTGATGCTCGCTCTCGGCGAACTGCAGGCCGGCATGGGCCCGGACCGCGCCGCTTCCGCGCGCGCCGACGCCTTGTCCCGCTCGCCCGCCCAGCCGCATCTGGTGGGCATTTGGGAAACGCCCGATGGCGGCGTGCCCGACGGCAATCCCTCAAGCTACTACCGCCAGAAATCCGGGCAGTTCCGCCAGTGGCTGGTCTCCACCCCCACCCCGCAGAACGCGGAGAATCCCTCCTATCCGGAAACCTCGCCGAGCCAGAACGCCATCGAGTTGGTGCCGGACTACAATGCCGCCGCCGGCGGCTCGACCGCCGTCTACGCCGAGAAAGTGCCGGTGACCACCGGCAAGGGCAACGGCAGCCTTGCTTGGGCCGCATTCGACGAAAGCATGAAGGCCGCCATCGATCTTGGCGATCCGGACACGCTTCCCTCGGGTGCCATCGAAGTGGCGAGCCGCACCGCCCCCTATCGTTTCCGCGCCGACACGGTCTCGAATCTGGATGCACTCCAGGAACCCGAAAACCTGATCTCTCTCGAAACGGCCGTCGTTCCCGGCGGCTCGGAAACCGCGGAAGACGTCCGCAGCCGCTTCCACGACTTCACGACCAGCTCCGTCGGCCTGCTCACCGACAACCGCCACGGCGGCCTGAAGCGCGACCTCACCCAGGTCTTCGAAGGCAACGGCCTGCCCGGGGGATTCTTCGACAGCGCCACGGTCTACGATGGGGTCGGCGCGCCCACGTGGCAGTACCTCCAGGACCACTACCAGAAGTACAAGACCTTGACGAACGCCGTGGGTGGCACACCCGCATACTCGCCTAGCTTCTCCACCGACTTGGCGCTTTCGCGCGGCCGCGGAACCTCCGTCGGCGTGGATGCCGCGCCCAGCTTCGAGCGTCTCATCCCGGTCATCGCCAAGCTGCAGATCGTGTTTTCCATCGTCTCGCACCATGCGCACATCGGCTCGCGGATGAATTTCTACAACACCCAGGGTGTCCCGCGCGGAAACGATCAGCACGCGATCCCGCACTTGGTCTACGAGCCTATCATCACGCTCTACAATCCCTACGACGTGGCGCTCGACCTCCGGAACCTCCGGATCCGCGTCTGGGACCCGCCGGTGGGTTTCCGTCTGCAAAAGATCAGCTCGGAGAGCGGGGCCGTCTGGTACCGCCCGGACACGATGGGCAACAATCAATTTGTCGGTCTCGCCCAGTTCCAGATCGACGAAGAGCGCAATCGGGATGCGCAACGGACGTTCACGATGATCCTCAGCGACGGCACGCCCACCCGCTCCGGAACCAGCCTCAACCTCGAGCCCGGGGAAACGAAGGTCTACTCGGCCCGCGTCGAACCGAACTGGACTTGGGGTTTTGAAAACCAAAGTGAATGGGAGCCGCGGTCCTTCTTCGACTGGGGAAAACACCGGGACTTCGGCAACACCGACAAGCGTCCCGGAGCCCGCCTCGGCAACTTGGGCGTGGAAGCCGTCCCCGGCTGGGACACCCGCGCCGGACTGCAGGTGGACCACATGAGCTACGGGGGCCGCCCGCTCGAAACCATGTATGCGTTCGAACGGCCCGGGAACCAGCAGCACCAACAGGTAGGCGGCTTTGTCTCGATCCGGATCACCGACCAGGTGCGCGTGGAAGCCAAACCCGAGCGGATGAGGACCAGCCGGTCGATCGCGGACTTCCAGGTGGACATCATGGCCGGCCGCAACCCCGAACCAACCGCGGACGTGGTCCGCAGCTACCGCTTCAACTTCCAGAATCCCGAGACGGAACTCAGCCAGTATCCCGACAATCCGGTGATCGAGCGGACCTTCGTCGTGGGTGACAACCTCCAGAAGCCCAACGACCGGACCGCCGGCGGCAAGAAGCCGTTCGCCATGCTCGAGATGTCCGCCCGGACGACCCGCGACGAGTTGAACGACACCAAACCGTGGCTCTACAACAACCCGGTGGTCGACGGCATGAACGCCAACACCGCCCAAGCGGGCTTGGCGATGCAGAGCTATGACATCCGCGTCCGCGAGATCGCGAGTTTCGACGACATTTCCATCATCAACGGCGAGAACGGCTTCTTCGGGGCCAACAGCAACGCCAACCAAGGTGCCACGCACGTGCCGATGTACCGCGTGCCGGTCACGCCGGCGGCCTCCTTGGGCGACTTGATCCCGACGAACCTCGTGAGCAGCTCCGAACTGCCGCGTGTCGTCCATCCCTTCGGGAACTCCCGCGCCCATCCGCTGGTTCCGACGGGCTCGGTGAACGCCGGGGGCATGCTTGACCACAGTTTCCTGCTCAACAACACCCTCTGGGACAGCTACTACTTCTCGTCGCTGACTTCCTACAGTGACGGCATGATCAGCGCCGACGGTCGCAGCCGCCGCCAAGTGATGCGCGACTTGTTCTCGGGCAATCGCCCGGCGCTGAACTCCCGCCTCACGCTGGCTGGCCCGGCCGACCCGGAAGAACTGGCCAACGAACTTGACGGCTCCGGTGCCACCGAACTCTCGCGCCGCTTGGCTTCCCACGTCGCCATCGACGGCCCGTTCAATGTGAACTCCACCTCGGTGGACGCCTGGCGCAGCGTGCTGGCCTCGCTGCGCGACCGGGCGGTGACGGCATGGGGCAATCGCCCCACGGACAACGGCGGACGCACCCCGGTCGCCCGGATGGGCCTGCCCTTGGCTGGATCCGCCGAGACGGAAGAGGATGCCGGATTCGATGTGGTCGGCCAGATCCGCTGGGCCGGCTTCCGGGCCCTCAGCGATGGTGACATCGACCTTTTGGCGCAGGAAATCGTCGAGCAGATCCGCCTCCGGGGTGAAGAGGACGGCGCGCCACCGCTCACCTTGGCCGAGTTCGTCAACCGCCGCGTCGGCAACGGCGTCCACAGCCTCGCCGGCATCCTGCAGACGGCGATCGACGAGTCCGGAGTCAACGAGGACTTCCACGACGGCCCGAACGGCGTCTCGAAGCGGATCGGCCCGGCCGACATCGCCCCGATCCGTCGCCAAGGCATGCAGAATGCCGATGCCATCGGGGGCTGGAGTGGCGAAGGCACGCCGCCGATCCTGACGCAGGGCGACCTGATGATGGGCCTCGCCCCGGTCGCCACCGTCCGCGGGGACACCTTCAAGATCCGCAGCTACGGTGAAGCGACCACGCCCGATGGCAGCCGCGTCCTCGCCCGCGCTTGGTGCGAGGCGGTGGTCCAGCGTGTGCCGGAGTTCGTCGATCCCTCGGATGATCCGGAGACCGAGGCGGACGATCTTTCCAGCCAGGTCAACCAAACCTTCGGCCGCCGATTCAATGTTGTCTCGTTCCGTTGGTTGAACGAGGATGAGGTCACCAACAACGGCGTGTAAGTCCGCGTTGGCTCCGTCCGTCCTGTCTTTTGGAAAAACCCACGACTCATCCGATGATCCGAAAACTCCTGTCAGTTGCCGCGCTGGCGGTGACGCTGCTGGTTCCCGCCGCGGCCCAGCAGACCGCCCTTCGTCTCCTCGCCTTCGAGCCGCCGCTCAAGATGAAGGAAGTCTTCATCCACGATCCCGCCACCGCGGCGGCCGCGCCCGTGACGTCCGAGATCAAGAGCTACCTGAACCACGAAAATTCGTTGGTGGAACTTCGGGGCCGCGAAGTGGTCGTCACCACCAGTGCCGATCCGGGCTCCGCCAAGGACCCGAAAAGCGTCGTCGGCAAGGCCACGCTCCCGGCCGGGACCCGCGCCGCGATCCTGCTCTTCCTGCCTCAGGACGCCCCCGGGGGCGGGAAGCGTGTCTTGGTCATTCCCGACTCGCGCCGCGACTTCCCGGCCGGGTCGATCAACATTGTGAATCTCAGCCCCTATCCGGTGCAGGTGAAACTCGAGGGCAAGGATTTCAATTTTCTTCCCGGCAAGAGCGACGTGATCGAAGACCCGCCCGTCGGAGCGGACATGCACGCCGATATGGAGGCGATCGCCTACATTGAGAACAAGCCCCGCCGCGTCCACGCGACCCGCTGGGGCCATCCGGGCGGTTCCCGCCGGGTGCAGGTGATTTTCCAGGAGCCGGGCACCGGGTTCGTGAAATTCCGCGGCTTTGACGACGTTCCGCCGCGGGACCCCCAGGCCGAGGCGGCCACCGCGCAGCAGCAGTGAGCTTGCCGTCCGCACTGGACGGCGGCGCGCGCCGCGGTCCAGCATGCCGCGCATGAAACCCCGCCCGCACGGAGGAAGGCAGCACGGCAAGCAGGCACGCGAGAACCGGCACGTCCGGCCGCTCGAGACGGAGCGGCCCGCGCCGTCGCTCGATGAAGACGACCTGCTGCGCATTGTCGCGGAGGAGCCGGCACCCTTCGTGCTGATCCTCGACTGCGTGCAGGACCCCCACAACCTCGGCGCGATCCTGCGCACGGCGGATGCCGCCGGCGTCCATGCGGTGGTGGCGCCGAAGGACAAGGCGGTCGGCATCACCGAGACCGTGCGGCGGATTTCCGTCGGCGCGGCGGACCACGTGCCTTTCGTGCAGGTGACGAACCTGGCGCGGACGATGGAGAAGCTGAAAGCCGCCGGCCTGTGGCTGGTGGGCACTTCGGATCGCGCGGAGAAGTCGCTCTACGAGCTGGATTTGAAGGGTCCGCTCGGGATCGTGCTTGGCGCGGAAGAGAAGGGGATGCGGCGGCTCACGGAAGAAAACTGCGACTTCCTCGCGGTGATTCCGATGGCGGGCAAGGTCGAGTGCCTGAACGTTTCGGTGGCAACCGGCGTGTGTTTGTTCGAGGCGGTGCGGCAGCGCCGGGCAGGGCCGTGAAGGAGCCGGTGCGGGTGCTCTCCGATCTGCACCTGGGACACAAGGTTTCGCGGATCGGGCGGGTCGGGTCGCTACGGCCCTTGGTTTCCGGTGCGGGCACCGTGATTTTCAACGGCGACACTTGGCAGGAACTCGCGAAGGATTTCCGCGTCGATGCCGGGCGGATGCTCGACGAGCTGCGCTGGCTTTGCGCGGAGGAGGAAGCCGAAGCCGTCTTCCTCTCGGGAAACCACGATCCCGGGTGGCCGGGCCCCGGGTGGGTGGAGCTCGCGGGCGGCCGGATTGTCGTGACCCATGGCGACGCGCTGCTCTTCGACTGCTCGCCGTGGAAGCACGAGATCCTCGCCCATCCCGAGGAGATCGGCCGCCTGTGGAGCGAGCACCCCGCGGCGTGGACGGACGCGGAGGAACGCCTGCGACTGACCCGGAAAATCGCCCGTGAACTGCCGACGAAGCATCACTCGACCGGCCGCCATTTCCTCCAGCGCGCGTGGGACGGCATCGTCCCGCCACGGCGCGGCCTGAAGATGATCGAGGCGTGGATCACCCAGGGCACCGTCGGCGCGGCGTTCTGCGAGCGCTATTTCCCGCGCGCCGAGTTCCTCGTGATCGGCCATTTCCACTGGCAGGGCTCCTGGCTGCGCGGTGGGCGGCGGATTCTCAACACCGGCTCGTTCGTCAATCCCGGCCGCGCCGAATTGGTCGAGTGGCACGCCGGCTGGCTGAAACGGCTGGCGATCCGCGAAGAACCGGACCGCTGCCGGATCGGGCCGCCACTCGAGGTCTGGCGGCTGGCGGAGCCACCGGGAGAGGTGGTACACGGGGACGGGATCGAACCGCCGACCGACCGGGTGTAAACCGGTTGCTCTACCGCTGAGCTACCCGTGCTGGGGTCGGCCCGGGTTTCTCCCATCGCCGGCCGCCGATCAAGCCCGGAGTTCCTGCGGGCTTGCGGCTCCGGAACGGCGGTGGTTTCCTTCGCGCCGGATGCATCTGCGCTTATCGGAGAAGGAACTCGCGACGCTGGTCGAAATGGTCAGCCTGGCGGCGAACGTCGCGTCCTGGAACCAGAAGGAATCCGCCGACGAGCAGGTGGCGGCTTTCGAGGAGCTGGAAAACAAGATCCTCGAGAAGGCCGGCCATTCCGGCTTCGCCGAGTGGGTCGAGTTCGACGAGGAAAAGCAGCGCTTCCGGGTGCGGCCGGAGGTGGAGGAGCGGATGTTCTACCACGAGTGCTACGACGAGTTTCGCAACGAGAGCTTCTGGGACGAGCTGGCAGTGCGGCTCGCCGATCGCGATCTCGCCCGCGCGATCGGCCTGAAGCAGTGGGAAAAGCTCACCGAGGAGCAGCGCCGCGCGCGCACCGCCGCTTGGGAGAAACGCTACTGGGACGAGTTCACGAAAAACGGCGTGGACCGGCTGGTGGTGGTCACTCCGCCGGACGAGTGAACCGCGGAGCCGTGGATCAGCGGCTTTCATAACCCGTCGCGGGAAGAATGCATGGGCCTCATTTCGAGGGGCTTGTGATGAGGATGAGGCATCATCGGTTGCCGGAGTTTCTCATGCGGCGGGCGTCCAGCTGCTGAGGCATCGGTGTATCGCCTGCTCAATGGACGGGCGATGCGTCGCCTGCGGACCAAGCAGCCACCCTCGCCGCAGCCGGTGCTGTTGGTGCTCGGGAACGGCATCGCCTCGGTGCGATTTTGTGAGGAGGCGGTGAAGGCCGGCCTGACGGCATCCTTCCGCATCGTGGTGCTCGGCGGCGAATCCCGCCCCGCCTACGACCGCGTCCGACTTTCACGCTACATCGAGACCGGGGATGCCGCGGCCTTGGTTTTCCGCGATGCCGCCTGGTACGCGAAGCACGACATCGACCTCCATCCCGGAGATCCCGCGGTATCGCTCGATCTCGGATCGCGCGAAGTGGTCACCGCGGCCGGGGCGCGTCATCACTACGACGAACTCGTCTTCGCCACGGGTTCGTCCGCCTTCGTGCCGCCCATCCCGGGCGCGGATGGCCCGCGTGTCTTCGTCTACCGGACGCTCGACGATCTCGACGCGATCCGCGCGGCCTCCGCCGGAAAAAGCCGCGCCGCGGTGATCGGCGGAGGGCTGCTCGGTCTGGAAGCGGCTCAAGCGCTCAAGTTCCTCGGCCTGCGGGTCACCGTCGTCGAGCGCGCCGCGTTTCCCATGCCGCGCCAGCTGAACGCCGCCGCCGGCGAAATGCTGCAGCACGAGATCGGCAAGTTGCAGATCGGCTTCCACGGAAACGCCGCCACGCAGGCGATCGAAGATTCCGGCGGCGAGCTGGTGATCCGAATGGATGACGGCTCGGCGGTCCGCTGCGATCTGGTGGTCGTCTCGGCCGGCATTTCGCCAAATTCACGGCTCGCCCAAGCCGCGGGAATCGCGTGCGGGGTGCGCGGCGGAATCGTGGTGGACGACCGGCTTTCGACGTCCGAGCCGCACGTCCACGCGATCGGCGAGTGCGCGCTTCACCGCGGGGAAATCTACGGCCTCGCCGCTCCCGCGGCGGCAATGGCCCGGCATCTCGTGAGCCGGCTCGCCGGGCGGCGCTGCAAGCCGTTCACCCCGCCGGATCTTTCGACGCGGCTGAAGCTTCTCGGAATCGAGGTGGCATCCATCGGCGCGCCGCTGGACCGCGGGCAGGCGGTGGAATTCCGAGCGCCCGGGCGCTACCGCCTGCTGGTGGCAGGGCCGGACCGTCGGATCCGCGGCGCGCTCGGCATCGGCCCGTGGCCCGAATCCACGCAGGTCCACCAGTGGTTCCTGGAGGGCCGCCGGCTGCCGCGCGGGGCGTGGCGGCGGTTCGAGCGCGAGGGATTGGTTTTTCCGGAGCGGGATGAGTCCGATCCGGCGGCCTGGCCGGACGGCCGGTTGGTCTGCAACTGCATGCATGTCACCAAGGGTGAACTCTGCGCCGCCATGGCCCGCTGCGAGGCGACGCCCGAGGCGCTCGCGCGGGAAACCGGAGCCTCCACCGTCTGCGGCACGTGCAAGCCGTTGCTCGCCCGGCTTTGCGGTCTGTCCGCGGCAAACGTCCGGCCCGCGGGTGCGGCGGCGCTGCTGTGGCTGTCGCTGTTGGCACTGCCGGTCGCGCTGGTGGCGGCGATCTACAAATTCCCTGTCGCCGACTCCGTCGCGAGCATCGGCCACAAGCTCGACAAGCTCTGGAGCGAGCCGCTGCCGAAACAAGTGACCGGCTACGCCTTGCTCGCGGTTAGCCTGCTCGGCCTGTTGGTTTCCCTGCGGAAACGTTGGTCGCGGTTCCGCTTCGGCGCGTTCGGCTGGTGGCGGGTCTTTCACGCCGCGTTCGGTCTCGTGGCGCTCGCCGTCCTCTTCGCCCACACGGGTTTCCGCTTCGGGGCGAACCTCAATGCCTGGCTGATGGCGGTTTTCGTCGGTCTCAGCCTGCTCGGTGCGGCCACCGGCATCGCCGCCTCGCTCGAGTCGCAGGCCGGCCGTGCGGGCGGAATCGCGCGAAGATTCCGCCCTCCGCTGCTCGTCGCCCACTACGTCCTGTTCTGGCCGCTGCCCGTGCTCGTCGCCTGGCACATCGCCGCCGCCTACCTCTACTAGCCGCTGGAAATGCCGACCTTTCTCCGCCGCCGTTTCCAACCGCTCCTGTGGCTCACGCTCTCCGGCGGGCTGTGCGGCTGGCTTTACCACCTGTTCTTCTTCGCCGAGGACAAGACGGCGATCCTTCCGGGAGAGACGTCCCACGGCCACTACCAGATCGAGCTGAAATGCTCGGCCTGCCACGACACCACGCCGGACGGCCTGCTGGTCAGCGCGGTTTCGAACCAAGCGTGCCTCAACTGCCACGAGCAAGACCTCGAGGAGGCGAGCGACTCACATCCCCTGGTGAAATTCAGGAAGCCGGAAAACCAGCCGTTCCTCGCCAAGATCGACGCCTCGCGCTGCGTGACCTGCCACACCGAGCACAAACCCGAGCACACCGCGCCCGCCGGCCTCACGGTCCCCGCCGATTATTGCCTCCACTGCCACCAAGCCACCATCGAGGAGCGCGAGACGCACCGCGATCTGCCATTCCAAACCTGCGCCACTTCCGGTTGCCACAACTACCACGACAACCGCTCGCTCTACGAACGCCACCTGATGCGCCACTCGCTGGAGCCGCCCGTGCTCGCGGTGCCGCGCGTCGCAGGCGTGGAGGAACTTTCCGCCTATCTCGCGGAAAACGCCGGCGTCTCCCGGCTCGCCGTCACCGATGCGGACTATCCGCCAGCCGTTTCCGGTGCGGCGCTCCACGCCTCGGCGTGGTCGGAAGACAAGCACGCCGCCGCCGGAGTGAACTGCTCCGCCTGCCACGATCCCCGCGGCGATGGCTGGAGCGACAAGGTGCCGCTCTCCACCTGCGCCACCTGCCACAGCGACGCCCACGACGGATTCCTCCGCGGAAAGCATGGCATGCGCCTCGCCGCGGGGCTTTCCCCGATGACGCCCGGCCAGGCGCGGCAGCCGATGAAGCCGGCTGCCGCGCATCGCCCTCTCGATTGCACCGCGTGCCACGGCACCGGCGGCTCCCACGATTTCGGCCGCGCCCATGCGTCCATGGCGGCCTGCGTCCAGTGCCACGACGACGACCACACGCGTGCCTACGCCGATTCCCCGCACGCCCGGCTGTGGGAGCGCGAGCTGGCGGGCGCGCTCTCGCCTGGCAGCGGCGTCTCCTGCGCGACCTGCCACATGCCGCGCGTCGAGGACGGCCACGGTGGCCTGCGCGTCGAACACAACCAGAGCGCCAATCTCCGCCCGAGCGAGAAGATGCTGCGCAACGTCTGCCAGAGCTGCCACGGACTGCCGTTCGCCATCGACTCGCTGGCCGACGACGCGCTGGTCCGCCGGAATTTCACCGGCCGCCCCGCGGTCCACGTCGAGAGCTGCGACTGGGCGCGCGAGCGCGCGACGCAACGGAACGATCCCCTGATGATGGAGCTGCTGCGGAACGAATCCGCCGCTCCGGAATCACCCGGAACCGAAGAGAAAAAGACAAGCCAACAGCCCCGAACGAAATGAAAAACAACACCTGTGTCGTCATCGCCGGAGCCGCATTCGCAACTGCGTGCGGCCTGAGTTCCTGCGGCAAATCCGAAGCCGAAACAGCCGCCGCGCCCGCGGGCGGATTCACACCCGAACAAGTCGCGGATACCGTCTATACGGTCCTCTCCGCCGACCGGAAGGTCTACGCGCAGAAGGTGATCAACCGCCTCGTGAACCAGGAAAAGGTGATCGCGGCGCATGAGAACTTCACCGACGAGAAGGCGCTGCCCCTGCCCGCCCAAGTGTTCCGCATGGGCGCGGAGGAGGTGGATCTGATCGAGGAAAAGCCCGTGAATTTCTCATACTCGCTGCAGTCTCTCTGGCCGCTCAACCTGGAGAATGCCCGGAAGAAGACGCCGAAGGTGGACGAGGGATTGCAATATCTCGTGGACAACCCGAAGGAGGCGAAATGGACCGGCGAGGAAGAAATCGCCGGCCGGAAATACTTCATCGGCGTCTACCCGGACAAGGCGGTCGCACCGGCCTGCGCCAGTTGTCACAACGAACATCCGGATCGCGCCGCGGATTATCCGGAGTTTGAACTCGGCGATGTCATGGGCGGCGTCGTCATCCGCATCCCGATCGACTGATCCCGCCTTCGCCATGAACCGAATCCGCAATGCCATCGTCTTCGGCGGGCTCGCAGTGCTCGACGTTTCCTGCGATCGCGCCGAACCCGTCGCCGCTGCCGAAGCTCCGGCGACTGCCAAGCCGGCGGCGGCCTCGGACTGGGTGCCGGACGATCCGGAACTGCTCCGTGGCCGCGAGATCTACCACCAGACCTGCCACCTCTGCCACGAGCACGGCGAAGAAGGAGCGCCACGCCTGAGCCGCCGCGAGGCGTGGGAGCCACGCGTCGCGAAAGGCCTCGATGTGCTCGTCCCCCACGCTATCGAGGGCTTCTCCGGCAGCGAGGGCACCATGCCCCCGCGTGGCGGCGAAGACAGCTACAGTGACGAGCAAATCGCCGCCGCGGTGAAATTCATGGCCGCCGCCAGTCTCAGAAATCCCTGACAACAACAAGTGGAATTGAAACCGCGGATGGACGCAAGATGGACGTTGACCATGGCTTCTGAATGAGGGTCGCCGCTCCGTCAGAAATCACCGGATTCCGATTATCTGTGTCTATTCGCGGTCCATTTCCATTCCCAATTTATAACTCCCGATCCGAATCATGACAGAAGAACAAAAACAACTCGTCCAAACCAGCTGGGAACAGGTCGTTCCCATCTCCGAAACCGCCGCGGAGCTGTTCTACGCGCGCTTGTTCGAGCTCGATCCGTCGCTGAAGACACTCTTCGCGGAGTCCGACATGCGCGAACAGGGCAAGAAGCTGATGCTCATGATCACCACCGCCGTCCGCGGCCTCGGCGATCTCGGGCAACTGCTGGGCGCCATCCAGGCGATGGGCCGGCGTCACGTCGGCTACGGGGTGAAGGCGGAGCACTACGACACCGTCGGAGCCGCGTTGCTCGATACCTTGGAGAAAGGTCTCGGCGAAGGTTGGACGCCGGCGCACCACGAAGCCTGGGCGCTCACTTACACCACGCTCGCCACCGTGATGAAGGACGCGTCGTACGGCCCCGCGCCGGCAGGTTGATGTGCGCCGCCGGTCTTCAGCGTTCGGCGCGCTTCACCTTCTGCCAAGCTTCCTCCATCTGGCTGGGGGTCGCCTCTTCGAGCGTCACGCCCGCCTCGGAGAGCAGGCGCTCCATTTCGTTGAAGCGGCCCTCGAATTTCGCGTTCGAGCGCGCCATCAGCACCTCGGGATCGAGATTCCGGAAACGCGCGAGATTCACCACGGAAAACATCAGGTCGCCCAGCTCCTCGGCCACCGCGTCGAGGTTCTGCGCGTCCACGGCGGACTGCAGTTCGAGCAGCTCCTCGCGGATTTTCGCCAGCACGCCCAGTTCGATCGGCCAGTCGAAGCCGATTTTCGCGGCCTTTTTCTGGAGCTTGGAGGCGCGGAGCAGGGCGGGCAGGCCCTTGCCGACGCCATGCAGGTAGGGTTCCTTCGCGTGGCCCTTTTCGCCGCGTTTGATCTCGTCCCACTGCCGCAGCACGGCCTGTGAATCCGCGGCATCGCTCGCGGCGAAGACGTGCGGATGGCGGCGCACCAACTTGTCGCTGATGCCGCGGGCGACGTCGTCGAGGGTGAATTTTTCGCCCTCCTCGGCGATCTCGGCGTGGAAGACGACTTGCAGCAGCAGGTCGCCGAGCTCCTCCTTGAGGTGCGCCATGTCGCCGCTGCGGATCGCGTCCACGGTTTCATAGGCTTCCTCGATGAGGTTGCTGACGAGCGACTCGTGCGTCTGCTCGGCGTCCCATGGGCAGCCGCCGGGGGCGCGCAGGCGGTGCATGATCGCGCGCAGGCGGGCGAGTTGCGCCGCATCCTCCGGGCAGTCGATCATTTCGGCGTCGGTCATCGGTCGGTGCGGTGGGATTCGGAGGCTTTGCGGAGCGTATCGCGCTCGGCTTCGGTAAGGCTTTGGAAGCCCTCGCGCGAGATTTTGTCGAGGATGCGATCCACTTCGGACTGGGTGGAGAGGTCGATCTGGCTGCGAGGCCGGAGTTTCGACTCGGAGCGCCGGCGGAACGCCTTCGGGCGGATGATTTCGACCTCGCTTTTTTCGCCGCTGGCCCAGCCGAGGAGCCGCGGGCTCTTGATCAGGAGGTAGCCGAGGATCGCGCCGCCGAGGTGGCCGGCCTCGCCGCCTTCGTTGCCGCCCATCTGGAGCAGGATCGCGCCCACGGCGATCACGAGGATGGCGATGGCGAAGGTGCGCATCGACATTTCGGTCGGCGGGAAAAGCAAGGCGACTCGGGTATGCGGCGCGATCACGGCGACACCGATGAGGATGCCGTAGATGCCGGCGGATGCACCGATCAGCCCGGTGTAGTCGGTGGTTTGCTCGGGGAAGATTCCTGTGAAATAGAGCAGCGTGTAGAACGCCGCCCCCGCCATGCCGCAGAGCAGGTAGAATGCGACGAAACGCCGGGAGCCCCACCAGCGCTCCATCCACGGACCGAAGAAATACAGACCGATCGAGTTCGCCAGCAGGTGGAAGAAGCTGCCGTGGAGGAACTGGAACGTCACGAACTGCCACACCCGCCCCTCGAAGATCGCGGACCGGACCGCGAAGGTGCCGAAGATCCTCAGCGCGTGGTCGAGCACGAGGAGGTCCAGGAAGTAGACTGCCACGTTCGCGATCAGCAGCCACTTCACGACCGGGGTGAGACGCGGCGCGAATCCCGGGCTCCCGCGCGTGTATTCTCGCTCCGCCGTTCCCATGCCACGCGGGGGTTACCATGCGTTTGGTTCCGCCGCAAGGTTCCGCGCGATTTCGCGATTCCGCGGAAAGATTCGGGCGGTGGCACGCGTTCTTTCCAGCGAGTTTTCATGGTGTGGTTTTTCAGGGCGGCCACCGCTTCGCGCGCGGGGCGACGGCGGCCCGGACGAAAAGCATCCGAAGGCGGCGGGCCGGTCTCCCGCCGCCTTTTCTTTCGGCCGGATCGGCTCATTTTTCCCGCGCATTCCGCCAATCCGTTGCATTGGCGCGGTTGTGCCCGTTGAATGGCAGCGACATGAGCGAAATTTCCCGCACCTCCGTCGCCACACTGCAGTCTTGGGTCGATGAAACCGCCGCGCTGTGCCAGCCGGCGGCCATCGAATGGTGCGACGGCTCGCAGGAGGAGTGGGACCGGCTCACCTCGCTCCTCGTCGAGCAGGGCGTCTTCACCCGCCTCAATCCGGAGAAGCGCCCGAATTCCTTTCTCGCCCGCTCGGCTCCTTCGGATGTGGCCCGCGTGGAGGACCGCACGTTCATCTGCACCAAGCGGCCCGACGAGGCGGGGCCGACGAACCACTGGGCGGACCCGGGCGAGATGCGCGAGAAGCTGCGCGGGAAGTTCCGCGGCTGCATGAAGGGCCGCACGATGTATGTGATCCCGTTTTGCATGGGACCGCTCGATTCGCCGCTGTCGAAGGTGGGAGTCGAGATCACGGACAGCGCCTACGTGGTGGTGAACATGCGCATCATGTGCCGCATGGGAGCGGACGTCCTGAAGCGGCTCGAGGACGAGGTTGCCGGAAAGGTTCCCCGGAAGCGGGACGGCCACGGGGTTTTCATCCCTTGCCTCCACTCGGTGGGCGCTCCCCTGGAAGACGGAGTGGAGGATGTGCCGTGGCCCTGCAACGAGGAGAAATACATCGTCCATTTTCCGGAGACCCGGGAGATCATGTCGTATGGATCCGGATACGGCGGCAACGCACTGCTGGGGAAAAAATGCCTCGCTCTGCGCATCGCCTCGAACATCGCCCGCGAGCACCAGTGGATGGCCGAGCACATGCTCATCGCCGGCATTCACGCGCCCGACGGCACGAAGACCTACTTCGCCGCCGCCTTTCCTTCCGCGTGTGGCAAAACGAACCTCGCGATGATCGTCCCGCCGGAGTCATACCAGAAAGCCGGCTGGAAAACGTCGATCGTCGGCGACGACATCGCGTGGCTCTGGCCGCACAAGGACGGGAAACTCCACGCGATCAACCCGGAGACCGGGTTCTTCGGCGTCGCTCCGGGAACCTCGGAGGCGACCAATCCGATCGCCATGTCATCCATCCGCGGAAACACGATTTTCACCAACGTCGCGCTCACCGACGATGGCGACGTCTGGTGGGAAGGCCTGACGAAGGAGCCGCCCGCGCACTTGATCGACTGGACGGGCCGGGACTGGACGCCGGACAGTGGTCGACCCGCCGCCCATGCGAACGCCCGCTTCACCGCACCCGCCAGCCAATGTCCGACGATCGATCCCAATTGGCAGGATCCCGACGGCGTGCCAATCGACGGCATCATTTTCGGAGGCCGCCGCGCCACCACGATGCCGCTCGTTTACCAAGCCTTCAACTGGAGCCACGGCGTCTATGTCGGCGCGACGATGGGCTCGGAAATGACGGCCGCGGCCTTCGGCCAGATCGGCAAGGTGCGCCGCGATCCCATGGCGATGCTGCCCTTCGCCGGATACAACATGGGCGCCTACTTCGGCCATTGGCTCGAGATCCGCCGCTACCTCACGCACCTCCCGCGGTTTTTCCACGTGAACTGGTTCCGCAAGGACGCCGAGGGCAACTACCTCTGGCCTGGCTTCGGCGAGAACATGCGCGTCCTCGAATGGATCGTGAACCGCTGCCGCGGCGCCGCCGCCGGCCACGAGACGCAGATCGGGTGGACGCCATGGTTCGAGGACTTCAACATCGAGGGCCTCGAAAATTTCGACCGGCAGGCCTTTGACCGGCTGATGCGTTTCGATCGCAGCGAGTGGAAGGCCGAGCTGGTCAGCCAAGGTGAGCTTTTCATCGATCTCTACGATCATCTCCCCAAGGAACTCGTCTTCCAGCGGGAGCTCCTCGCCGCAAGGCTCGCCTGAACCGCCCGAGGCGCAGAGGCACGACACCCGCGCTAGACACGGTGTCTGCTCGGTGAGGAGACGCAGATTTCCTGGGCCTTGGCTCGCGGGGTCGATGCGCGTTCGGGTCCCGCAGCCGTTCTCCTCATGTGCGGCTCGGCTCCGCGGTGCTCCTCTGGCTTCGCGGCTTGTTTCGGCCCGCCCACCACAAATTCCCGGGTCGCGAAACGCCCACTTCGAAACGCCTGCACACACAAATTCCCGCACAAAAAATAGGAGTGTTTGCTTGTCGGGTGTTGGGGGATGTGGGAGGCTGCATGGACATGAGCAAACGCTGGTTGGCGCCCTGGA